>CACZZB010000001.1 GCA_902785555.1 uncultured Ruminococcus sp.
TTTGCTTATAAACAAACTGTTTTATTCTCAGCAACCTTTGGCTTGTATCAAACATCTTGTTTTTTGATTTATATTTTTACTGGCACAAGAGGTTAATTTTGTAATAATTATTCTAACACACCATGTACACTAATATCAAATAAATATACATATAAAATGAAAATTCGCCTTTTTCAACAATGAAGCACTATTCAGCTTATATATTTTTTAAAGAAATCCAACTGTTCCCGAGTGGTTATCACACGGATAGACTTTACCTGATTTTGTGAAGTACCTTTTGATATTTTGTATTCTCTGTACTTTCTGAAAGTACCTTCCTGTACTGAGTAAACGTCTGACGGAGAAGTTTCCCCTATTTTCAGCATACGCTCATGTTCACGGTTTGTTTTTGAAAGTTCTTCATCAAATATATTTCCAAGCTGTTCAACTGTTTCGGGTGATATGTCCGACTGCGTTTCGATAAACATGATAATTTTCCAAGGTATGTTGTCCGTATCAGGATAAATGCAGTAATCATTTACGGTAATGCCCGTTCTTTCTTCAAACGATTTCACCACACCTGTTATATGCTCTGCTGTCAGTTTTACACCTGTAATATTTATTACCTGATTTTTCCTGTATGCAAAACGAAGCAAAGGCACTTTGCCCTTATAGCCTGTTACACGCACAACATCTTTGATGCGATAGCGGTACAGTCCCGAAAGATTTGTGATGACAATTTCATACAATTCCCCAATTTTAAGCTCATGGAGCATCAAAGGACGGCTGTTTTCATCTTCAACGGGAATAAATTCAAAAAATCCGTTTGAATATCATCACACAGAATATCATGATTTTCAATTATATATTGAATAAGGTCGGTTATATTCGAGTTGAACACAGCAGCAAAATATGTAAGGTCTTTTTCTTTCAGTGCATAGAAGGCTTTTATATATTTCATATCGGATTCTTCACCGCACTTTAGGGCTTCATTTGGGATACAGGTTATTGCAGGCATCAAAAACTGATTTTTTTCAATTGTATAAGCCGAAATGATTCCTTCGGGTATTCCGCCCTTTGTAACAGACGATTCTATCTCGACCATATTCACTCCTTTGCCATAGAGATAACCTCTTTTTTTCATTTCACGGTTGATGAAATAAATAAATATTGCCACATTTTTTATAAATGCAGGCTTTGCCTTTCTGACAACGGGTATTCTTTTCATTACACCCGTTGTACCCGAAGTTTTTGCGAAAAACTCAACTTTGTCCGCTGTTATGAGCTTTTGCCTGCCTGTTTCAGCCATTTCATCTATATATTCCTTATAATCTTCATAGACCGAAAACGGCACTTTTTTTGATAATCTTCTGCATTTTTTATATCGGCAAAATTGTATTTTTTACCAAACTCCGTATCCCTGCTTTTTTTCAGAAGTTTCATAAGCAGTTTTTCACTGACTTTATCCGCATTTTCTGCCTTTGAATAATATTTTTCTATCTGCATTCCACCGTACAATGCTGCTGCACGCATAACTATAAAATTCGTTATTTTTTCTATAAAATTCATGCTTCCATTTTCCTCTATTATCAACATCAAAAAGCGACTGAGGCAATCTCAGCCGCTTTTTATATAGTTTATTCTGCCTGATTTACTTTAAGGTCAAAGTATTTTTTAGCAATACTGCCGTTTTCGTCTTTTATCTTTACACATATCTGATAATCAGCAGCTTTTGCAGGCTTTATCTCAACGGTGTTATTTGTATCAAAGCCCTGTTTCTGTGTCCATTTTTTGTCTGTTGTCTTTTTGTAGTAGAAAGCATAAGTACAGTTTTCCATACCTTCTTCGGGAACACCTGTAACGGTCACGGTTTCGCCTTTTTTGATAGTATCTGCGGAAATTGAGGACTCATTCACAAAGGCTTCCTCAACTTGAATATCCGAAAACATCTTAGCAATTTCACCGCTTGCATCTTTTACTTTTACACAGAATTCATAATTTCCGGCATATGCGGGAGTAAATTCTACAGAATCATTCTCTTTATAGCCCTGTTTAACAGTCCATTTTTCTTCTCCCGGTTTTTTGTAGAGGAAAGCATAGAGATAGTCACCTTCACCGCCGCCGGCATTACCTTTGATAACAAATTTTGAACCAAGTGCTACCGAACCGAAGAAATCACCCTCAAATTCAAAATCAATGTCTACTTCAAGAGGAGAATGATAGTTAATGCCATTTTCCTGTGCATATTCTGCGGCATAACAATCAGCACTGTATCCTTCAATTACAAAATCTTCCGAAACTCCCTCAAAAGCACCCTCACCGATTTCCGTTAAATCAGATGAAACATATACTGTTTTCAAATTCTCACAGCCTGCAAAAGCACCTTTGCCGACTGTTTTTGCATATTCAATATTCATTTCTTCAAGACCAACACAATCTGCAAAAGCATATTCACCGACAGAGGACAATATTTCAAGTTCCGACTGAGGTTCGGCAATGTTGATTGTCTGAATCTGTGAGCCGTAGAAAGCATAGTCACCAATAGCAGCGGTATATCCCGGAAGATCGTATTCTGTTCTTGTACTGGGGAAAAGAACAAGTGTTCTGCCTGTAATGTCGAAAACAACACCGTTCATAGACATGAAATAAGGGTTGCCGTAATAAACATTAAAGTCCTCAACATTGGAAAAAGCACTCATTGACTTTACGTCTATTGACCTGACCGTATCGGGAATAATTACCGTCTGAGCAGCAGCAAGTGTTTCTTCGTCCATATTTTCCGTCATATTTCCGATTGCTGTAACGGTAATACCATTTGCATTGTTGGGAATTTCAAAATATCCTTCACCGCTGCCTGTATATCCGACAACCTCCGCTGTAAAACCGTCAATAATACTTGCGTGAAGTTTGAATTTAAAGTCACCCTCCTCAAAGTAAATGCCGTCTTCTTCAACGGTGAACTTATCAGCATTTTGCTTGTAGCCGACTACCATTGACAATACGTTTTTCGCAACATTTACAGTGTCTTTTGAAACTTCCTTGAACTTCTGTGACAATTCCGCTTTGATTTCATCGCTGAGTATTTTCGGCAAGCGACGGTTAGAGATAAGATTGGATATCAAGCCCTTGATTGCATTGGGTGTCTGAACTTCTCCGCTGTCAGGGACGTCAATATCTTCACCCATATCTGCGGTATCAACAATCTCATAATCTGTATTATCAACCGTATCAACTGCCGCTGCACTGATAGCTGTACCGCCGACAATTGACAATGCAAGTGCCGCTGTCAGTATTCTTACCATAAACTTTTTTGAACTTTTCATTTTAAAAACCTCCTGAAATAATTTTTTTGTTGTGCTATATTTATTCTAACATACTGTGTCCAACTGATGTCCAACAAAACCGCCAAAACATCGTCAAAAAATAATTTTCTCCCTTTTCAACAATAAAACATTATTTAACTTGTGCAATTTGATATTTTAAAAATGATTGCTTTTATATTTTTTCTTTCATAACAAACATCTCCTTAAATTATTTTACATCACGTTTATTGAAAATTGCCACAGTCAAACAGACAAACACGGCAATAAACACAACCGAAACAATGACTGCATTGATAACTGCACCAAGGGCGGCAGTATCAAACTCAGAATTGAACAACTGATCGGGTGCATAGTTGGAAACATCAAAGTTTTTAATGCCAACCATAGAAAGAAGCTGATTGAGAGCCATATAGAGAAGTCCCAAAGCACTTACGCTGAAAAGCACACCTACTACACTTGCAAGAGTCTTATTACGCAAACCTGTCGTGAGGAACAATATAATTGATGTCATCGCAAAGCTGAGCAGCAGCTTTACAAAAAACACAACAATTCCCGAACCAACTGCTGAATCGACTATCAAAGAAGAATCGGGACAGCACACAACACCCAAAATATTTCCCAACAAAGCCAGCAACATAAAAACAGCATTATGTACACAAACTACAATGAATTTGGATATTGCCGAATAGCCTTTTCTTGCTATCTGACCTGCAAAATTTTTTACATAGCCGTCCCTTATATCCGCAAAAAGAAATGTTGTTGCAGATATGAACATGATGAGCATGAAGAACGACATCATAGGCGAAGAAAATATTTCGGAAAGCTTTGTATCAAGCATTTCACTCGCATTTTCCGCAGGTAGGGAAGCAAACCTCAGCAGATTTTTTTGCAGTACCGGCAGAGAAAATGATGTGATTCCCTGCAGCAAAAACATAACGACTGCTGATATCCAAAATGTTTTTGACTGGAAAAGCCTGTAAAAATCCATTTTTATCAATTTACCCATTATGCTTCCCTCCTGTAACACTCAAATAATAATCCTCCAAAGAAATATCGGATACACTGACATGATTCGGAACAATATCAGCCTCAACCAGTTTCTTTACAACGAACTTTACATCATCAAGCCTTTCGCTGATACGGATAAACCCGTCATTGTCAGCGGCTATTTCTTTAAAGCCTGCTTTTCTCAGAACTTTTTCGGCACCTGCATTATCGTCCGTCCTGACGGAAATATATTTTCCGCAGCGTTTATGAAGCTCACCCGTTGTAAATTCATCTACCAGCCTGCCTTCATGGACAATTCCGTATGAATCTGCCAATTTTCCGAGTTCGTCAAGAATGTGACTTGAAATCATGACAGTTATTTTTTTCTCGTCCCTGAGCTGTGCAAGCATTTTTCTTACCTCAACGATACCCTGCGGATCAAGACCATTTATCGGCTCATCAAGTATTATCAGTTTCGGCTCACCCACCAAAGCCAAGCCGATACCAAGACGCTGACGCATACCAAGTGAAAACGAGCCGCATGGCTTGTTTCCGACATTTTCAAGACCAACCAATTCCAACAAATTTTCAATATATCCGTTTTTCGTATCGCACCCCATAGCGATTGCTTTGATTTTCAGATTTTTATATGCTGAAAGACTGGGATAAAGTCCTGGATGTTCGATAAGAACCCCGACATTTTTCATTTCCTTACGAGCCTGACTTCCTGTTTTTCCGAACAGTGTAAATGTTCCCTTGGTAGGAGATGAAAGACCGCTGAGCATTCTCATAATTGTAGTTTTTCCTGCACCGTTACGACCAATTAAACCATATATTTCTCCGGCACGGATATGGATATTGATATTGTCCGCTGCTGCTTTTGAACCGTATATTTTCGTCAGTCCGTCAGTTTCCATTATGTAATCCATAAATATACTCCTTTTTTATTTTTTGTTTTTCTCTCTTTCGCTGACTATATCATAATATAAATTTTCGTTAAAAACAATTTGCAATATAGTCCCGAAATGCAAAGTAACTTACAGTTTCCATGCAAAAAGTAAATTAACTTACACTGCAAGCAAAAATTGTAAACTGCATTACCCAAACTTATCTTGAATAATCATAAATAAAAAAACAGAAGAAATACACTTGTTTACTCTGCTTTTTCATAATTATACCATTTTCTTATTCACTTGCTGTACACCCAAAAAAGTGATGAGAATACTTTTTCAACCTTTTATGACAGCCATTGATAATTTCATAACCGTCACCTGTCGTTATCAGCTTTTCACCATTGAAGGCAATCTCGCCTTGTGGCTGTATTTTCGCAATAAGGCTTTTATCCTGCTGTAACTGTTGTTCTGTTTCATGAGAAATTTTCTTTTTTAAAAGCATTTTTAACGCCTTCTTTCTTGAAAAGTTTATAGATTTTTCAGGCAATATATGATATAATCAGATTGTCGTTAATACAATAAATTAGAATTTAGGAGTTGAAAGAATGAAACCCTTTTCATATTATGATACTCAAGCGATGGAAACTTGGTGGGATCAAGCTCACGAAAAGAATTCAAATAATTTCAAAAATGCAAGAGTAATTGTATCCGCTCCTGATGAGAGTGACCTCCATGAACTTACTTTATTTTGTATAAGAGTATTAGATCATAATGGAGCGTGGAATTTTGAAATTGAGCATATTGATAATACAGAACAAAATATCATCACTTTCAAATATAATGGAACAATTAATGCGTTAAATGCTATTTCTAACATTCGTTCTCATTGCGTCCACTCCATAAAATGGGAGTTTATGGATTGACAAATTCTGATTTATCTTACTATCCATAAATGGCTCGTGCAGAAGTAACGCTGTATTATTATTTTGACAGTAACGAAAAGCGAAAAAACCTTTGCAGGATATATAGTGAGTAATATTAGTTAGTAACACAATGAGTAATAGGACAAAATTTTTCAAAATTCAGGACAATTTTTCTGATTTCGGGCATAAAAAAACCGCATGAACATCAAGCTAAAAAGCCTGTATTCATGCAGTTTTGGCGGAGGACAAGGGATTTGAACCCTCGCGTCGGTTTCCCGACCTACTCCCTTAGCAGGGGAGCCTCTTCACCACTTGAGTAATCCTCCGTATAGTGAAATGAACTCCATTCCTGTCAAGAAATGGTTCTTATAAAAAATGGGTTTTCAAGACCGCCTCGTTATGACCGCTTCGATACCTCTCCACATATATTTCCGTTACAGCTTTTCTCCCTGCAACGTTTAATATAATATCACATCACAGCTATTTTGTCAAGTCTTTTTTTAAAATTAATTAATAATTATTAATTATTAATTGTTTTCAGTGCTTTTGCAAGCTGGTCGGGGCACGATGTCCCTCTGAAGCCGCACTGTATACCCTCACATCTGGCGATAACGTCTTCGGTTTTCATTCCTTCGACAAGGGCGGCTATTCCCTGCGTATTTCCCATACAGCCTCCGTTGAATTTAACGTTTTTTACGATACCGTTCTCGACCTCGAATTCTATCGAGCGTGAACAGGTATTTTTTGTTTTATAAGTATGCTTCACAGAAAAAACTCCTTTTTCAAAAAAACCGATGCCAATTTCTGAATGACATCGGTTTTATAAGTTTTATTTATCAGTCGCTTGTATAAGGCATCAATGCAAGGTATCTTGCACGCTTTACTGCTACTGTAAGTTCACGCTGATGACGTGCACAAGTGCCTGTTACTCTGCGGGGAAGTATCTTGGCTCTTTCCGATACAAAACGGCGGAGTCTTGATATATCCTTATAGTCAATAGCTTCTACTCTATCTACGCAGAAAGAACAAACTTTTTTGCGACCCTTGCGACCGCCTCTGCGGTTATCTCTTTCAGGTCTTTCAGCCATGGGTAGTTCCTCCTTCAAATTTCATTGTCAATCAGAACGGCAGGTCATCATCTGACGGCGTTGCTATATAATCTCCCGCATCACCGTTTGAATAAGTATTCATAGAGACAGGCGGCTCCTGTCTTGGTGGCTGCGGCTGATAGCCGCCCTGCTGATAGCCGTTTTGCTGATAGTTATTATTCTGATAATTATTATTCTGGTAGTTGTTATAACCACCGTTACCGCCCGATGACTCCGGTTTTGAGTCGCAGAACTCAACATTATCGGCTACAACATCTGTTGTATAGCGTTTATTGCCGTCCCTGTCGGTATAAGAGCCTGTCTGTATTCTTCCGTTAAGAGCAATTCTTCTGCCCTTGTTGAAATACTTGCATACAAATTCTGCTGTTTTGTTCCAACAAACTATGTTGATAAAATCTGCCTGACGTTCTTCACCCTGACGGACAAACTGACGGTCAACAGCTATGCTGAACCTTGTATAAGCAAGTCCTGTCTGAGTATGTTTAAGTTCGGGGTCTGCGGTAAGTCTGCCGATCAAAGATACATTATTCATAAAAAAACTGCCTCCTCAATCAAGCCTCTTTTTTGATGATCATTGAACGGAGTACACCGTCCGTTATCTTAGTGATTCTGTCGAGTTCTGCAGGGAATTCAGGCTCTGACTTGAAGTCGAAAAGAACATAGTATGCATCTGTTTCCTTGTTGATAGGATAAGCAAGTCTTCTCTTGCCCCATTCGTCAACATTCTCAACAGTAGCATTCTTTTCGATAAGTTCCTTGAACTTCTTTACAGTCTCATTTACAGCTTCTTCACCGAGTTTGAGAGAAACTACGATTACTGCTTCATAAGAATTGATAACTGCCATTTTCATTGCACCTCCTTTTGGACATATGACCCTCTTTTACGAGAGTAAGGAAAGTTACACAATTTTGTGCAACAGTGCTATTATAACATTTCATCACCAAATTGTCAATAGAGGCTCTTTTATTTTTCAAGATTTTTTGTATTCTCATTTTATCACCCGATATTCAAACTGTCAATAAAACTTTTTCATCATCCGTACAATATTTTGTACCCCTGTATATCAAAAAATCATTGACATACCTTTCACCCAAAATTAAACCTTGCTTATTTGGAAATAATATAGTATAATAACAATTAGCAATTAAAAGTCATAAATAAGCAATGAATGTGCAGAAAAATTGCATACTGTGATACAGAGCCATTGCTAACTGCTCATTGCTGATTGCCAATTGAAAAAAGGGGCGTGGAAGTGTGGACTTTATAGGAAAAGTTTGTCCTGTCTGTTCAAAAAAATTTGAAAACGATGATGATATAGTGGTATGTCCGAAATGCGGTGCTCCTTATCACAGGGAATGCTATTCTGCAAAAGGCAAATGTATATTCCCCGAACTGCACAAGTCAAAGCAAAGCTGGAAAGAAGTCTATGACAAATCGGAAGATACCACCGTCAAAAATGATAAAACGAAAAATACAGTGATATGTCCTTTGTGCGGTACAGAAAATCCCAAAAGCTATCCGCTGTGCAAAAAATGCGGAAATATCCTCAGTGACGGCAAAAGCAAACGTTTTCCCTTTGACACGGATGACGCTGACAAGGAAACAGACAGTTTTTACGGAGAAGATTCTTTTAATGAAAAATTAAAGAACCTTGCAGAAGAAAATCCGTTTATATTCCTCATAGACCCCATGGGAGGAGTTCCGAAAGACGAGGATTTTGACGGTGTCAACGGTGCAGAGCTTGCAAAGTTCGTAAGGGCAAACACTACTTACTATATGCCTACATTCATGAAAATAAAAAATATCGGCAGAAGCCGTTTCAACATCCCTGCTTTTTTCCTCACAGGTGCGTGGTACCTCTACCGAAAGCAGTATATCAAGGGTGCTCTGATATCCCTGATATATTTTGCACTCGTCATTGCAAGATATATCATAACGGTTTTCTATTCAATGCCTGTCATCAAAGAAATACAAGCAACCCTCACCGCTTCGGGCTTATCCAATCCCGATTCTCAGGATATCATTTCATGGGCTCTTGAAAACAGTCCCCAAAGCGACTTATGGCTTATCCTTATCCCCTCTATTATAGGCACTGTTATTTTTATCCTAAGGCTTATATGCGGCTTTACCGCCAACAGAAGCTATTACAAACACTGCATCCAAAAAGTAAAACAGGTCAAAAAACAGCATAACGGTGAAGGCTTATTGAAAGCACTCAGCACCAACGGTGGTGTCAATACACCTCTCGCATGGTCTATCATGGTATGCTATATCATTGCAATATTCGCCTTTTCACTGTTTTAAATATTTTTTAAAGGAGTTCTTTTTATGAAAGTAACAAAAGCAGTCATCCCTGCCGCAGGACTTGGCACAAGAGTTCTTCCTGCAACTAAAGCTATGCCCAAAGAAATGTTCCCTATCGTTGACAAACCCGCTATCCAGTACATTGTTGAAGAAGCAGTTCGCTCAGGCATCACCGACATCCTCATAATCACAAACAGAGGAAAAGGCATTATCGAAGACCATTTCGACCGTACTCCCGCCCTTGAACAAAGACTTCTCGAATCAGGCAAAAATGATGTTTACGAACAGCTCGTCGATATCTCCAAGCTCGCAAACATCTACTATATTCGTCAGAAAGAAACAAAGGGTCTCGGTCATGCAGTCAACTGTGCAAGGTCTTTTGTCGGAAACGAACCTTTTGCAGTTCTCTACGGTGATGATGTCATTATCGGTGAAGACCCCGCCTGTGGTCAGCTCATCAGAGCATACGAAAAATACGGCAAAGCTGTTGTCGGCATAAAAGCTGTCCCTGAAAGCGAAATTTTCAAATACAGTTCCCTTAAAGTTGAACAGCTTGAAGAAAATATATTCAGCTGTACGGATATGGTCGAAAAACCCAAAACCAAAGATGCTGTTCTCTCTCTCTACTCTATCCTCGGAAGATGTGTCCTTACTCCCGATATCTTCGATATCCTCGACAACACCAAGCCCGGTGCAGGCGGTGAGATACAGCTCACTGATGCAATGAAAACTCTTGCTCAGACTGTCGGAATGACAGGCGTTGACTATACGGGAAAACGCTATGACATGGGCGATAAATTCGGTATCCTTCAGGCTACTGTCGAAATTGCTCTCCAAAATCCTCTCCTGCGTGAACCGTTCGCAAAATATCTTAAAGAAATAGCTCAGACTCTCTGATTGAAAGGAAAATATTATTATGGCTCAGAATCCTATTGTTACCATAACCATGCAAAACGGTGATATCATTAAAGCCGAACTCTATCCCGATATCGCTCCCAATACCGTAAACAACTTTATCAGCCTTATCAAAAAGGGCTTCTATAACGGACTGACATTCCACAGAGTTATCTACAACTTCATGCTTCAGGGCGGATGCCCCAACGGTACAGGCATGGGCGGTCCCGGCTACCACATCAAAGGTGAATTTTCCATGAACGGCTTTAAAAATGACCTCAAACACACCGAAGGCGTTCTTTCAATGGCTCGTACAATGATACCCGATTCGGCAGGCTCTCAGTTCTTTATCATGCACAAAAATGCTCCTCATCTTGACGGTCAGTATGCCGCTTTCGGAAAGGTAATTGAAGGCATGGACGTTGTAAATGCCATTGCCGAAACCGACACCGATTTCTCCGACAAGCCCCTTGACCCTCAGATAATGGAAACCGTTACTGTCGATACCTTCGGCATTGACTATCCCGAACCCGAAAAGGTCTGATATTATTTTTCATACCGACAAAATCAACAGACGACAGATTTTTCTGCCGTCTGTTTTGTTTTATATCAGAAAATTAACAAATTTCTTCCATGCGAATATACTGTATAAAAAGATTTTTTTATTTGGTGGTTTTGCTATGGATAATATAAGCAGTTTCGGGATAATAGGCGGTGACAAAAGACAGCTTTACTGCGGAAAATCCGCCATTGATGACGGTTACGGAGTATATATAAGCGGTTTTGAAAAATGCGGTACAATGCTCGGTCTGACCGACTCGGACATAAAAAATACCATTCGCAATTCGGATGCTTTTATACTGCCCCTGCCCGTTTCAAAAGACGGTCTGACACTGAATGCCCCTCTTGCAGATAATATAATACAGCTTGATGAACTTTTTGAAATGATAGGTGATAAGCCTGTATTCTGCGGTATGAAAACCAAACTGCCTTTCGGCAGGGACAATGTATTCGATTACAGTATTCGTGAGGAATTTGCCGTTGCAAATGCCGTTCCCACAAGCGAAGGTGCTGTCGAGACCGCTATGCTTGAATATGACGGTACTGTCAATAATTCCAAGTGCCTTGTTGCAGGCTATGGGCGTATCGGCAGAGTTCTTTCCGATATACTTTCGGGACTCGGTGCCGATGTCACTGTCAGTGCAAGAAATCTCAGAGATATAGAATTCATAAAAGCACGGGGCTTTCACGCTGTCTTTACGAACAATCTCACGGGTAAATATGATATTATTTTCAATACAATACCCTGTATGATATTCGATTCCCATACCCTTGCAAAGGTCGCTTCAAATGCCCTTGTGATAGACCTTGCTTCAATGCCCGGCGGCGTTGACTTCAATTCAGCCGAAAGGCTCGGTATCAAAGCTGTCCATGCCCTGTCCCTCCCCGGAAAGGTCGCTCCCAAAACTTCGGGTATTATCATCAAAAACGCCGTTTATAACATCATCAGGGAGGAAAAACTATGAACAGCCCGAAAGTCGGCTTTGCGATATGCGGTTCTTTCTGCACCTTCTCAAAAGCACTTGAACAAATGGATATTCTCATAAAATCAGGCTATGAAGTTATACCGATAATGTCATTCAATGCAGGCTCAATTGATACAAGATTCGGAAAAGCAAAGGATATCTGTGACAGAATAGAGCAATCATGCCAAAGAGATATAATAAAGACAATAAAAGATGCCGAACCGATAGGACCTCAAAAAATGACCGATATAATGCTCGTTGCACCATGCACCGGCAATACTCTTGCAAAGCTGGCAAATGCTGTTACGGATACTCCCGTTACAATGGCGGTAAAATCACATCTCCGTCAGCAAAAACCCGTTTTACTCAGTATTGCAACAAATGACGCTCTCGGAGCTTCGGCACAGAATATCGGAAAGCTCCTCAATACAAGACATTACTATTTTGTACCTTTCAGACAGGACGACCCTTTCAAGAAACCCAATTCCCTTGTTGCTGATTTCACGCTTATACCTCAATCACTTCAGATGGCTCTTGACGAAAAGCAATTACAGCCTGTCATTTTATAACAAAAGCAGTACAGAAGTTTATTTCTGTACTGCTCAAATTTTTTTATACTTCGTAAATTATACCGAAATCAATGGAATTGGCACCCGACTGAGGATATTTATTCGCCTTTCTTCCGGTAGTATTGTCATTGAATATAATCATTCCGCTTTCAAATTCCTTTGCAACGTCATAGCTGTATGTACCGTCACTGTTATCGGTCATTTCCTCTCCCGGCCACTTGGCATTTTCTGTTCTGCCACTGCCTTCATCTACATATACATAAGCATAAACCGTACTTTCCCAATTATCGGGCTTTTTGAATTTTACTGTACCTGCTGATGTTGACGAACTTTTTGATTCTGTTTTTGACGAAGCCGAAGAAGTTTCCGATGACTGTGATGATGTTGTTGATGACGATTCATTTTCATCACCGCCGAGAGGATTCTGGAACAAAGTGATATAAGCCACTACACCCAACGCTATTACAAGTATCAGGATAATAATTATCGGGGCTACTATCTTATTCTGACTTTTCGGTGCTGTAACACGATTGACATTTACACCGACAACCTTTGCATTTTCGTCATGCTTCATAGGCTGTGCAACTACATTTGAATTATTGGTAAAAATATCCTCATTCATGCCGCTGTCACCGCCGCTCATTTTGCCTGCATACATCTGTTTTTTAAGATTCTTTACATACGATGTCTGGTCAAAGCTGGGGTCTGACGGAACCTGCTGGGGCGGAAGGTCACTCAGTCTTTCACCTGTTGAAGTCATCTCCGACCTTTCCTGCTGAATGGGCTGTAACGGAACATTTCCCGAAAATTCATTGGGATTATTCGACCATTGTCGTTGCTGTCTTGGCTGTTGAGGCTGTCTTTGAGGTCTTGGCTGCTGAGACTGCATTGGCTGTTGCTGCATCTGTGGCTGTACAGGCTGTTGCATAGGCTGGTTGCCATTGAATTCATTCGGATTTGACGACCATTGTCTTTGTTGTCTTTGTGGTCTTGGCTGCGGTTGTGCCGGCTGCTGCATTGGCTGTTGCTGCATTTGCGGCTGTACAGGCTGTTGCATAGGCTGATTACCGTTATTGAATTCATTCGGATTACTTGACCATTGCCTTTGCTGTTGAAGCTGTCTTTGAGGTCTCGGCTGCTGAGGCTGTACGGGTTGTTGTATCTGGGGCTGCTGCATTTGCGGCTGTACAGGCTGCTGCATAGGCTGATTACCGTTGAATTCATTCGGATTTGATGACCATTGCCTTTGAGGTCTTTGTTGAGGTTGTACAGGCTGTTGCATCTGTGGTTGCTGTATTTGCGGCTGTACAGGCTGTTGCATAGGCTGATTGCCGTTGAATTCATTCGGATTTGATGACCATTGCCTTTGAGGTCTTTGCTGAGGCTGTACAGGCTGCTGTATCGGCTGAGGAGTTACAGGTTCTTCTTTCTTTTGAAGAACAACAGACGGTTTTGCAGGCTGATTCGGAACACTCACCTGAATATCTATTTCGGGTTTTCTGACAGACGGTGCTTTTTGTGACGGCATCTCGACCGTTATATCTGTCTGCGGACGTTTCGGCAGTCCGGCATCGGGGCTGTTTATATCCGGCAGAGCATTTTCAACGACTTCTTTTTGTATCGATGAAAGCGGAACTGCAGGGGTATTCATTATTTCATCCATGCTGACTTTTCTTTCAAGCTGCATGGGCGGGAGTATAGTCTGTTCCTTTTCCTTTTGAAGCGGTGTGAGATTTACTGTCGGAGCATTCATTATCTCATTTACGCTGACTTCTCTTTCAAGCTGCATGGGCGGCAGAACTCCGCTGTCTCCTGTCGGTATCTCGGGAAGATTCTCGATATCATTATTCACTTTTTCGCTGATATCGGTCTGTTGGACTGCATTAGTCTTTCTCTGCTGAAGTCTTCCGAAAAAGCTGTTCTGTTGAGCCTGTCTTTTAGCTTCTTCGGCTGCAAGCCTTGCCTGTTCGGCGAGTCTTTCTTCTTCAAGTCTTTTAGCTTCCTCCGCCGCACGTTTTTCTTCTTCTATTCTTCTTTCTTCTTCAAGTCTTTTTGCTTCCTCGGCAGCCTTTGCTTCTTCTTCGGCACGAAGTGCCTCCTCTGCCGCAAGAAGCTCCTGTTCCATTTCTTCACGGGTCTTGCCTGTTTTTACACTGTAGCCACAGAACGGACAATCCTGACCGTTATTTACTATCGAATTTCCGCATCCCGGACAGTCTATCAAAAATGCCATATCAAAAATCTCCTTATCGGTTTAATTTCAGATACATAAAAAGTGCAATTTATACATATATCCACTTAATATTATATAATATATAACCATTACAGTCAATGTTTTTAAATAAAAACCGACAATTTTATCACAATTAACCAAATTTTAAATGTTCTTTACGGCAATTATTACACATTTATTTTCTGCCTTTTTTCTTATTTGAAATTTCTTTCTCATGCTCATTTTTCGACACGAGTTTTTTATGATAATTTTTTATTGCCTTCATTTCTTCATTTGTAAGCTCTCTCCATTTGCCCGGCTGGAGCATTCCCAATTTCACAGGTCCTTCAGCAGTCCTTTTAAGTCTTGCCACTTCAAGCCCCACCGCTTCACACATCTTTCTTATCTGGCGGTTTCTGCCTTCTTCAAGAACTATTTCAAGAACTGTCCTGTCCTGTTCACTTTTTATGACCCTTATTGCAGAAGGCATTGATTTTCTTCCGTCTATCATTACACCTGTTGTCAAAGTCGTGAGCTGTTCTTCCGAAATTCTCGGACGGACAGTTACACGATACGTCTTTGCGAAATGCGTTGACGGATGTGTTATCATATTCGCAAAATCCCCGTCATTCGTCATCAGCAAAAGTCCTTCGGATTCCCTGTCGAGTCTGCCTACATAAAATAACCTTGCGGGGATATCCTCAACCAATTCCGTCACGCATTTTCTTCCGCCCTCGTCATTAGCCGTTGTTATATATCCTCTCGGCTTATGGAGCATTATATAATATTTTTTATTCTCCGAATTTACTTTTATTTCTCGTCCTGCAACTGTTATCTTATCCTTTCGGGGGTCTGCCTTGTCACCGAGCTTCGCTTTCTGACCGTTCACGGTAACAGCTCCTCTTTCGATAAGCTCCTCTGCCTTACGTCTTGATGCTATTCCTGCATCTGCTATTATTTTCTGAACTCTTATTTTTTCTTCTTTTTCCATATATATCTCCCTTAACTTTCATTATCATACAAACAATTTTCATTTACCGTCAAATCCGCTTTACCTATCATCTTATTCTCAAGATAATATTTCACTTCACCGACAACGGTATTTTTCCGTACAGGGGCATAGACAAAATGAGGCATATATATTTTTTCCGTTATCCTGTCCGCATCGCCTTTCAAGACCGATACAGCACATTCTTCTTTCGGCATCACCTTTATACTCTGTTTTTTTGAGCCGACTACGGGCAATTCAAAAATTCTTGTACTGTCACAAAGACATATCTTTTCCACCTGTGAAAATCCATAGTCATACATGGATATATGGTCATTCCAATCGTTTCCGTCATTCAGTGTGACCGCTATCAGACGCACTCCGTCTTTTTCGGCACATGATGTAAGTGTTCTGCCTGCTTTTTTCGTGAATCCCGTTTTTATTCCTATACATCCGTCATACATTGAAAGCAGTTTATTATGATTCCTGTATGTTATCCTCTGACCCTTGGGGGAAATAAATTCCACACTCATACTTTTCTGTGAAACGATATCCCTGAACTTTCCGTTTTTCATTGCATAACTGCACAGTAATGCCATATCATAGGCTGTCGAATAATGTTCCTCGTCATCAAGCCCCGACGGTGTCACGAAATGCGTATCCTTCATACCCAGCTTATCAGCCTTTTCATTCATTATATCGGCAAATTTTTCCCTGCTTCCGCCAAGCGATACCGCTATCGCATTTGCGGCATCATTCCCCGATACCATCATCATTCCCTTGACAAGCTCAGATACTTTTATCACATCTCCCACTTTCAGATACATACTCGAACCCTCGGCTATCATATTATATGCGAAAGTCACTTCCTTATCATCACTTTCAAGAGCTATTATCGCTGTCATTATCTTCGTGATACTCGCAATAGCCATTTTTTTATGAGCCGATTTTTCATACAGTATCTCATTATTATCGGGACAATACAATATTGCCGATACAGCAGACACTTCAGGCTTGCTTCCACCGACCGCATTTACGCTCGAAAACGAAAACAATACAACACATATCATACATAATATTCTTTTTAGCAACAAACAAAACCACCTACCCTATTTTTTAAATAATATGCACAAGGCAGATGGTTTTATTAATAAGTCGTAAGTCAGGAGCGGGAAATTATTTTTCCTCACCCGCCGCTCATACTTTCGGGTCATCAAGAGCCGAATTATCTTCTTTTGTGACTTTTTCGGGCTTGTCTTCTTTTTTATCCTTCTTGAACAATGCCGTTATTTTGTCGATGATTTCGGGGATACTTCCGATAGCTCTGTCCTGAGCATCACTGTATGCCGAAATATTAAGAAGCTTTGCTTCACCGTTGCTCACGGAAATAAATGCGATAGGCGTTATCGTAACGCCTGCACCCGAACCGCCTCCGAAAAGATTCTCCGAATCGGGCTTTTTCGAGTTGAACTCCGAACCGCCTGACGCAAATCCGTATATGACTTTTGACACGGGAATTATCGTTGTTCCGTCGGGAGTCGTTATCGGAGTACCTATCACTGTATTCACATCAACCATTTGCTTTAATTTTTCAAGGGTCGTATCCATAAGATTATTTATCGGACGATCACTCATAATCAAACACCGCCTTTTTTGTTAACTATTATAATATAACTCTCTGTGAAATGCAAGTTATGGGAGAAAACTTTTTTGAAAAAAAGGTTTCCCCCATACCACTTTTCAAAAAAATTTTATTGTTTTATTTTCATAAAAATTTTCAAGCCTTTTATCAGTGCCACAACCGCTCCTATTATAACGAATATCGGCATTATACGGGCTTTCAGGATAAATCTTATCTGTGTTTTTTCGGCATTGAAGCCTGCATCTATATAAACATCATGTTTTTTTATTCTGACGTGTTGGTCGAGTATCGACAATAACGGATATATTGCCGAACACGCATAGCCGTATTTCATAGCCGTATCGGCAGGGTCATTTCCCGTTATAAGCAAATCGAGCCTTAATTTCGATACCGTTATATGCCGTCTTATTGTATCGACCAATCTCACAACTATCCCGACTATCTCTTTCAAAAGCTCTATCAGCCCGTCAAGTCCGTTTTTCTTTGTAAATTCCCATACAGGATTTTTGGACTTCTTCTTTTTTTCACCCGAACTCTTTTCTTCTTTTTCGGAATCCTCCGCCTTCTTATCGGAAGTCTTTTTCTCTTTTTCAGACTTCTTTTCTTTTTTCGGTTTTTCGGGAAGTATTTTTATTATCGGGAAAATATATCCTATTTTAAGGCTCACTTCATCCTGATAGACCAGCTTCAACGAAAACGGACAGAACAATATAAATAATATTATCAGCGAGAACACAAGCCAGAATATTTTCATTGCCCGTCACCCGTTTCATCATCAGGCAACGGAGGCAATTCCTCCAATGACGATATCTGAAAGCATCTCAGAAAATGTTCCGTTGTTCCGTATATCAGCGGTCTGCCGGGCAATTCAAGTCTGCCCCTTTCTTCAATGAGCTGTTTTGCGACAAGGCTCGAAATAACTCCCGAACAGTCAACTCCCCTGACCTGCTCGACAAATGCCTTTGTAACAGGCTGATTATATGCAATGACTGCCAATACCTCTGCCGCTGCATTTGACAGCGGCACATCTCTTTTGATATCCATAACTTCTCTTATATATCCTGCATATTCCTCAACACTGCACATCTGATAACTGTCATTGAGTCTGACTATCTTTATCCCCCTGTCAGCTTTTTTATACTCCTCGACAAGAGCATCACATATCGTCATTGCCTGCAATGCTCCTATATGAAGTCCCTGTGCTATCTTCTGAAGCTCGACAGGCGTTCCGCTTGCAAATATTATCGCTTCAACAGCATTTTTCAATCTTCTTTCGTCCAATTCTTTCCGCCTCCGACATTCATTTTAAGTACAGGCTCACCTTCATCTTCTTCTATTCTGACACGCTTGCCCTTTATCAATTCAAGTATTGCCAGAAATATTGCTACAAGTTCGCTTTTGTCCACTGAACCGTCAAAGATATTTTCATATCTTATGCTTTCATTTTTCATCAGCTTACGCATGACTCCTATTATCTTTGAACTCACTGACACTACACGTCTTGCCACTATATCCGAAAAAGCATCCTTTGAGGGCGGCAATTTTGCCTTTCCTCTGCCTACCGCTGCCATATATGACCCTGTCAGCGAATTCGGCAAATGCGTTCTTTTATACTTCATATCCGCCTTTATCTTCATCGGCTCCCGGCAAAAGCTGTCAAAGCTGATATTCTCCGAAAGGAATTTTGCCATCTTCTTGCACTTTTGATATTCTATCAGCTGTCCCGACAATTCCTCACGCATTTTTTCGCCCTCGTCATACTTCGGCAAAAGCATGGCTGATTTTATCTGTACAAGCCTTGATGCCATTGAAAGAAACTCTCCTGCAATATCCAAGTCCTGCTCCTGCATTATATTTATCTGTTCCATATACTGTTCGAGCAATTCCGATATCTGTATATCATATATATTCAGCTTGTTCTTCTCTATCAAATGCAAAAGCAAATCCAAAGGTCCTTCAAATACATCAAACTTGTATAAAAGCTGCTCCTGTTTCATCATACCAACCCAAAAGGCAGTGCCGTCAGCCAATCAATAATATCATACAGTTTCCACTGAACAGGTGACAGGATATTTCCCACTGCTCCCATCATCACAAGTATAAAAAATCCCATTGATATATAAGTCTGATACTGATTGATAATATATATCCACTTATTCGGCAGAAACGCCATCAGTATCTTTGAACCGTCAAGGGGCGGTATCGGAATAAAATTGAATACCGCAAGGCTTATATTTATAAGCATAAGATACTGAAAAAACATAAGAATATAATAAACAACCCCGGGTGTTCTGAGCACTGCATACGCATCATATATAGACGGACTTGTTTTTATTACAATAAAAATTATCCCATTCATCAAAAGACCCGCAACCGTTGCCGCAAGAAGATTTGATACAGGTCCTGCCAGAGCTGTCAGAGCCATATCTCTTTTCGGTTTCTTGAAGTAACGTGGGTCAACGGGAACAGGTTTTGCCCAGCCGAAGCCTATCAGAAGTATCATTGCCGCACCCATATAATCTATATGTGCAAGTGGATTCAGAGTAAGCCTTCCCTGATATTTCGCTGTTCTGTCTCCCAGCTTATATGCAACAAATCCGTGTGCCCATTCATGCAGGGGCATTACAAGAAATATTACCATAAGCGAGGATATGATATATACTATTACGGAAAATATATTGACATTTCCCGACTGTATCATACTTATAAGCATTTTTCTTCATTCCTTTCTTAAATTACCAAAAAACACCAACTCAGATAAACTCAAAGTTGGTGTCTTTTTTCAATGCTAAATATCTGACTTTCAGAAAATATTATTCCTCGCTGTCATCGTCGAGTTCATCTTCGTCATAGTCAAATTCAAGTTTTTCACCGCATTTCGGGCAGGTGATACCCCCGTCATTCAATGAATCCTCATCAAGACCGATAACCTCACCACAAGTCGGACACGTTACTTCATAAGCGTTGCCGTCTTCATTGCTGCAGAAACCACAGTCACAATATTCGTCATCATCATCTTCATCATAGAGCATATCTTCAACGCCCGACAAGTCTTCATCAAGTGCATCTATCTGGTCGCAAACGTCATCATAGCATTGGTCAAGCTGTGAAACTTCCTCTGCCATGTCATTCACAACATCTATCAGAGCTTTCAGCACTTTATTCTGCTTATCGTTCATATCAAGTTCCATGCCATCAAACAAACCTTTTACATAGGCTGCCTTTTCGCTTATATCCATTTTCCTTTTCCTCCGTTGCAAATTGCACATTGCTAATTGCTAATTGTTTAAGCTCTTGCCATGTATTCGCCTGTTCTGGTATCAATCTGAATCTTGTCGCCCTCGTTGATGAACAGCGGTACTTTTATTTCGGCACCTGTTTCAAGAGTTGCAGGCTTTGTTACATTGGTAGCTGTATCACCCTTGAAGCCCGGGTCTGTCTGTGTAACTGTGAGTACAACGAAGTTCGGAGGCTCAACACCGAATACATTGCCCTTATATGAAAGAACCTTACATACCATATTCTCTGTAACGAACTTGAAGTTATCACCGAGAACGCTCTTGCTTATCGGAATCTGCTCATAGGTTTCATTGTCCATGAAATAGTACAAATCACCGTCATTGTAGAGATATTCCATGTCTTTTCTCTCAACGAATGCTGTCGGATATTTGTCATTCGGGTTGAATGTTCTTTCAACAACTGCACCTGTGATGACATTCTTTATTTTTGTACGGACAAACGCTGCACCTTTGCCGGGCTTAACGTGCTGAAATTCAACGATAGAAACTACCTGTCCGTCCATTTCAAATGTAATACCGTTTCTGAAATCTCCTGCTGTAATCATAAAATAGAATCCTCCGTTTTTTTAATAATCGCTAAACAGCAATTTTATTATACTATACGAAAAATAAAATTGCAACAATTTTTTCAAATTACAATATAATAAGTTCTTTTGACAGTGACGCAAAGTTTATATATTTATCATTTGATACAATTACCATGTCTTCTATCCTCACTCCGAAATTATCGGGAAGATATATCCCCGGTTCAACCGTTATCACCATTCCGCTGTGAAGTCTGAAATCACTGTTCGGTGAAACAGACGGCACTTCATGTATTTCCAAGCCGACTCCATGACCTGTTGAATGTCCGAAATATCCCTCATATCCTGCATGATAGATATATGAACGTGCAGCTTTGTCGACCTCACCGCACATTACTCCCTCTCTCACGGTATCAAGTGCATTCTGCTGAGCCTGCTTTACGGTCGCATAAACTCTTTTCTGTTCAGCAGTGATATTTCCGAAACCGTATGTTCTCGTCATATCACTGTGATATCCTTTGTATGTTGCTCCTATATCAAACAATATGAAATCACCGTTTTTTACTTTATTGTTATCGGGCACTCCGTGCGGCATTGAAGTCTTTTTTCCCGAAAGCACTATCAGGTCAAACGAAACTCCGTCTGCACCGAGCTTTCTCATCCTGAACTCAAGTTCAAGTGCTATATTCCTCTCACTGACACCCTCTTTTATCAGTTTCAGCGTTTCGGTAAGAGCCTTTTCGGTCATCATCTGTGCAGTGTGCATCTTTTCCGTTTCATCCTCGGTCTTATAAAGCCTCATTGTATTTATTATCTTATTAAGTTCATCGCTTTTGACCGCTTTTGCTCCTGCCTTATCAAGAATATTCTCTATATATGCACATTCCGTCAGAGTAAATGAGGCACTTTCAAGCATGATATTTTTCAAGTTGTTCTGCTTTATTATATCACACAAATCATCACTCAATTTCCCGAACTTTACCACCGTGCAGTTTTCAGCCTGTTTATGTGCGGCTTCGCTGTATCTTGAATCGACAAGCAAATAGCTGTCTTTCCTCGTTACAAGCAAATATCCCAATGACGAAACAAAATTCGTGAAATATCTCCTGTTTTCGTTTGAAATGATAATCGCACCATCAACGTCATTCGGCAGAAGCTCAGCCAACATTCCAAGTCTGCTCATATTATCACCCATTCTTTTATATTATAATACATTCCCTGCTATATAATAACAGCTTTTCCTTTAAAAGGATGTTCCTTCGCATATTGGGCAGCAGCATTATTGAGTTCTTCGAGTGTCATATCTTCAAATTTATCTTCTCTCCATTTGGTATAATCAAATTTATCATTTTTTATAACAGAAATAAAAGTTTCCGCTTCAATTATACCAAGTTTTTCAACAAGCACTTGCATACCTCTTGTTATCAAATCAATGTCAGCTATCATTTCCAGCTCCTCTATTTCAAAGTTTTTTTGCAAGGGCTGACAAGCCTAAATAATAACTTTCCTTGCCGAATCCTGCTATACAGCCGATACAAACAGCCGATATTACCGACTTATGCCTAAATTCCTCTCTTGCATATATATTTGACATATGCGTTTCAACTGTCGGGATATGCACGGATTCTATCGCATCATGCAGAGCATAGCTGTAATGTGTCAATGCCCCTGCATTTATCATTATACCGTCCTTTTCACCGTATGCCGAATGTATCTTGTCAACTATATCTCCCTCGTGATTGGACTGGAATATCTCCAAGTCAAAGCCGAATTCCTCCGCCCATTTCATCACCTGAACATTGATGCTTTCAGCCGTTTCCGCTCCGTATATATTCTTATCCCTTATACCGACCATATTCAAATTTGGTCCGAGTATAAAAAGTATTTTCTTCATCTTTCATTCCGCCTTTGCAACCGAATATACAAAATCTATATTTCTTTCCCTGAGCTGTTTTCCGCCTGCACGGAGAAATGCTTCTCCGTTTTCGGTGTACTGATATTTGAACACTATCTCTATCCTGAAACCGTCAAATTCCCTGTTTTTATACTGCTCTTTATATCCATGACTTTCGATATATCTGACATAATTATTTATCTTGTTCTGTATAGCTTTCAGATGTTCATATTCCTGCACTACCCATGTGAACGGGTCTGTTATCAAAAAGACAAGCCTGTTCGTATCCTTGTCTATCCCTATACCGTCTATGACATTTTCCTCTTTTACCGACATATATCTATTCCCCCAAAATTTTTATCTTCTTCCTGATATTCACTTCAAGCCTTCGCCTTATCCAAATAGTAATACCTTTTTCTTCATCTCTCGGTACAAGCAGAACCGATTTCATCCCCGCAAGATTCGCTCCCAGCACATCAGTATATATCTGGTCGCCTACCACGAGCACATTCTGCGGTTTTTCTTTCAGCTTTCTTTTAGCCCTGTTGAATCCGAACGGAAACGGCTTCAGGCTCATTGCAACACAGTCAAGTCCCACGCTGTCCGAAAACGGTCTGACACGCTTCCTGTAATTATTTGAACATATTACCACCTGTATGCCGTTTTCCTTCAGCATATCTATCCATTCCTGCACACCTTCATACGGGATATGTGATGTAGGAGGAGCAAGCGTATTATCCACGTCCAAAAGAATCGCATCTGTATCCAATTCCCTGACAAGCTCGATGGATATGTCCGTAACATTCCTGACCGCTGCTGTCGGCATCAACAAACCTTTCTTCATTCCCCGCCCCCCTTATTAATTAATAATTCATAATTATTTTTACATTCCAAGTTTTATTATAAATCCTTTTTTCTCTATGTCAATAATTTTTTATCTAAAAATCATCACCCACAACTTCAATTATACATTATTAATTATTAATTCAAAAAATGAGGGGATACTTTCATGGAACGCCTTTCAGCGTCTGAAAATATCCCTCAAAAAAAATTTTCTGATGTGTCAAATGTACAAATTATTTGTACTTACGCTTACGAGCAGCTTCAGACTTCTTCTTACGCTTTACAGAAGGCTTTTCATAAGCTTCTCTCTTACGAACTTCCTGAATGATACCGCCTCTTGCACACTGTTTCTTAAATCTTCTCAATGCACTTTCGAGGGATTCATTATCTTTAATTCTGATTTCAGCCATTTATCTTCCCTCCCATCCGCCATAAGGCAGGGGTTTGTGTCATTACGATACCTTACTATTATACATTAAGTACCCTGTTTTTGTCAACAAGTAAAATGCAATAAATTTCAACTATTTTCTATGTTGACATTGCATAAGTTTTTTTCACATTAATGGAGATATCTTCAATTCTCCCCTGCAAGAACTCCCGTACAAAATGCCGTCTGAAGATTAAATCCGCCCGTGTAGCAGTCCACGTCTATGACTTCCCCTGCAAAATACAAGCCTTTCACCAATTTCGACTCCATTGTTTTCGGCTCTATCTCTTTTACATCAACTCCGCCTGATGTTATTATAGCTTCCTCAACAGGTCGGTATGATTTTACCGTCAGAGAAAATTTTTTCAGAAGTGAAATTATTGTCTTTCTGTCGGAACGGCTTATCTCACTGCAATTTTTTTCCGCCGGTATTCCCGATTTTTCAATGAACATATTTATCATTTGTTTCGGCAGAAATGCGTGCATGAGATATTCATAATCATTATTCTTTCTTTCGGACAATTCTCTCAATAGTCTTGAATCGAGCTTTTCTTCGCTCAAAGCAGGCTTCAAGTCTATATCAAGCCTGTATCTGCCCGACTGCATTTCTCTTATATGAGAGCTTGCACTCAATATCACCGCACCCGATACTCCGTATTTCATCAACTGCATTTCTCCGAAATCCGTGTATATCTTTTTATTATTCAATGTATCAACGACTGTCAGTGCAATATTCTTCAACAGAAGTTTATCACATTCAAACGGTATCTTCTCAACGGTTTCAAGCGGTACAAGCGATGGCTTCAACGGGATTATCCTGTGACCGACATTTTCGGCAAATTTGTAGCCGTCACCTGTTGAACCCGTCAGCGGATAGGACTTTCCTCCGCAGGCTATTATGACTTTATCAAACAGCAAAAATTCATCATTGATTTTTATTCCCGTTATACGACCGTTTTCCGACACTATATCCGTGACCGTCTTGTTTATTATCTTACAGCCGGCTTTTTTTGATACCTTCAGAAGTGTATCGACAACATCTCCGGCTTTGTCCGATACGGGAAATACTCTGTTTCCACGCTCGGTCTTGAGTGCAAGACCGTTGCTTTCAAAAAAATCCATTGTATCTGACGGTGAAAACCTGTTCAACGCACTGTACAGAAATCTTCCGTTCACGGGCGTATTGGCTATGACTGTCTTTATATCACAATTATTCGTGACATTACATCTGCCTTTGCCCGTGATATAGATTTTTCTGCCTATTTTCTGATTTTTCTCGAATACCGTTACATCATCACCCGAATATGCTGCAAATATCCCTGCCATCATTCCTGCCGCTCCGCCACCTATTACAGCGGTCTTTCTTACTGTCAATCAGTTTTCCTCCTTGTCGTTCCTGTATACGTCATATTCCTGCCATATATTTTCGAGCATATCAAATGTTTCATTTGCATGAAGCTCGGGGTCAAGTACCGTTGCAACTACAAGGGCATTTATCATACTCAGCGGTGCTACAAGTGAATCCACCACTGATGCCATATCGCTTTTGGCTATAAGAACATAATCCGATACCGATACAAGAGGGCTTGACATACTGTCGGTGAGTGCAATTACTTTTGCTCCTCTGTGATGTGCGAATGTCATTGCCTTTATTGCCGCATTGGAATATCTCGGGAAGCTTATCCCTATTATAACATCATCTGATGATATCCTGAACAGCTTTTCATGTATCTCCGTTTCACCGTAATTGCTTATTATCTTTACATTCTCGAATATAAGGGAATAGTAATATCCCAAAAAAGATGCAAGTGCCGCTGAACTTCTCACTGCAAATATATATATCGTCTTTGCCTTAGCTATCGCACTGACGGCATTTTTGAAATCGTCCTTTGACGTTTCTTCAAGAGTCCGTCTTATCTTTTCGATATCCTGATTCAGAACTGTCGAAAGGATATCATCATTATTTATCCTGTTCTTCGTCACCTCGATACGCTGTACGGATGTCAGCTTATCCCTTATCATTTCCTGCATGGCTTTCTGCATTTTGGGATATCCGTCATAGCCCAATTCCGTTGCAAATCTGACTACCGTTGATTCACTCACGCCCACCGTTGTACCTAATTTTGACGCTGTCATAAAAGCCGCCTTGTCATAATGCTCTGTTATAAAATTTGCTATGAGCTTCTGTCCCTTTGAGAAACTGTGCATTTTTTCATTTATTTTAGCCAACAGATTTTTCATAAAAATACTATCTCCTTAATCAGAGTGAAATATCACTTGGTTTTTGCATTTTCTATTCTACATTTTAGTCTGTTTTTCCTCAAAAATCAAGCAGTATATTTTTATTTTTTAATAAAAAACACCCATGATTTTTTATTTGTCATGGGTGTTTCTGTTTTTACTCTTTATCCTTTACGCTCTCTACCATATCCCATTTTTTCATGGAATTCATGGCAATAAAGTGGCTGACAACGATATATGCAAGCACTAAAAGGACTGTGAACAGATATTCCGTAAAGCTGTTTGCAAAGACATATTCTCTGCCTTCGGTACTCAATTTCATCAAAGCCGTTTTGGCTATATATATACCTGTCGGCAAGCCTATCATACATGAGAATATAAACTGCAGGAACGACTGTACGAACCATTTCCTTGAAACCTCGCTGTGCTGGAAACCGAGTGTTCTCAGAACACAAAGCTCTCTTTTCTTTTCAAGAAGATTTGTCTGAGCGGTATTTATGACTATAACAAGACCTATGACTATCGCAAAGCCTATTATTATCCATGCGGCTAAATCGTATGTTTTGAATATCTTTTCATTGCCCTGATACGACAGTCTTGTAAATACAGCGTACAAATAATCATCATTTCCCGTAAGGAATTCAAGGAGCTTCTGCTCATCATCTTCGGATATATTGCATATCACAGAACCGAGCGTTACATCACCTAATTTTTCCGCTCCTTCATAAGAAATATACTGGAAACGGTTTATTGACTGATCGGATATCTCCGCTATCTTCACAGATATACCGTTGATATCGACTGTATCTCCGATATCAACGCCCAATTCTTCCGCAAGGTGCTTTTCAAGTATTATCCCCTGTTCGGGTATATCTATCTTTTTATCATATCTGTCATATACTCCGACAAGCTGTGTTTGTCTGTCAAGGGCATTGATGACAGCGGATTTTGTCTTTCCACCGGATTTTATATCCGCCTGATAATACGGTAATCTTTGTACATCACGGACAAATTTCAGTTCATTCATCTCTTTGATAAGGTCATCTGTCGGGTCTTGCTTGAAGAATATCTGACAGTCATAATTTATCCTTTCATCATAAAGCTGATGAAGGAGATGATTCTTTGAAGTTATGAAAGCAAGTGACGAGAATATCATCATCACTGATGCCGAAATACATATCACCGAGAATACAAATCTCATTTTATTTCTCAGCATTGTCGTAACACTGAATTTTGTCATAGGCGAGGCATTTGCCGTCAGTTTCTGCACTAATCTCGGAACATCAGCCGTTTCGGGTGCAGGTCGTGACATGGCTTCAGACGGAAGTATCTTTGAAATAGTATTTGTACTTATAAGTGTTGATATCTGACCCGTTACTATCGTAAGCAATACCGCTGACAGATACATTCCCATATTTAATTTGAACGTAAATTCGGGCAGCGGGAAAAATGCTGTATAATAATCGCCTACATATCTCATAAGAAAATATCCTATGATACTTCCCAACAGAACCGCACACAATGATACTATCAGATTTACACCGCAGAACAGTAATTTTATGCTTGTCTTTGTAAAGCCCAATGCACGCAGAATACCTATCTCTCGTCTGCTCTGCTTTATTATCAGCGACATGAACATGAATACTACTATCAGTATTATCACAAAGAATATCATCGGCATGAATATCGACATTGTTTCGATAGGCTCCAAGTTTACGTCTATCCTCTTTTTGACTGCCGAATCTTCATAAGTAAAACTGCTTTTTACTTCAATTCCTTCATCTTCAAGTATCTTTTCGAGTTTTTCAAGTTCGACTTTTGAGTCTGCACCATCTTTGAAGTATATCAAAAACTGATTGCAGAACATTTCATAGCCTTCACCGTCTTCAAGCTCACTGTAAGCCTTTTCAAGTTCTTCTTTCAGGTCGGCAAATTCACTGAGTGCCTTTGCTGTTTCATCATCAAATTTTTTCTGATTCTCCGAAATTTCCTTTTTGGCTTCAGACAGCTTTTTTTCAGCCTTGTCAAGCTCTGAGATTATTTTTTCTTTTCCTTCAGCGACTTCCGAAAGTTTGCTTTCAAGTTCGGGCATTCCCTCGTCTATCTGACGTATGCCGTCATCTATCTGCATAATGCCGTTTTCGGCTTCATTCAGCTTTTCGGCAACAAGCTCGGGAGCATTATCTATATCATCTTCCGTCAAGCCGTATTCCGCAAGCGTATCCGTTATCTGTTTACGCTGAGCCGTCAGGCTTTCCTCCTGCTGTGCCATCTCCGAAACAAGTCCGTTATAGGCACTCGCAAGTTCACCTGCTGTTTTTACAGGCTTTTGTGTATATTCCGTAAGCTCGGAAATAATTATCTCCATATCCCCGATATCGGACAAGAGCTTTTTCAGCTTTTTGTCGCTTCCTATCACAGGCAGATATGCCACTGTACTGTAAATATTCTTTTCTTCGGCAATATCATGGATAAATCCGAGCACTTCCCGTACATTTGCGATATTTTCTTCAAGGCTTTTATTCGGATTATAAACAGAATATCTCTTTATTATCTTTAATATTCTTTCCTGTTGTTCCTCCGACAAATCATTTATCTTATCGGAATTGATGTATATATAATCCGATTCCGCCTGATCCATATAATTTATGAGCCTTTCGGAAAAATCCGTTACTTCATCGGTTATATCATAACTGAAACCATATCCCTGAAGAATATCCACGAAATTCCGAATATCCTCCGCCTTATCAAAAATATACGAAAGCTCGGCATTCGGAAAGGCTGACAGCATATCCAGGAATCTGACACTTTCACTGCCTGTCATCAATCCATTGATATTTTCTATATTTTTCAGTGCATCATCAATTTGTTCAAGACCGCTGACCGCTTGTATCAGTTTACTTTTATTCTCTTTCAGTTCATTTACAGTCTTTTGTAAAGTCTGTTTTGTTTCGGCAAGCTGTTTTCTTTTGCTTTCAAGCTCCGTTTTCATTGCCTGCAATTCAGCTTCGGCTTCCATGAGCTGAGCAAGTTTTTCTTCCGCATCCGCTGACGAATCAGCAAACAGCTTTTCCTTTTCGGCAAGCTGTTTTTTGGCTTCATTCAGTTTTTCTTCGGCTTCCTCAAGCTCTTTCTGAGCCTTGTCCCACTCTTTGTCAAGCTCCGACTGTTTGCTGTCAAGCTCATCTTTTACTTCACCGTATTTTTTGTCATATTCATCTTTGAGAAGTCTTACCGGTGCATAGGCATATCCGAAATCGGTATTTACTCCCCATGAATCGTCCGTCGGCTGAACAGACAGCGTTTCGGGCATGGATACTATCCCCGATACAAAATAATCCCTGTATTCGTCATCAACTTTTACGCTGACGGTATTTCCCGCATTTATGCCGTTATCCTTTGCAAAATTGTATTCAAGGAATATATCATCCCTGCCATTACTGTCTTTCTGCGACCATATATGGAATTTCTGCATATCATCGGGATTATATGAAAATACCCTGACGGATAAATAACGTCCCTCTTTGCTTTTTATATAAGTATCTCCGCACAATCGGGCATTTATCTCCGAAACCGACTGCAGTTCTTTAAGTTTATCTGTCTTTTTGCGGTTTGTGACATCCGTTGTAATGACCGCATCGGGATAATTATAATCATCTACATAGTCATTCAAAGATGTTTCAAGCGACACATACGCACTCGAAAGACCTGTCATTATACTGCAACCCATTGCAGATACAAGCATTATCGAGATAAGCAGCTTCAGGTATTTTTTGATGATAGGAAATAACATTCTTTTCATAGGCTTACCACTCTATGCTTTCCGCTGAAACGGGGTTTTTATTTACTGTGACATCAGTAATTTTACCGTTTCGCATTTTTATGATACGGTCGGACATCTTGCCTATCTCCTGTGTATGCGTGACTATCACGACTGTTTTGCCGTGCTTTCTGACCAGCTTTTCAAGTTCGACAAGAATCTGTTTTCCCGTTTCATAGTCCAGTGCACCTGTCGGCTCATCACACAACAACAAGCTCGGATTTTTTGCCAATGCCCTTGCAATGGAAATTCTCTGCTGCTGACCGCCCGAAAGCTGTGACGGATAGTTGTTCATTTTTGCCCTCAGACCTACCATGTCAAAAACTCTTTCAACAATATTCGGGTCATGTGCGGTATCCGCTGTCATGGCAACATTTTCTTTTGTTGTGAGTTCAGCTATCAGATTGAACGACTGAAATACAAATCCTATATTTTTTCTTCTGTAATCGGTCAGTCCCCTGTCATTCATCTTGCAAAGGTCTTTACCGCTGACTATTATCTTTCCTCTGTCGGGCTTGTCCATTCCTCCGAGGGAATTCAAAAGGGTACTTTTACCGCTTCCCGAACTGCCGAGTATTGTCAGAAGTTCACCGTCAAATATCTGCAATGACACTCCCGCAAGAGCATCCACTCTTGCTTCACCCTTGCCGTATGATTTCCAGATATCCTGTGCATCCAAAAGAACTTTTTTTGTACTTTCCAAACGCACCGCCTCCTTATTTTATTTTTTTGACCTTTCCCGGTTCGTCAAGAGAAAATTCGTACATATTATCATAATTCATTCCCGAACACATTTTCATAGTCTTCTTTGTACAGTTATATATACTGCTCCATACTGTTATTACCATGTGCGGCATCCATTTATGATGATAATTCAAAGTGCAGTTTTCAAGGAGTTCCATAGCATCCTCCTCTGAAATCTTATGCTCACATTCACACAGCTTATCATCTATTCTTTTATACCTGTCACGTCCCATTTCCTTGCGGTTGTCACCGCCCTCTGTCAGGAAATAGTTTGTCAGTTTTTGATTTTCGCCCTGATATTTCTGTCTTATAATGTGCATTTCGTTGTTCACATATTCGACTATTGCACTGTTTCCTTCGGCATCCGCAAAATGATAGTGATAATTGGCAAATATCAGGTCTTTCATATCATACTGTTTCAGAAGTTCAAGGGCTTCGTCAACATTTTTACATTTATCAAGAACTGCCCTTATAGCAATAGGTGTTGTAATGGACTTTTTGCCTGTTTTCTGTTTTGTAGGCTTGGTTTTTATCTCAAGTATCGCTGCCGCAAGACCCTTTTCGTTTACACCGTCCATACAGCAGTACGGTGCTCCCATCATTCTTATATGGTCTTTCAGTTTCTTGGGATTCTGCCATTTCTTTCCGTACAGAAGAAATGTTCCCAATGTGACGGTCATACTCCTGTAACCCTTTTCCGGAGCTGTCCACACAACAAAACACAATGAATCTTTATAATCAAAATTTCTGCCGAAAATAACATCATTTTCGGGTGTCCTTGTATTAAAGCTCGAACATCCGAAATCCTTTACAAACGGATTTAAAAACACCTGTTTTGAATGTACATATTTCTGTGCAAATCTTATTATCCCGAACATACCCGAAATGCCTTTTTCAAGCATTTCATCAAGACCGTATGAGCCTTTGTAAACAAGTGTCCATATATTTTCGTCAACCTGCTTTACAGTGGCAAGCGTTTCCTTTACAGACTTTTTTCTTTCCATAATTTCCTCCGTTTAATTATAATAATGTTTCGTACAGCTTTTGAAGAATTCCAATTTTTCCTTTGTATCAATAAAACGTATCGTCTTTACCTGATTCTCTGACGCACCATGCTTTACTTTCCACTTGCGGTATTCGGCATAAGTTCCTTTTTTTACCGCACATATAAATGACTTTGAACATTCTCCTATTTTCAGCATTCTGCCGTATTCGGGATTTACTTTCGTCAGTTCCTCGTCGAAAAATTCCCTGACTTCACTTTCAATATTTTCGGGAATATCCTTTTCAAATTCTATAAATGCCACTATTCGCCATGGTGCAAAATCGGTATCGGTATAAAGACTGTAATCCGATATAGAAACTCCTATATCTTTTTGGAAATTTTTTATTGCAGTCGTAATATGTTCGATAGTCAGCTTGACACCCGTTATATTTATAAGCTGTTCTTTTCTGTAAGCAAACTGTACCAAAGGTATCTTATCCTTATATCCTGTCACCCTTATAACATCTTTTATTCTGTATCTGTACAGTCCCGAACGATTCGTTATGATTATCTCATACAGCTTTCCGACTTCAAGCTGATGCAAAAGCAGCGGCTTTGAATTTTCGTCATCTATCGGAAGAAATTCAAAAAATCCTCCGTCTATCGCAAGCATATAGTCCTTTTCTTCAATATCTGTCGCAGTGGCAACGGCTGCCTCGGAAGCTGCATACATTCCATAACAGAAAGCTATATCCTCACCGCAGTAATATTTCATCTTTTCCGTGAAAGGCGTAAATTCTCCCGTGCCTATCGCAACTATCAGCGACATCTTTTGCCATAATTTCGGTATAATACCCTTGTCAGGCTCATTTACAAATATCTGTCTGAGCTGTTCAGCCCTCTCCGGCTCCGGATTAAGATTCTTTTCCAACTTTTCTTTCAGTTCGGCCGAAATATTGACACTTTCATCAATTTTACCTGTTCTGATATCGTTTATAAGCATCTGATAATTGTCAAAAATATATTTCATCAAATCACAAAGATTGGACATGAATATCGACATCAAAAATATCAAATCTGGGTCTTGCAATGAATAACGGGCTTTTATATATTTCATGTCAATGTTATCGCCATATCCGTTTATTTCCTTCGGAAGGCATATCGTTGGCAAAACCAATCCTGCACTTGACAAGGCATACGATGAAATGAATCCCTCTCTTATACCGCCTTTTGTATATGTACATTCTGTTTCGGTAGTATTAAGACCCTTACCGATAACTATCCCCTTTTTTTTCATTTCTTTCAAAAGCATTGTATAATAATATGAAACACAGCCGATATATGGCTTATAGGAATCATCAACAACAGGTATTCTTTTCGTCACTCCCGTTGTACCCGACGTTTTGGCAAAAAAACTTATCTTATCCGAAGTAATGAGATTCTGTTCACCTGTTTCGGCAGTCCTGTCAAGATACTCTTTATAATCTTCATAAGTTGTAAAGGGCACTTTCTTTTGATATTCATCTATTGAATGTATATTTGCAAAATCATATTTTTTGCCGAATTCGGTATTCTTGTTTTTTTTCATAAGTTTCAAAAGCATTTTTTCGCTGAACTCATCGGCTTTTTTGCTTTGTGAAAAATATTTTCTGATATGGCATCTGCCATACAATGCAACTGCACGAATAACAATAAAATTCTTTATTTTTTCGACCCAATTCATAACATTCCTCCAAAATAAAAAACAGACCGTATGTCAAAAAAGTGCATACCGCCTGTTGTTTTATTGATACTTTATTTATAAAAATATAAGCACTTCTATCTCATATACTTTGTATTATATCATTGTAACATTTCAAAGTCAATATAAAAATTTTTTCTGACTTGATTCCGCAATAACATCTATATTTTATAAACGCAATAAATATTTATGTTTTCATTTGATTATACAATAATATAATAATATACTGAATCTTTGGCAAATTTTTTGCTCTAAATTTATTGACATTATAATCTGTAAAATTACTGAATTAATTCATGAGCAAAAAGTTCTACAAAACCTATTGACATGATAGGTTAAATATGCTATAATACATTCATTCCACTAAAGAAAATCACTCTTTAAGGAGGTTGGAAATAATGTTTGAAACAGTAACTCTTATCCAAAATAATATTATATATTGTCGAATGTTCAACTCCCGAACATATAATAGTGATTGGAAAATTTGGTAATTGATACGTCATTTTTTATTTCCATATAATTTATATCAATTTGTTCGGGAGCTTTCAAAAAAATATACGTTTTTTTAAAATATAAATATAATTAAAGGAGATAATCATTATGAGCAATTATAAATTTGAAACTTTACAGTTACACGTCGGACAGGAACAGGCAGACCCCGCTACCGATTCAAGAGCAGTTCCGATATATCAGACAACTTCATACGTATTCCACAATTCACAGCACGCTGCAGACCGTTTCGGACTTGCCGATGCAGGCAACATCTACGGAAGACTTACAAACTCCACTCAGGATGTCCTCGAAAAAAGAATAGCCGCTCTTGAAGGCGGCAGTGCAGCTTTGGCAGTAGCTTCGGGTGCGGCAGCCATCACATATACTATACAAGCCCTTGCAGCCGACGGAGGTCATATCGTGGCTCAAAAGACTATATACGGCGGCAGCTATAATCTTCTTTCTCATACACTCCCCCAGTACGGCATTGAAACCACTTTCGTCAATGCTCACGACCTTTCGGAAGTCGAAAATGCCATAAAAGAAAACACCCGTGCCATTTATCTCGAAACTCTCGGCAACCCCAACAGCGATATACCGGATATTGATGCCATTGCAGATATCGCCCATAAACACGGCTTACCCGTCGTAGTTGACAATACGTTTGGCACACCGTATCTTATCAGACCTATCGAACACGGTGCAGATATCGTTGTACATTCTGCAACAAAATTTATCGGCGGTCATGGTACTACTCTGGGCGGCATTATCGTGGAATCGGGTAGCTTCAATTGGAAAGCAAGCGGAAAATATCCGCATATCGCTGAGCCGAACCCCAGCTATCACGGAATATCTTTCTATGATGCTGTCGGTCCTGCTGCATTCGTAACATATATACGTGCAATTCTTCTCCGTGATACGGGTGCATCTGTTTCTCCGTTCAACGCATTTCTTCTTCTCCAGGGTGTGGAAACCCTTTCACTCCGTCTTGACAGACACGTTGAAAATACAAAAAAAGTCGTTGAATATCTCAACAATCATCCATTGGTAGAAAAAGTAAATCATCCCTCATTGCCTGACCATCCCGATCATGCACTTTATGAAAAATATTTCCCGAATGGTGCTGCATCTATCTTCACGTTTGAGATAAAAGGCGGTCAGGAAGAAGCATGGAAATTCATTGACAATCTCAAGATATTCTCACTTCTTGCAAACGTCGCTGATGTAAAAAGCCTTGTCATACACCCCGCTTCCACAACTCACTCTCAGCTTTCAAAAGAAGAACTCCTTGAACAGAACATCAAACCTAACACTATCCGTTTGTCTATCGGTACTGAACATATTGATGATATCATAGCAGATTTGGAAAACGGTTTCAATGCTTTGACTGAATGACACTAACATTAATAAATATTAAAAGGCGGCTAAACCTTTATTTCGGTTTAGCCGCCTTATTTTTTAGTTTAACCCGTAACACTTGAACGGATTATTTTTCTTGATGCTGTCTTTTCAAATTCCTTATCTCTGATAACGAGATTTACAATATGTTTTGCTGCCGGAAATGTATCGTTGACTTCATCAATTTTAGCCTGTATCTCGGCTTTTATGTCATTGCTTTCATAATCGGGATTCGGGAATACCTCCGCTGTGATAAGTCCCTGTTTGTCATAAACGACTATCTCTTTTATCGGAGCAAAATATGCAAACTGATTTTCTATCTCCTCGGGAGATACGTTTTCTCCGTTTGAAAGGATTATCAGATTCTTCTTTCTTCCCGTGATAAATACATAACCGTCTTTCTGATATCCTAAATCGCCTGTCATCAGCCATCCGTCAGGCGTAAGGGATTTAGCCGTTTCTTCGGGATTCTTATAATATCCCTGCATTACAGACGGACTCTTTACCCATATCTCTCCGTCAACTATCCTGACTTCACAGCGTGGAACTATCCTGCCGACAGATTCGGGTTCGGGACAGTCTACAACACCCGTGCATATTCTCGGAGAACATTCCGTCATGCCATAGCCCTGAGAAACTTTTATCCCATACTCTATGTATCCCTCGATTATCTTCGGGCTGAGATATGCACCGCCTGTATATATAACTCTGAAATCTTCACCGAAAATTTCCCTGCCTATGGCTATCTTATCGGGATTCGTTTCCGCAAGCTGATTCATTCTCGTCAGAATAGACCCTGCTATCATCGGTACAAATGTAACTTCCGTCGGTCTGTATATCTTCAGATTTTTGACTATTCTCATAAGGGAATCATTGACACAGATAGTTCTTCCGTACCAAAGACTGCATAGGATATCACAGGTAAAGCAGAATACATGATGTATCGGGAGAACAGTCATTCTCGTGAAACCGTGGTATCCCTCGTCAGGCTCACAGGTAGCATTATCTATCAGATTGCCGTTTGACAGCATTACACCCTTGCTCAGACCCGTTGTACCCGATGTAAAAAGAATTGCCGCAAGGTCACTTTCGGACGAACTCTTTGAAGGCTCTTTATCTTTATATTCACTGATAATATCTTCAAGATAAAGCATATCATCAGTTTTCTTATGAACATGAACATAATACTTCACTTTCGGACAAAGGCTTTTGAAGGTATCCAAGTCCCCCTCATGCTTATCATCCAAAAACAGCACTTCGCTGTCGGAACGGTTTATTTCATCAGCTATTTTCTCGGCACTGTTGGCACAATCAAGCGGAACCGATACATTTCCGCTCGCCTGTATACCGAACCATGCAACAAGATATTCATAACTTGTCAGTCCGACTACTGCCGCATGAACTCTTTCCGAAAATTTATCTTCAAGCCATGCACCTATCTTGTCACAGTCGTCTTTAAACTGCTGATAGCTGTGTTCAACGAAACTCTTTTTCTTGTATTCACGAACCCAGACTTCATCACCGAACTTTTCTGCTGCATTATATACAAGGTCTTTTAAAGTTTTTACTTCCATCATGCTTGATCCTCTAAATAGTCAACCAATTCACCGACTGTCTTTTTCTTGCCTGCAACAGATTCATCAACTTCAATGTCAAACTCATCTTCACAGTCACCGAGCATACACATAAAGTCGTATGAATTGAAGCCCAAATCCTCGGCAAATCTTGAATCAAGCTCAATGCTGTCGGGGTCTACATCAACATAATTTACTATCAAATTTTTCAATTTATCAAACATAGCGAAAAATCTCCTTTATTATTTAGAGTGGAGTGTTGAGAATAAAGAGTGGAGTTATTATATATCCGCTTTATTCTCAAAATCCACTTTTTTATTTTAATTGGTGTTCTATGAAGAATTTGAAGTCAAATCTGCTCCACTCTCAATTCTTCACTCTCCACACTTATTTATACCATGTCCATGATTTCCTTAATAGTCTTGTCGGGGTTCTCGATACTTCTGAAAAGGACTCTGCCGACAAAGTAATAAAGGAATTCAATTTCTTCGGGAGTAGCAGATTCTTTCTGATAGCCGAAATAGAAATTCAGTCCGCCGTCACCCGGTCTGTGCATAGCCGTGATATAGAAAGGCTGGGGCTGTCTTCCGCTGCTGTACCAACGGCTCTTGAACGGAATATCTTTAAGATACGGTATAAGGCTCTTTCTTGTAGCCGGCTGATAAGTAAAGCTGACACTGAAATACGTTGCACCGGGGTCGGCATTGTATCTTATTCTTTCTTCATAGTAATATTTCATTGTTGAATAGTCTGCATGGAGAAAAACATCCTGCTGTTCCTTGTTGATTATTTCCATTGATTCAAGTACCGTTGCACTCGGGTCTATGATAGTTCTCAAAGGCAGACAGTGCATTCTTACGCCACCGCACTTTTTATTGAGGAGTGTCGAACGTCTGCTGATAAAATCCCTGATAGTAACATCATTTTCATTATTGAATTTTGCAAGTACAGTTCTGATAGCGTGAAGTATAACAACGCTTGCCGGAATATTATATTTCTCAGCAAAATCGAGTATCTTGTCCGTTGACTCAACACTGAGACCGTATGTAACAGTTGCACCGGCACTGTCTTTTGTCGGGAGCATACTCCATCTGAGTTCGGGATTACCTTTTGCTTTACGCATCTGTATAAGTCTGCCGGGACCTGTGAAGTCCGTATATATCGGCTCGGGCTGGGCAAGCTTTTTATGCCAGAATTCCTCATCACGCTTTGCCTTTTTGGTTTCCGGATATTCAAGATCTTTCTTGACGGATTCGATATAAGATGTCAGCGGAGCGGGTTCGGGGAGTCCGTACAGCAGATGACAGTACAGTTCCAGAACGTCTTTCGTAAATGTAACTACCGAATATGAATCTGCACAAGCATGATGTACATTCAGATAATATCCGTTATAGCCGTCGGGCATTGAAACTATGACTATTCTCGACAATTCACCGCCGTATGTATCAAACGGCTGTGAAGTCCATCTTTCAAGGATAGAATGAGCTTTTTCTTCTGTAAGTGCCGAAAAATCGTAGTACTCAAAATACTGATTCTTATACGGTACAACATATTGCCAAAGCTGATTCGTTTCAGGTTCACGCCATATTCTCATACGCATTGACTCACATCTCTCAACGGCACGGTTAAGTGCTTCTCTCAGTACCGATACATTGAATTCTGTCTTGAAGAATTGTCCTGTTCCGATATTAACCACTTCATCCGAAGGGCTGAACATCAATGTATACATATGAACCATCTGTGCGGGGGTCAACGGATAGCATTCATGCTTTATTCCGCCTATAATTTTTTCCATAAATAATAGTACCTCCTTTAAACTATAAAAAATATTTTGAATAAAATCGCTAATATTATTCTAACATCTTACCCATTATTTGTCAATAAGTATAATAAAATAATAAAAAATACGACAGAATTTTTAATTTGTCTGTCGTATTTTATGCTGTAAAATTATTTTCCCGTTTTCTTTTTTCTCATAAGCAAAAACGCACTAATAAGGCTTACTCCTGTCAATGACACTATTAAAGAGATAAGATTCATATTATCGCCCGTGTTAAAGCTTGAAGAACTGTTCGGCAAATAAGATACACTACTGTTATTATTGTTCGTACTTGCATTTGAAGAAACCGAACCCATAACGTTAACCGTAATATCTATCTCACCGTCTTCAAATTTTAGTGTCAGGGTATTTCTTCCGTCATCAAGTCTTGAAAGAAGGTCTGACGAGATTTTTACAGTGCCGTTTGAGATTGAGAGCTTCTGACCGTCACTTTCAGCAAAAAGTCTGTTATTTCTGCGTATTGCAACCGTTTCCGATTTTGAATTTGTAACTACTTCTATGCCCGAAAGAGAATTTCTCTGCCATGTAAAAAAAGTTTTTTCTGCCGAAATTTCCTCTTTTACCTCATTTCTGCTGTCAGTGACATTTACATTTATATCTATCTGTCCGTCATCAAATTTGAGTGTAAGAATATTTTCTCCGACATCAAGAGTTCTGAGAATTTTCGCCGATATGCCGACTTTGCCGAGCAGTATATATAAATTCAGCTTTTCTTTTTCGGCGATAAGCTCATTATTTTTATACAAGCTGACCGTTTTTGAATTTGAATTCGTTTTCACAGATATACCAATAAGGTCTTTTTTATCCCATTCAAAGACAGTATTATCAGCCGTTATATTTTTCGGTGCATTTTTTTCATCAGTGACATTCACTCTTATATCAAGCTGTCCGTCATCAAATTTGAGTGTCAGGAGATTTTCCCCGACATCAAGAGTTCTGAGAATTTTCGCCGATATTCCGACTTTGCCTAATAATATATTCAGGTCAAGGCTTTCACCCTGAGCGATAAGCTCATCGTTTTTATATAAACCGACATTTTTTGAACGTGAATCTGTACCGACCGATATACCAAGAATATTGCTCTTGTCCCATTCAAAATAAGTATTCTTTGCAGTTATATCCTTTTGGGGATGTTTATTGTCCGTGACATTTACATTGATATCGACCACACCGTCATCAAGCACAAGCTGTAATCTGTTTTGTCCGTTGTCAAGTTTTTTCAAAACAGCAGGCGATATCATAACACTGCCCAATAAAATACTTGCATCAAGCAATTTTTCCGAAATTATCTCATCGCCTTTCAAAACGGTAACTTTCTTCGATTTGGAATCCGTATCAACGGTTATACCCAATACACTGCTTCTGTCCCATTCAAAATCCGTTTTTTTTGCTGTGACTTCTCTGTAATTGTCGGTTATATTTATTGTAATATCAAATTTACTGTCTTTTAATATGACAGTGAAATCATGCTCTCCGTCAGAGAATTTGCTGAGTATTTCCGCACCTATTGATATCTTTCCGTCTTCAATTGAAAGATGTTTGCTCAAAAGGCTTGTTGCAGCTACGATATTGTTCCTTGTTAATGTAACCGTATTTGATACGGAATCCGTATCAATACTTATTCCCTCATTACTGCTTCTGTCCCATTCAAAATACATCTTCTCTATTGAAGTTTCGCTTGCAATATCGGATATAACCTCAAAAGCATTCACAGGAACAGCCGACCATGCACCGCATGAAACAGCCGTTGCCATTATCAAACATAAAATTTTTCTTGATTTCATTCTTAAATACCTCCAACAATATCAATCATCTATCGCACCGACAGCTTTCAGGCGTGTGACTATATTATTTACATCAAGTTCGATTTGACCGTTTTCGTCATCATATATTTTTTTCATTTCGGATATTATCTGTTCTTTTGTAATATCTTTTTTCAAATAATCCAATATAACGCCCAAAGTTTCATTTCCTTTTATTACTCCCGAAAAATTTGCATTTCCCATTGGAACAACAACAACTTCGCTGCCTGTCTTGTGTATAAGAAAATTTTTATTGAGTTTCATGCAGCTCACCCCTTTTCCAAAAATATTATACAACATTTTTTCGATTTATACAACAGTAAATTTTTAAAGTTTGTCACAGACAAATATTTGTATAAAAATTTGTCTATTGCTACAAAATCCAATAATCCTCATTTACATTGCAATAAAAAAATTATATAATGTCTTTTATACACTAAATTAGGAGAGTGATATTTTGAATATTATTTTTTTAGCTTTTGTCATTGTATTTTTTATCGGAGCAGAATTTCATTTCAAAGATATCAACAATGAATATATATCACACAGACAAACTCAATGTATCAACGGATTTTTTGTATTGATAGTCTTTATTCAGCATTTCAAAGGCTATGTAAAACTTGGTGATTATGACATGGTATACAATTACATAGCAAATTGGAGCGGTCAGCTTCTTGTAGTGCCATTCCTGTTCTTTTCGGGATACGGCATAATGCTTTCCATCACAAAAAAAGGAAAACCTTATGTCGATACAATTCTCACAAAGCGTTTCCCGAAAATATGGATTCACTTCGCACTTGCCATTGTACTTTTCATTATAACAAACCTCATTATGAGAAAGACCTTTCCTCCTTTGAAGCTGATACTCACTTTCCTCGGCTGGGACAGTATCGGAAACAGCAATTGGTATATCTTTGACACTCTTATACTTTATATACTTACATTTCTTAGTTTCAGATTCGTCGGAAAAAATCGCCGTTTGGGACTGTTTATAATGGCTTTGCTGACTTCCGCTTTTGTTATAGCAATGTCACGATTCAAACCCGGCTATTGGTACAATACCGTAATAGCTTATCTTTTGGGAATGATATTTGCAACGGTAGAATCTTCATTCAAAAAAATAATGTCCTCAGAAATACTCAATTATATCATTTTCATAACTTTCGGTATCATTATAATATCACTTGCCGTAAATGACAAGGCAAAACTGACTTCCTATGAAGTCTTTGTTACTGCCGGAACAGTCCTCCTTTTAGCCCTGTCACTAAAAGTGAGATTCGGCAATCCTATACTTTCATTTCTCGGAAAATATGTATTCGAGATATACATTCTCCAAAGGATACCAATGATACTTTTGCAGTCTTATATCCCCCAAAAGTACATTTATTTTGCAGTATGTTTCGCCTCAACTCTCGTTCTTTCATTCCTTTTTCGCTTTATCGAAAAGCCTTTCGACAAGCTCATAGACGGACAGCTTTTCCGCAAAAAACAGCCGTCACTTCCCGAAAAGAAATGTTGAATTATCAGCCGAGTCATGTTATAATACTCACAAAAAAATCAAAGGAGTTTTTTATATGAAACTTGCAGTATCTTTCGATATGGACAGCGACAATATAGCACCCGATTTTGACTCGACCATGTTTTTTAAAATGTATGATATTGACGAGGGTGATGTCATTTGCAGTGAGATAATGAGTACAATGGGGAAATTCGGCGCCGAAAATCTCTCCGAACTTCTCATTCTTCTGAAAGCCGATGCCGTTTTATGCGGTGATATATCGGATGACGCTGCACAAATGCTTGACGAGGAAGGCATTTCTTTTTACAGCGGTTTTTCGGGTGATTCCGATGAAACAGTTGAAGCATTTATCAACGGAGTTTTTCACTTTGAATAATAAAAAGTTCAGTTACAACTTGATTTTTTACAGCCGATATGTTAATATTAAATAAAATACTTTATAAGATGGTGATTTAATTTATGAATAAAGAAAAAAATGTAGAAAAAACCATAGAAGATTATCTTGAAGCAATGCTCATGATAAAAGAAGAAAAGGGAATGGTGCGTTCAATAGATGTTGCATATCTTTTAGGTGTAACAAAACCAAGTGTTACTTATACCACAAAACGTCTAAAAGAACGTGGATATATCACAATGGATGAAGATAATCTTATAACCCTGACAGATTCGGGAATGGAGATAGCTGCCCGTACATATCACCGCCATAAGACTCTCACGAATTTTTTCATCGGTCTCGGTGTTGACAAGAATATCGCCAAAGAAGATGCCTGTCTTATCGAACACGATCTCAGTCCCGAAACCTTTGATGCACTTTGCAGACATATCGAAAGCATGAACTGAAAAAATCAAAATCCCGATATCCTTATCTTCAGGATATCGGGATATTTCTGTCAGCTCTCACTCTTTCTGTAAAGTATGAACTTTCTTGCAAAAAAGTTCCACATATACACAAGAACTATCGCTATAACTTTTCCTATTATATAATAATTATCCACCGAAACCAATGAACCGAATACAGCATTTTTTACCAAAAATCCCGTTGTATTGAATACATTCACTTCACAAAACGGTGCCATGATAAGCTCGGTCAGTCCCAATCCTATTATGCCTATAACCGCAAATCCGATAAAATCCACAGAACGATTTTTCACCTTTGCTTTCGAGAATACCCAAAATGTCGATACTATGTAATTTACGGTCAGTCCTGCAATGAATCCCATGACTGCTGCCCACGATTCGGGCATTTGAAACATCAACTTGCAAAGTATCAGCACTGCCATGTCAACTACCGAGGCGATTCCGCCTACAAATATGCTCCTGAAAAACTGTATTGCTGTATTGCTCGTTTCCTCAATGAAAATTTTATGAAACCAACCCATAATATCCCCCCATCGTCTTTATGTAAAAATATATTATCACAGTTTTTCGTTTAAATCAAGGACTATTTATTATTGATTGTATTTTTTCCGATGTACGCTTATATAAATCATAAAAAACAACTATATTTGTAATTATCTGCTTGCACATTATCTTCTGACTGCCCGCAAGTATGAACTGCTGACATGAATATACATCATTATTATCATCCATTCCCGAATTTATGAATAAAAACCTGTCGTTCACTTTATTTATTTCCTCAAGGATATCATGACGCTTTTCTTCCGTTATCCCCCTTGCAATATATGCACATATCTCTGCACTGAACATTTCATCAATTATAAGAGTTATCGTTTCACTAAAAGAACCGTTCTCAGGGAAATTTATCGTGTATATCATCTGATCTTTATTTTTTATTGTCCTATAAGAAATATTCATCATCCCAAACGCTTCTTCAAGATAACATGATAGTTTACTGTCCAATTTTTGCCACTCCTTAATCATTCTCATGTTTTTAAATATTAACATACTTTTTTATAAAAATATATCTCTTTTGAGAATAATTAAATAAAAATTATATTTTTGTTGATATTATATAAATTTTTTGTTAATATTTTGAACAAACAAAACATAAAAAATTTTTATTGACTTTTATATTTTTTTGTAGTACAATATATCCGTTGACAATTGCTGATATAGCTCAGTTGGTAGAGCAGCTCATTCGTAATGAGCAGGTCGTGGGTTCGAGTCCCACTATCAGCTTGATATCAAAAAAGTGACTTTTGAAAGTTTCAAGAGTCACTTAATTTTTTTATATGAATATATTTTTTTCGGTACTTGTATTTTCAGTGCGATTAAAGTATAATTAACTGTGTATAAATAATCTGAATTCTAAGAAAAAGGTCGTGGATTTAAAAATGAAAAAATTTACTGCATTTATTGCAGCTGCTATACTGGCTCTTTCAATCTCCTTGCCTGTATTTGCAGAGCCTGTCGAGGACAGCATATCCCAATCATCTTCCGTACAGTCTTCCGGTATATCCTCCGGTGAAAGCCTTCCCGAACTTTCGGGATATACTCCGAAGATATACTATACAAGCTATCCTGTACCGGAAGCCGAAATGTATATTGACCTGCCAAATGATATGTATGTCCTTACAAAGAATATAGACGAAAATTCCCCTGTCCTCAAAGCCTGCAAGATAACAAAAGCTCAGCTTCTCAAATCCTTTGAACAAACGGGAAATTATATCAAAGCAAGCTCGAAGGATTTCACTTATGACATAACCGTCAACATACTTAAAAACAAAAATACCAAAACCATTGATAACTTAGCCACACTTGATGATGAAGAAATAGAAAGTATAGTCAATAATACAATGAGACAATCAATATATACAAGCTGGTCTAAAAATGTCTATAACAATTCCATGTATCTCTCTTTCCCAATGCAGTTCAATGACGGCAATACAAGCGTTGCAGGTATTCAGCAATACACCATCATCAAAGGAACAAGAATAGTTATAACATTCCAATCCTACACAGGTGAAATAAATGATACTTTCAATGAAATAATATCATCCGTTATGGAAAGCATCGTTTTTGACGGCATCAATCCCAATACCGAAAGCTCCGAGCCTGTCGAAAACAAGTCTGCATTGGCAGACCTCGATATACGATACATCTATCTTCTTCTGGCATCTCTGATAGCACTTATATTCCTCACACTGATTATCACAACGGCTATGAGATACAAAAAATCCCATAAACCACTCTCGTCTGAACCTGTTATCGACAATCCTCCTCAAGACGAAGATAAAAAAGAAGAAATACAAGAAGAAACAAAGATACCGGAAAAAGACGAGATTCCTTCCGAAATTACAGAAACAAAAGACGAAGAACCCCCCGTAGCCGATACCCAAACAGAAGAAAATAACGAACAAAAATCAGAACCAACTCAAACCGAAGAAACTATTATTCCTCCTGCCGAGGAAAATACCGAAGCTGTTCCAAATACCAATGATGACTCTGAAAATATTGCAGATAACTCAAATGAAGAAGATGACCATTTGCCCGTCGTTCAAAATCAGCTTGAATTGGTCGAAATAGCTTTCAGGATAATCCCCGCACTTACACATGAAGATGAAGACCTGACCGAAATATGGAACTTTATATACAAAAAATTCAATGACATAGAGTTCTTCTCGGCTTATTCAAACCAAAATCAAGCCAACGCCAATGCCTTTTACAAGATAAACTCTCAGAGCGATATCTCTGCTCCTCAAAAAAACGAGCAAACCATTGACGACGAAATACGCAATGAAACTCTTGAAAACGTTGTCGGTGACAATACACCCGAAACCATACAATTTGATAATACACATTCTCAGGAAACTCACGAAGAAGACCTCAATGAACTTATCTATGCAACTCCTCCAACGTATCCCGAAATCGAACCCGAAACAGATATACAAACAGAGCAAAATACCGAAAAACAACATATACAGGAATCTGATGATGACTCCAAAATAAAGCCTATGCAGACTTCCGAAATGAAACTGGGTACTCCTCCGAAACGTCCGAAAAATGAAATATACAAAGCCAAGGAAGAAAGCGTTAAAAATCAAAATATCAGCCTTGAAATTTCAAGAGAAGATGACGGAAGCATAAAAATAGGTGCTAACAACGGTCAAAAATCCCTTGATGTTGAAATCGAAGAACATAAAAAAAATAAATCTGAACATCAATAAAACTGGAGTGAATTTTCAATGAACAATAACGACAAAAAAGATTTTGTGTTTGAACGTGATACCGGTATCGAATTTCAGCACGCCAAACCATCCGAACAGCCTTTCAAGCTCAGCAAAAACCAATTTACGGTCATTCCTAAACTTGAAAGCGTAATGGCAGAAGAATATAATAAAAAATTCGAGGAAATGCGTAAGGCTATGCCAAAAAACCTCGCTTATGCCGGCAAATTCGGTAAAGAAAGCATCATTCCTCCGGGTGTTTCGGCAAAAAAACCTCAACCCAAAATACAGGACACACCCGAGATAAAGAATGAGCCTGCTTCCAAAAATACTTTTACGCCTGCTGTCGAAGAAGCTGTAACACCTCCTCCGCCCAAAAATATCACCAACACGCCCGTTCAGCCCAAAAATGAGCCCGAGCCAAAACCTGCTCCCGTACAAACAAAAGAACCCGAAAAACCGCCTGTACAAGATGACCCTATCGTATTCTATACAGGATATGAATCCGAAAAAGACCCATTCAACGACGATACATATAAAAATCAGGAATTTGTTATAGAAAACGGCAACAAACCTAAAAATTCCTCCTTTGCGGACAAGATAAAACAAACTTTCCATAAGTTATTTTCAAATTCCGCCGAGGAAGATGAATTTGATAATTACAATGATGATGAATAAAAAAAGGCGGTGATATATATGAGTAAAATAATCATATCAAATGTAAGGATCATAGATCCCGAAAACAATACCGATAAGACAGGAAATATTTTTATAAAAGACGGTGTTTTTTCCGAGCCGTTTGATGATAACGATGTATTTATCGACGGAACCGGTCTTTGTGCCGCTCCCGGACTTGTCGATCTTCATGTTCATCTGCGTGACCCCGGACAAACCTACAAGGAAGATATCATTACAGGCTGCAAAAGTGCCGCTGCCGGTGGTGTAACAAGTCTTCTTGCAATGCCCAACACCATTCCTGCCGTAGATACCCCCGAAACAGTTGAATATATCCTTGACAAAGCTAAAAATGCAGACGCTCACGTATACGTTGTCGGTGCAATAACGCACGACCTCAAAAGCAAAGTTCCCACTGATATTGATGCTCTCAGAAATGCGGGTATCTCTGCACTTTCCGATGACGGAAGACCTGTCGAAAATACCGCTTTCATGGCTGCCGCAATGAAAAAAGCCTATGAACTTGGTATCCCCGTCACCGCTCACTGCGAAGACCCTTATCTTGCAGGCGGCAAAGTCAATGAAGGCAGAATATCCGAAATGCTCGGTGTCAAAGGTATGCCTGCGGCTGCCGAAGATACAGGCACTGCACGTGAGATTGCTCTTGCAGCCGCCTATGGTCTTCCGATACATATTTGTCATGTCAGCACCGCAACATCCGCCGATATGATAAGAGATGCAAAAAAACGTGGTGTCAAAGTCACTGCCGAGACCGCTCCGCATTATATTATGCTGACCGAAAAGGAACTCGAAAAACGTGATGCCGATTACAGGATGAATCCTCCCCTGCGTACCGAAAAAGACCGTCTTGCCATGATAGAGGCTCTCTGTGACGGCACTATCGATGCAATAGCTACCGACCATGCACCTCATTCCCCCGACGAAAAATCCGATTTCGTCAATGCTCCCAACGGCTCAATAGGAATGGAAACTTCATTTTCCGCTTCTTATACCGTACTTGTGAAAAGCGGCAGAATGACTCTATCTCAGCTTATAAATAAAATGTCCTGCACACCTGCAAAGATACTTCATATAAATGCAGGCTCTCTTTCAATCGGTAAACCTGCCGACCTTATGCTGTTTGACCCCACTGAAACATGGACTGTCGACCCCGACAAATTCCACGGAAAATCCAAAAATTCTCCGTTCAAGGGTCTTACACTTACTTCCAAGGTAAAACTTACCGTTTGCGGCGGCAAAATAGTTTTCAATGAAATTTAAAATAAAAGGAGTAGATATCTATGTCATTTGACAGACTTATCAAAAAAATCGCTGAAACCCAGAATCCCACAGTTGCAGGTCTTGACCCCAAACTCGATTTTATCCCCGACCATATCAAAGAAAATGCTTATATGGTATACGGAAAAACCCTTGAGGGTGCTGCCGAAGCTCTCTTTGAGTTCAACAAGGGTCTTATCGATGCACTGTGCGATATAGTTCCCGCTGTCAAGCCCCAAGCTGCTTATTACGAAATGTACGGCTGGCACGGTGTACACGCTCTCCGGAAAACTATCGAATATGCTAAAAGCAAGGGTATGTTCGTTATCACTGATGGCAAAAGAAATGACATCGGCACTACCATGACCGCCTATGCAAAAGCTCATCTCGGCATTACAGATATCGAAGGCGAATCCGTTGAGGCTTTCGGCTCTGATGCACTTACCGTAAACGCTTATCTCGGTACTGACGGTGTTAAACCTGTTATTGACGTATGCAAGGAATACGATAAAGGTCTTTTCGTTCTCGTTAAGACCTCCAACCCATCCTCGGGCGAATTACAGGACAGGATACTTGATGACGGTCTTACAGTTTACAGAACCATGGGCAATATGTGCGAAACATGGGGCAATGACCTCATGGGCGAATACGGCTACTCAGGCGTAGGTGCTGTTGTAGGTGCTACTTACCCGAAACAGCTCGGTGAACTCAGAAAAGCCCTCTCCCATACTTTCTTCCTTGTACCCGGATACGGTGCACAGGGCGGCGGAGCGGCTGATGTTGCTCCTGCATTTGATGAAAACGGTCTCGGTGCTGTGATAAATTCCTCCCGTGGTATCATGTGTGCTTGGAAAAAAGAACAGAACATTGATACAAAAGACTATGCACTTGCCGCAAGAAATGAAGCTGTAAGAATGCGTGACGAAATAATCTCATATATCGGAAAAATAAAACTCTGAATCAAAAAAGACCGCTGTATCTTCAAAAATACAGCGGTCTTATTTTTTATCCTATAAACATCTGTGTCCAATAATTTCCGTCTGCAACATATCCCATACCTATCTCTTTGAAAGAAGCGTTAAGTATATTTGCACGGTGTCCCTCGGAATTCATCCACGCATTTACCACTATTTCAGGTGTCTGCTGTCCCATGGCAATATTCTCACCCGCTGTACGATAGCTTATCCCGAACTGTTTCATCATATCAAACGGACTTCCGTAAGTAGGCGAATTATGGCTGAAATATTTTTTATCTTTCATATCCTGTGACTTCATCCTTGCCACTTCCGACAGCTTATTATTCAATTTCAAAGCCGAAAGACCGTTTTTTACACGAATATCATTCACCAATTCAACGACCCTCTGTTCATACTCCGAAACTGTATGTTCTGTCCCAGAATTTGACGGTACAGTTATCTCCGGCATTTCAATATTATTGCCGTTTTCGGCAGGTACTTCCTCATTGCCGCAATCCGTACACTGTTCATTATCTTCATTCGCAACAGGTACTGCATTATTTTCTTTATTGCAGTCTGTGCACTGTTCATTATCAGGCAATATTCCCAGCTTTCCGATAAGCTCCTTTATATCCTCGTATGAACAATTCCCTGTCAGACACTTGATGTCATTCGCTGTGCAGTTTCCTCCGCTGCACACAAAAGTCTGTAAATCATACGGACATACTGCATTTGCAGATATTGCTCCGCCCGACAAGCCAAGCATCAATCCCATTATCAATGCTGATGTTTTAAATATGTTTTTCATAAGAAAAACCTCCTTGAATATTTTTTATGAAAACCTATTGTTATCATCGGCTTTCTGATTTCCATTATAATGAACATTCAGTGTAAATTCAACCCACAAATAATGGCATTTCAGGACATATACGGATATCTCAAATAATCTCTGCCACTTTTTTTAACATAAAAAGACAACTTTGATTGATTGTAAATGTATTCTTCCCGTGATATAATAAATCCATCAAATGAAAGGAGATACAAAAATGAACGAAAGCTTACGCAAATTAAGGCTTGCCGCCAAGATGACTCAGGAAGACCTTGCCGAAAAAATGAACGTTTCAAGACAATCTGTCGCCAAATGGGAAAGCGGTGAGAGCGTTCCCGATATAACAAAATGCAACGAGCTTGCAAAAATTTTTTACCTTGAAATAAATGATATAGCAAATCTCTTTATACCTCAAACGGAAGGTAAAACGCTTCGCCCCAAAAACAAATATGTTTTCGGTGTCAGCAAAATAATCAACAATAAAATCATCATTCCCGATGAGGCTATGACGATATTCAATATCAAAAACGGTGATGAACTCATAATTCTCGGTGACACAACACAAGGTATCGCTTTAATACCCAAAAAAGGCTATGAGGATTTTTTTGACATGATCAACAACTTTAAACCATTAGGAGATGACTGAAATGAAAACCGCTATCAAAACAGTAAATTTGACTAAAAAATTCGGTGACAAAACAGCCGTTGACAACATGAACCTCGAAATATACGAGGGCGAAATTTTCGGTCTTTTAGGTGTCAACGGTGCAGGCAAAACTACCACTATCCGTATGCTGACGGGTCTTTCAGCCGTTACTGACGGTGATGCCTATGTCTTTGACTATGACATAAAAAAAGACCTCCAAAAAATCAAGGCTCTTATAAACATTTCCACTCAGGAAACTGCCGTTGCCGAAAATCTCACAGTTAAGGAAAATCTTGAATTTATCGCCAATATCTACGGCATATCAAAAGAAAATACAGAAAATACCATGAAAGAAATCATATCTTCGCTTGAACTCGGTGAAGTCGAAAATCAAAAAGCCAAGACCCTTTCAGGCGGCTGGCAAAGACGTTTGAGTATCGCTATGGCTCTTATCACCAATCCGAAAATAATCTTCCTTGATGAACCTACTCTTGGTCTTGACGTTCTTGCAAGGCGTGAACTCTGGAAAGTAGTCGAGAACCTCAAAGGCAAGGTAACAATTATCCTTACAACTCATTATCTTGAAGAAGTTGAGGCTCTCTGTGACAGAATAGCCGTTATGACAAACGGTAAAATAAAAGCTCTCGGTACTGCCGATGAACTTAAAAAATCCGTGGGCAAAGATAATCTTGAAGATGCATTCGTTGAAATTGTAGAAAACTGAGGTGTTTAAAATGAAATCAATTACATTCGCTGTAAGAAATATGAAAGAACTGCTCCGTGATTTTATCAGCTATATATTCTGTCTGGGACTCCCTATAATAATGCTTGTCGTTATGACGCTGATAAATCAGTCCATTCCTCAAATGGAGGGAGCTCCCAAGGTATTCAACATAGAACAGCTTACTCCTGCAATGGCTGTATTCGCTATGACCTTCTTAATGCTCTTTGTCTGCATAAGAGTTTCTTCCGACAGGTCAAGTGCTTTTCTTACAAGACTTTATGCTTCACCAATGAAAAGCAGTGATTTTATAATCGGCTATGTTCTCCCCTTCGCTCTTACGGGCATTATTCAGGCTGTTATTACATATCTTTGCGGTGAAATAATCTCCCTCATAGTAAACGGTGAAAGCCTTAATATCGGATATATGCTCCTGTCAATTCCACTGTTGATTCCTGCAATAGTTCTGTTCATAGGCATAGGCATCATTTTTGGAACATTCTTCAACGCAAAAGCCGCTCCCGGACTTTGCTCCGCTGTTATTACAGGTGCAGCTATACTTGGCGGTATCTGGATGGATATCGACACAATGGGCGACGGCTGGAAAACAGTTTGCAGTTGTCTGCCTTTCTATCACAGTGTACAGTATGCACGTTATGCACTTGCAGGAAATTTCAGCGATATGCTCACTCCTATGCTTATCTGTACGGCATTTGCAATAGTTATCTTCACCGCTTCGATAATCGCATTCGCTTTCAAGATGAAATCAGACAAAAAATAATATACCCCCTTTTCTATGCCGCCTTGCTTGGACAGATACACTCTGTTTTCAAAAAAGGCGGCTTTTTTATCTTGAATTATATCCCGAACCGTGTTATAATCGAACAGATGTATTTATAAAAAAAACAGGAAATCAAAAAATGAAAGATAAAATCAAATTATCAGATATTTCCATGGAAAGACCTTTGGCGGTGACAGGAATATGTTATATTTCCGTATCTGCTGCCGCCCTGATTCTCGGAAAAGACAGCTTTTTTCCTTTATGCCTTATCTTCCTCGCTTGCAGCATATTCTGCCTTTGTACAAAAAATTTCCGTAAATTCTCTTTTATATTCATAACAGCTCTTGCATCTGTTTCAATGCTGTGGGGCTATACTAACGCCTATATTATACCTCCAATGTCACTTAAAGGCACAACACAGGAAATTTCAGGCACTCTATGCGAACTTCCCTATAAATATTACGACAGATATTACTACAAACTCAAAACAGACGACTATACCGTACTTGTATCTTACAGATACAAAATAAAAATAGAACCCTTTGACACCCTTAAAGCAACTGTCAATTTTTACGGTGAAACAGATGATTCCCAAGACCTGTACAATTTTTCAAAGGGTATTTCTGTCCGTGCAGCTATTGACCCGCTTAAAAGAAAAACTGTCACCCAAAATAACGACAAACCCCTGTATTACTATGCACTTATGACAAGAAAATACATGACCGATACAATAAATTCACTTCTTCCCGAGCGTGAAGCCGCTTTTGTAAACGCTGTAATCACAGGTGACAAATATCAGCTCGACGAAAACGAAAAGCAAATTCTCCGTGCGGCAGGTATCTCTCACATAGTCGTTATATCGGGCTTTCATATCTCTGTTATTGCACGTCTTATGCTTGGATTTTTTATGCTCATCACACGAAGAAGAAAAAAACTTTCCTCTGCATTGTGTATAATATTCGTATTTCTATATATGGCTGTAACGGGATTTACTTCACCTATTGTCCGTGCCGGAATGATGCAAGGTTTCATTCTCATTGCAAACATTGTTTCAAAAAAGTCCGATTCTTTCAATATGCTCGGTCTATCGGCACTCGTGATATGTTTCAGAAATCCCTATGCAGTCGCTGATGTCAGTTTCATAATGTCCTTCACAGCAACATTCGGAATACTTCTTCTCAGCCGTAAAATTACTTCATGGACACTGGAACGCATATCCACCGACAAACTGCACATTCTCATAAAATCACTTGTAAATATCTTCGCTGTATCTCTTGCGGCATATATCTTTATACTGCCTGTAACAATCATATATTTCAAACAGGCTGCATTATATGCCGTCATTACAAATCTTTTCGTAAGTTTTGCTGTGACAGCTCTGATATATACATCCATATTTATGATAATAACAGGCTTTCAGCCTCTTGCATGGGCAGCCTTGTTCTTATCCGATTACATACTTAATGTTGCCGAGGCTGTTGCACAACTGCCGCTTTCAATCATATCAACTTCACAGGAATTTGTACCATTTTGGCTGATGACCGCTGTTATTGTCGGAATTGGAATGATATTCTTACAGCCAAAAGCAAAGATAATAAAATACTACGCTGTTATCACTGTTATGTCTTTCATAATCCTTTCGGTCGGTGACAGCTTTATCAAAAACGGAAGTACAAAAATATCCGTACTTGATGTAGGCAACGGCATTTCGTGCGTAGTGAACTACAATAACAGGATATACCTGCTTTCAAGCGGTGGAAGCTACTACAAAGCTCATGCACTCGACGATTATCTGACAGACAGTTGTATTTACAAAATAACCTATATGCTTCTGCTTGATGACAAAAATGCCTGCACAGCATACTCAAAACAAATTCTCGAACACTATGACGTTGAAACCGTTCAGGTATTTGACGAAAAAGACTATACCGAAAATATAAAACTGCTTTTATCACATATCGACGGGAAAACAAATTATCCGAATGTTCAGATAGATGATGTACAAATACAAGTCGAAAAGAAGAAAAACTGCATGGCTGTACGAGCCGTTTTCGGCAGTCTGAGAATACTTCTCGCCCACTCAAAAACAGACTGCAAAAATCTCCCGGAGGATTGGCTCGATACGGATATTTTCATCATCAACGGAAGTATCAAAAACTCCGATATCATCAATTCACTTATCACTGTAACATCAGATGAAGAACATCCCGGAAATACCGCTCTGAGAGCATATCCAAACGGAAACATTGAAGTCAGGAGGGAAAACGGTTGGCTAAGCTGACATCCGAACAGGATTTTAAAAAAGAAATATCACAAGCAGATTTCAAGCGTATCTATCTCATATACGGTGAGGAAAAATACCTTGTAAAGCACTATACAAATTCTCTTGTGAACAAAGTTACAAACAAAAAAACAAATACCATTGACTATATCAAATTAGGCTCAAATACAGATTTGCAGGAAATATATAATTCATGCGAACAGATACCTCTATTTTCAGAATATAAATGTGTACTCATAAACGACTATGACTTTGAAAGCCTCTCCGAAAGCGACTTCAAAGAACTTGACAACTATTTCAGGGACATTTCCCCGAGCACAGTCCTTATATTTTCCATGCCTACTCTTATTATTGACCCAAAGAAAAACGGCAAATTCAAACGTGCTTCGGCAACTGCCGAAAAAGTCGGCATATCAGTGGAATTCCAGAAGAAAACCGATACCGCACTCGAAAAACAGCTCATCTCATGGTCGGAAAAAACAGGCTGTCCCCTTACTCCCTCAAATGCTTCAAAAATCATCTCCATGTGCGGAACAGATATGACACTTCTCAGAAATGAACTGCATAAACTGACCGCTTATGCAAACGGCTCCGAAATTACAGAAGATATGATACAGCTTTTGGTCGTCAAAAATACCGAAACACGCATATTTGCCCTTTCCGACTGCATTATGACAGGCAATTTCAAAGGTGCTTACAGTCAGCTTGCTCAGCTTTTTGAACAGAATGAAAAGCCCGAAATTATCCTGTCAACACTCGGCTCTGTCTATATAGATATGTACAGGATGAGAGTCGCAAATGAAAGCGGAAAAACTATCTCTGACGTATCAGCCGATTTCAAGTACGGAAAACGTGACTTTGTACTCAAAAAAGCAAACTCCAATTCAAAAAAATACTCCACATCTGCTCTGCGAAAGGCTCTCGATATAATTATGCAGACCGACATAAAATTAAAAAGTACAAGGACTGAACCGAAAATTTTACTTGAAACACTTATTACAAAGCTCATGCTTGCACTTAGGGAGGACTTATGATAAAAGTAAAAGAAGCTATAATCGTTGAAGGAAAGCATGATAAAATAAAGCTCGCAAATTTCATAGACGGTCTTATAATCACTACCGACGGTTTCGGCATATTCAAAAATAAAGAAAAACAGCTCCTTATCCGTCACCTTGCTCAGACAAGAGGCATACTTATCCTCACCGACAGTGACGGGGCAGGCTTCGTTATACGAAATTTCCTCAAAGGTTCAGTTCCTCCCGATAAAATAAAAAATGCCTATATCCCCGATATATTCGGCAAGGAAAAACGCAAGGCACAGCCCTCAAAGGAAGGAAAATTAGGCGTTGAGGGAATATCCGAGGAAATTTTATGCCGTGCAATAGCAAATTCAGGTGCGGAATGTGAATTGAATGAATCTGTTAAATCTCAAAAGGAAATAACCAAAACGGATCTGTTTGAATACGGTCTGACAGGTACTCCCAATTCCTCAAAAAACAGGGATATTTTAAAAAAAGCTCTGCACCTGCCCGAAAATCTCACCTCAAATGCTCTGCTCGATATACTGAACTGCACTGTCACAAAAAATGAATTTGAACATATCTGCAATGAACTTTTCAGAAAGGACACATAAAATGCTCGAAGTAACACTGCTTGGTACAGGCGGTACCATGCCTTTAAAAAACAGATGGCTCTCATCCTGTCTGATAAAACACATGGGTCATTCCATACTTATCGACTGCGGTGAGGGTACTCAGATTGCCCTCAAACACTCCGAAAATAAATTCAAGCCTATTGACATTATCTGCATAACTCACTTTCATGCCGACCATATATCGGGACTTCCGGGTTTTCTGCTCTCAATGAGCAATGAAGGCAGGACTGAACCCGTGACTATAATAGGTCCTGCCGGACTGAAAAAAGTGGTCAGTGCCATTTGCATTATCGCTCCGAATTTACCCTTTGAACTAAGACTCCTTGAATATCCGACGGATATTTCGGAATTTGAATTCGGTGATATAAAAATCACACCTTTCACCGCAAAACACAGCGTTGTATGTGCAGGATACAATTTCAAGCTAAAAAGGGTCGGTAAATTCAATCCCGAAAAGGCTAAACAAAATAATGTCCCTATGAAGATATGGGGACAGCTCCAAAAAAATGAAACCGTTATATACAATAATACCGAATACAAGCAAAGCATGGTTCTCGGAAACGCACGTAAAGGTATAAAGATAACCTACTGCACAGACAGCAGACCTACCGAAAATATAATAAACCATGCCAAAAATGCCGACCTGTTCATATACGAGGGAATGTTCGGAGATGACGAAAAACTGCCCCGTGCAGTCGAAACGGGTCACTGTCTTTTTTCGGAAGCCGCTGAAACCGCCAAAAAAGCCTCTGTCAAAAAACTCTGGCTCACACATTACAGTCCCTCTCTTACAGAACCCGAGCTGTATGAACATATCGCAAAAGAAATTTTCCCCGATACGGAATTGGGCTTTGACGGAAAATATGAGAAAATCCATTTTCCCGAATAAAAAAAGCTGCATATCAAATTTCATTGATAAACAGCTTTATTCAACTAATTTTTTCTTGTTGGCTTTACATTGACCTCGGGCTTGATATTATAATCTATAACTCCGTTTTCCTTTTCAAACAATTTTACATTTTCACGAATAAGCACAAGAATATGACTGTTGACCGAACGCCCTTCATAATCTGCAATATAGCTTATTTTATCAAGCATTTCCTGTTCGATTCTTATAGATACACTTTTGACAGACACAAAAATCACCCCATTCCTATATATAATTTTTTAGCTGTCCTGTAACAAATACAGTTCTTTCGGTACTTTATCATTAAAGGAGATGAAAAAATTGGAGGACGAAAAAATCATAGACCTTTTTTTCAAACGCTCTGAAAATGCCATAACGGAACTTTCACAAAAATACGGTCAGCTTTGCATGACCGTATCAGTGAACATTCTCGGCAATACAGAAGATGCCGAGGAATGTGTGAACGATTCTTATCTGGGAATATGGAACGCTATCCCTCCGCACAAGCCCGACAATCTCACGGCATTTCTATGCAGAATCGTCCGCAACCTTTCATTAAAACGCTGTTCTCACAATTCGGCAGAAAAGCGTAAAAGTAATTACGGCGTCTGCATAGATGAACTTGATGAATGTTTGCCTTCCGAAAATACAGTTGAATCCGAACTTGAACTGAACGAGCTTTCGGGCACTCTCGATAATTTCATCTCTCAGCTTGACAAAACCAATCGATTCTTATTCGTAAGACGGTATTGGTTCATGGATTCATACGAATCACTTTCAAAAGCTACGGGCATCAAGGAACAGGCTATACGAACTCGTCTTTCAAGGATTCGCTCCAATCTCAAAAAATTCCTTGCCGAACAGGGGGTATTTTAAATGAACGGCAAAGACATCATGAAGGCTATGAGCAATATAGATGACAAGTATATCTCGGAATTTGCAGATACAAGCAATTTCAGAAAAAAAACAAAATTCTATCTCATGCCGAGATTTTACGGAAGCATTGCCGCACTTTTTGTGATAGGTATTTCAATAATTTTCATAGTCACGCCTAAAAATAATTCACCGGCAGACATCATACAACAGGAAAATAAAACTACTGTATCGGAAATTTCTCAGAATGATTCTTCTTCAGCAACCGATAAAAACAACTCTGTAAAACCTTTTAATCCCACTTATCAGAATGAAACAAAAAATGCGAACAATATCGCTGATACTGCGGAAAATTTCAATAACGGATATGACTTGGAAGAAAATATTTTCAGCATAAAAGTATATGCTGCCGAAACTCCTTCTGAACTGAATCTCAATGAAACCGTGCAGATAAAAGGTGATTTCAATCCTATTATGAGTTCATCAAGAGGGCTTGGGATAGAGTTTGAAATAACGCCTCCTTCAAACGGTCTGACACTTCAAGCCGACAGCGGTAATTTCCTGACATGGGATAAAGACAGCGGTGCTGTCACAAATTACAGCTCGGAATATTTTATTACCGAAAAATCAAATATTTTCTGGACAACAAAATCTCCCGAAAACGCAGTAATAAAAATTCTCAGCAAAAATTCCGTCATCTCTGTTATAAATATCTCTTATGATGAAGATACAAACACTTTTTCTGCACAAAGAACTTAATAATATAACAAAATGAAGCGTGAAAAATATTTTGTCACGCTTCATTTCTCACTTATTTTATCGCCATCATGGCAATTAATCCTCCACGCTTTCCTCCGCTTGCACGGTGAGAATACAGCAATCCGCTGTTGCACTTTGTACAGACATCACTTATGGATATATTTATACTCAAAAGACCTGCTTCAAGCAACATTCGCCTGTTTGTTTCCTTCAGGTCTATCATGTATTTTCCGTGTCCGAGACTCTTGGTAAAATATGCGGGCTTCAATTCCGTCAGCGAGGCAAATTCCTCATAAACGGGCGTATCAACTTCATAACAGCAAAAGCCTATTGCAGGACCTACCACACATACGATATCTGTCGGGTCACAGCCGTATTTTTCGGTCATTACTTCAACAGTCGCTTCACCGACTTTTCCGACAGTTCCTTTCCACCCTGCATGAGCCAACGCTATAACTTTCTTTTCGGGGTCGGCAAAATACAGAGGTGTGCAGTCCGCATAATGAGTTACAAGCGTTACATTCGGTTCATTCGTGACAAGTGCGTCTACACTCGGCATATCATGTTCACGGAATATCCCGATACCACAGTCGGCACTTGTGACACATCTGACATTTACATGATGATCCTGTGACGAGCTTACAAGCGTATTATAATCGAATCCCGTTGCCTTACAGAAAATTTTATAATTCTCTGTAACTTTTTCAGGGTCATCTCCCCTTTTGAAATTCAAATTCATGGATTTGAATTCATCTGTACTCACTCCGCCTATCCTCGTTGAAAACGCATGACGGACAAAATCCAATTCCGACAGTGACGGAAATGTCAGAAATCCCACTCCGTCAACAAAATTCAGGTCTGTATTCTTACTTTTAAATATCATCTCTCAAATTCCTCTGAAATTCTCTATTTTTTAATGAAAGGAAAAAATTATCATGCTCAAGATTTTTAACAAGAAAAAACTTTTCGGGAACAACATCCCGCCTGACTGTGAATACTGCCGTTTTTGCCAAAAAAATACCGACGGCAACCCAAGTTGTGCTTATGGTACAGCTATTGAAAATACCTGCAAGAGGTATGAATATGACCCTCTCAAAAGAGAGCCCAAATCTGCACCGACACTTCCAAGATTTACCGCCGATGATTTTACGCTTTGAGCAACTGCATTTATTTTTTCACAGTTTCTTTTTTGTCATCCTCTGCAAGAGCCTCGGCAGCAAGTTCAATTACAGCCGTACAATGAGGACAACGTGTTGCAGCTATGTCTATTTCACTGATACAGAACGGACATTTCTTTGTTGTCGGAGCTGCCGGTTCTTCTTCTTTCTTCTTCTTCGGAATAGCCATCAGCTTATTTATGGACTTTACAAGAATGAAGATGATGAGTGCCATAAGTAAGAAGTTTATTATAGCTGCTGCGAATTTGCCGAAGCCTATCGGTCCGACATTCAAAGCCTCTGTTGCCTTTGAGAAGTCAGGATTGCCTGCCTCGTCAACAAAGCTCTGACCTGAAACTGCCGAAACTATCCAGCCGATACCGGGCATTATAACATCATTACAAAGTGAAGTTACAATAGTATTGAAAGCTCCGCCTATGATAACACCGACTGCAAGGTCAAGGACATTGCCTCTCATGACAAATTCTTTGAATTCAGTCATAAATTTACTCATAATATTTTTCTCCTTTCCGCAAAAATTTTATGAACATATTATAACACACTTTTACACAATCGTAAATATTTTTTCAAAAAAAATTTTTTAATATCCAAAAGTTCCCGCAAGCGATTCGTCATTATCGACCCATTCTTTGACTTCAACTATCGTATATCTGTTCTTGCTGTTCCTTATGATAACTTTCTCAATGCCTGCATTTATTATCATTCTTTTGCACATTGAACACGCTGAGGCATTTTCGACATAAGCACCTGTTTGAGCATCTTTGCCGACAAGATAGAGAGTTGCTCCTATCATGCTGTCACGGGATGCGTGTATTATTGCATTCTGTTCTGCATGGACTGAACGGCAAAGTTCATATCTTTCTCCTCTGGGTATTTTCAGATTTTCTCTGACACATACTCCCATATCTATGCAATTCTTACGACCTCTCGGTGCTCCCACATATCCCGTTGAGATTATCTGGTCATTGTTTACTATTATAGCACCGTAATTTCTTCTCAGGCACGTTCCTCTTTCAAGCACCGTTTCGGCTATATCCAAATAATAATTTATCTTGTCGGTACGCATACATTTACACTCCGTTTCCAAAAATATTGATAAATCAACAATAAGCCACACTCCAAAAGAATGCGGCTTATCTGATAGAGGAGAAAATTATGAAAGAAAGGTAGAAAAACTTTTTTATTTTCTATAATTATACACCAAATATTCTGTTATGTCAAACTATTTTTTATAAAAAACCGAATATTAATTGAACATTCTGAACCAATCTTCGATATTGTCCGGATACTGACTGTAATATCCTCCGTTGTCGTCACTGTTTCCGTTTTTATTGAAGTTGTTGCTGTTTTTCTGTGAGTTTTTATTTGAACTCTCAGTCAATACAACTTCTATCTCATGTTCCTTGCCGTCACGGTATATTGTCAAATTGACTTTATCTCCGGCACTGTGCTTTGATATCTCTGACGAAAGAACTTCTTTTGAAGTCAGCTCAACTCCGTCAAATTTCAGTATACAGTCACCCACCATAAGACCGGCTTTTTCTGCTGCTCCTCCTGCTGTGACCGAATAAACATATACTCCCTGCTTGGTGACATTATATCTTGCTGCCGTTGTATCATCAAAAACATCAACTGCTGTTATTCCGAGCACTGCTCTGCCTACATAACCTTTCGTTTTGAGATCACCGAGAATTTTCTTTACGTTGTCTATCGGTATCGCAAATCCGAGTCCTTCAAGAGATGTTCCGTCAGATGAATTTGTGGATTTTGCCACAACTATGCCGACAAGATTTCCGTCTGAATCGAACAATCCACCGCCTGAATTACCGGGGTTTATAGCCGCATCCGTCTGGAGAAGCTCCATTGTCTTGCCGTCAAGCTTGATAGACCTGTTCAATGCACTTATTATACCGTGTGTAACTGTGCCGCCAAGCTGTCCGAGAGGATTTCCGATAACTATTGATGTTTCACCGACATTCAATTCGGATGATGAACCGAGAACTGCAACAGTCAGATTATCTGCATCTATTTTAAGCAGTGCCACATCAAGCTCGGCATCTGTACCTACAAGAGTCGCATCATATTTGTTGCCGTCTGTAAGTGTTACTTTTATACTTGTAGCATCTTCGATAACATGATTATTTGTTATGATATAACCGTCATTCGATATTATAACACCGCTTCCTGCACCCTGTGCAACATACTGTCCATAGAATGTACCATACTTTGTGACTTCTGTTGTTATCTCAACAACGGAGTCTTTTACTTTTGCAACAACTTCCTCTATATTTGTAGGTCCGTTGTCACTCTTTGAAGCCTGTATTATATTCAAGCCAGAGTCGGTTCCCTGAGTTGTCTTTGCATTGACGCTTGTACCGTTCTGAACGATAGTCTTTGTATTGGAATTTCCTGCAACGTATGAGCCCAACATTCCTCCGCCGAATCCCACACACAATGCAAGTGCAAGTGTTCCTGCGATAAGAGCTGCTTTTCTTCCGCTCTTTTTAGCTTTTTTGACAGGTTCGGGATTACTGTTATATCCGTCACTGTATACATCGGAATATACAGGCTGTATAGGAGCAGTATCCTGACTGTTTGAAAATACCTCATTATACTGTTCGGGAATATCCTGATAGCTTTCCGTCTGATACTCAACAGGCTGCTGCGTATACTGCGGATATACAGTTCTCTGATATTCGTTCATGGGCTGTGTATTCTCCATGCTTTCAAATTCATTTTTAAATTCATTGTTTTCCATAAGTAATTACCTCCGATTTATATTTAATTTGATTTGTTTGCCTTTGATGTCTATATTATAACTCCTCTTTTCAAAAAATGTGCTAACAAATTTGATATCTTATTAAAACAATTTATTAATCAACGCTTAAAATTTTTTAAGTTTCATCAATTCATCAAGTATATTATTTGCAGCATCATACTTTGACATCAATGGCAATTCCTTGATATCATCCTTGGTAATCAGTGTTATTACATTCGTATCAGTACCAAAGCCTGCTCCGCTTTGTTTTATGCTGTTTGCGGCTATCATATCACAATTTTTCTTTTCGAGCTTTTTTCTTGAATTTTCGATAAGATTTTCCGTTTCCATCGAAAATCCGCATATTATCTGACCATGAACTTTATTTTCACCTGCATATTTCAGGATATCCTTTGTCCTTTTCAGTGATATCAACATATCACCGTCGGTTTTCTTTATCTTGTTATCACTGTAACTGTCGGGTGTATAATCCGCAACTGCCGCTGCCATTATTATAACATCACTGTCGGATAAGTTTTCCGAAACGGCATTGAACATATCCTCAGCCGATTTTACATTGATACATTCCGCAAAAACAGGCGGTTTTATACTCACTGCACCGCTTATCAATACAACTTCCGCACCTCTTTCCGAAGCCGCCTGTGCTATGGCATAACCCATTTTTCCCGATGAATGATTCGTGATATATCTCACGGGGTCAATGGATTCCTGTGTAGGTCCTGCCGTTATCAGCACCTTCAGTCCCAAATAATCCTTTTCGTTTGATATCTCATGCTTTATATGCTCGATAAGAACATCTACGTCAGGCAATTTTCCGACTCCCGTATCGTTGCAGGCAAGTCTGCCAACAGCAGGAGATATTATCCTGTAATCATGTCTTTTCAGCTTTTCGATATTCTCCTGAACTATCGTATTCATAAACATATATTTATTCATGGCAGGGGCTATCAGGACAGGACATTTTGCCGCCATCACCATTGTCGAAAGCATATCATCAGCTATACCGTTGGCTATCTTTCCTATAATATTAGCTGATGCGGGGGCTATCATAAATACATCGGCTTTCTGTGAAAGTGAAACATGTGTCACACTGTATTCAAAATTCCTGTCGAATGTATCTACAAGACACTTCCTTCCCGTGAGGGTTTCAAAAGTTATCGGATTGATAAAATTAACGGCATTTTCCGTCATTATAACATGGACTTCACAGCCCTCTTTTACCAAGTCACTTACAAGCTGTGCAGATTTATAAGCTGCTATGCTTCCCGTCACTCCGACAACAACTACTTTATTTTTCAACATACAATTCCCACCTCAACATACATATTGCACTGCCCTCGTGCAAAGTTATTTTCGCTTCATCAGACCTGACAACATTACTTACTCCCAAAGGAAAATCAGCATTTAAAACAGACTTTTCAAGACCGTATTCAAATCCGTCAAGACTTACTGTGCATTTTCCGCATCCGAACGGAAATATTGAAAATATATGCCCTGTTTTATTTTCTATAACTCTTGTTCCCGAAGTTATAACAAATATTTCGTTTTCACTGTCAAATACAGATGCTTTTATATCTCTTTCCGAAAGATACAGCAATGTACAGAAATTTGCATAACTATGGTCAATTCTTCCGCCCGTCATCCCGAAAAGAAGAAAATCTTTATATCCCCTCTTTATGCACTCTCTGACACAGTACATTGTATCCGTATCATCTTTATGAACAGGCAGTCTTATTTTTTCGCATTCCAAATCCTCTGGGAATTCCGACGAATCGAAATCCCCTATCACCATATCGGGCTTTATCCCTGCACTGACAGCATATTCATATCCGCCGTCTGCACAGACTATAAAATCATTACGGCTGACTTTTGAGGAAAGCATTTTTGTATCACATTCGGGCGATGCACCTATTATAACACATCTCTTTTTCACAAAGTCACCCCCATTTAGGAATCGCTTTCACTTCATTATACATATATTTATAGCTTTCATGCCTTGATTTTGATATCTTGCCGTCAGCCAGTGCCTGCAATACTGCACAGCCTTTTTCGACTGTATGCGAACAGCCCGTAAATTTACAGTCATAAATATATTCCTCAAATTCGGGAAAACAAAGCTGTATTTTTTCAAGCTCTATTATTTCATATCTTTCTATATCCACTGTCGAAAATCCCGGTGTATCTGCCACATATCCGCCATGTATCTTATAAAGTTCACTGTGACGGGTAGTATGTCTTCCACGACCGAGTTTTCGGCTTATCTCTCCTGTTGCTATATCAAGCTCGGGAAAAAGAGAATTCAAAAGAGATGATTTTCCTACGCCTGTATTACCTGTAAAAGCCGAAATTTTATTCTCCAGCAAGGAAATTATCCTATCTTTTCCCTCACTCGTCTTGACACTGTATGACAGGGCTGTTATACCCGATTTTTCATATATCCCCATCAGTTCATCACATTCAGCCAAATCCGACTTTGTGAATATTATTATAGGCTCTATACCCTTACTTATCGCAACAGCCGTTATTTTGTCAATAATGACTGTATTCGGCAACGGTTCGGCTACTGATGATACTATAAAAAGCCTGTCAAGATTTGCAAGAGGGGGTCTGATAATATGATTCTTTCGTGAAAGTATCTCCTCAACAGTCCCTTTGCCGTCATCCGAAAGACTTATATTTACTCTGTCACCGACACAAGGGCTCAGACCTTTTTTTCTGAATGAACCTCTTGCTTTACATTCATATAGCATTTCAGCGGTTTCAACATAGTAGAAACCGCTGATAGCCTTAACAATCAATCCTGTTGTTAAAATTTTATCCATTTGATGTTATTACCTCAAAGATTGCCTAATATTACTTCATAACCATGTCTTACATAATCGAACAATACAGGTTTTGATTCAGGTTCTTCATTGACAGGCTGTTCTCCAGCCGAAGATTCTTCTTCGGAAGATTCTTCTTCGGAAGATTCTTCTTCGGAAGATTCTTCTTCGGAAGATTCTTCTTCGGACGGCTCAGCTGACGATTCTTCCTCTGACGGTTCTTCGGGTATAGGCTCAAATCCGTCAAGTTTTCCCATGCCTTCACTGAGATAGTCGTTTATTTCAGATTCACTCGTTGAATTTCTTATATAGCTTCTGTATTCATCTATGATACTGTACATTGTGTTTTGGTCTTCCTCATAGTATTCCGACATATCACTTATATAATTCTCAAGCGAGTATACAGCACTTGATTTTTCCTTTTCAAGCGGGTCTGAACCCTGTTTTACCCTGTAATCCGTATTCAGATAATCTCTTGTGACAGTCTGATTCTTGAAGTCAAACGTAAATGCTTCATATCTTACGTCATCTATCATAACAACAACTGTCTTTTTATTATTCTTAGCACCTTCCGGCTCAAGATAAATGCTCTTTTTGAATCCGTATGCCGGTTTGCCTGATACTTCCTCAGCCTTTACAGCATCAACATAGATAGTAACTTTTATCTCTGCATATTCGTCATTCGGCAAGTCTATTGCCTGTTCTATTCCTCTTATTATCTTGCTTCCGTCACTTACCTGTATTGTGATAAGAGAGCCTTTTGTCAGGGTATTTCCCGCAAGCGGGTCTGTAAGTATGACTTCACCTGCCGTTACCGCACTTGAAACAGTTGATTTCTGTGTCTGGAAGCCTGCCGCTTCAAGCTCATATTTCGCTGAATCGTAGCTCTTTCCAACAACATCCGGCACTTTCACTTCAGGCATCGTAGGACCGTCACTTACTATAAGTGTTATTATCGTACCGATAGACTGCTCTGTTCCCTCCTGAGGAGCACAGTTTATTATATATCCCTTGCTGACTTCATCACTGTTTACACGTTTTATCTCATAATTGAAATATCTGTCTGTCAGTTTGTCTATCGCTTCTTTTTCAAGATAATTCTTTACTTTCGGAACTTCTGCCTTTGTACTCTTGCTGTTTATCGTCAGTTTGATAGTCGCATTTTCCTTTATCTGCTTTGAATTGGCTTCGGGATTCTGGGCAAGAACGATATTTACGGGCTTTGTATTGTCATATTTTGCCGTTATATCATAATTGAATTTATATTCTTTATTATTCAGTATCTCATCATATATCTGTCCGACAAAATTCGGTACATCCACACTTTTTACATCTGTTGTACGGCTGAATGTCCGTGCAAGATTTATTATGAATACTATCAGCATGATAAGTACAAGGAGAGTTATTCCGACAGCAACAAATGTTACAAATTTCTTTGATCTGTTTGATGCTGCATCATCTTCCTCAATAACATAGTCGTCTTCATAAACGCTGTCATTGGTCGATACCAGCTTGACTGTATTTATAGATTCAACTTCCCTTGTAGGAGCCTGATCGACATAGTATGTGTAGTGGAACTTCATTGACGGGTCTCGTCTGAACATCTCTATCGCTTCAAGCATTTCTTTGGCAGTCGCAAAACGCTGCTTAGGCTCTTTACGCATTGCTCTTAAAGTTATCTGCTCTATGCCCTCCGGAATCTTGTCATTAAGCTCACGAAGCGGCTTCGGCTCATTCTGCATTTGCATTATAGCCACCGATACAGCATTGTCGGCTTCAAACGGAAGCTGTCCCGTGAGCATCTCATAGAGCATCACACCCACAGAATATATATCGGCTTTGCCGTCGATAACTCCTCCCCTTGCCTGTTCGGGAGCTATATAATGCACAGAACCGATAGTCTTGCTTGTCATTGTACGTGTTTCGTTGTTGGATATCCTTGCAATGCCAAAATCTGTGACCTTGATACTTCCGTCCTGCAAAAGCATTATATTCTGAGGTTTTATATCCCTGTGAACTATTCCCTTTTCATGGGCGTGCTGAAGTGCCTGAAGTATCTGCACCGTAAAATGCACTGCCTCTTTCCACGGTATGACCTTCTGCTGACCGATATATTCTTTCAAAGTAATACCGTCGATATATTCCATAACTATATACTGTATCTTATCACCGAAGCTCACATCATATACCTTTACGATATTCGGGTGTGAAAGAACAGCTATCGCTTTCGACTCATTCTTGAATCTTCTCATAAACTCCGCATTGCCTAAAAATTCATCTTTAAGAATCTTTATGGCAACCGTTTTGTCATCAATGCTGTCATAAGCCTTATAGACCATTGCCATTCCGCCAACACCTATAAGCTCCTTTATTTCATAACGGCTGTCAAGCCTTCTTCCTACATATTTATCCATTCAATAAATCTCCTTTCCGGATAATCAGCCCTCAATTACAACAACCGTGATATTATCACTGCCGCCCATTTTTTTTGCCTGTTCAATGAGCTTTTCGGCAAGCTCATCACCTTCATATCTCTGTATGAACTCGGCAAGACTGTCCTCTGTTATATAATTTGAAAGTCCGTCAGTGCACATTATCAATACACTGCCCTTTGAAAATCCCGCATAATTATAATCTGTCCTGAGATTTGCCCTTGTTCCCAATGCTCTTGTAATGATATTCTTATTCGGATGGTTCTGTGCCTGTTCGGGAGTTATCTGACCTATATCGACAAGCTCCTGAACCATTGAATGGTCTTTTGTAATCTGCCTGACAGAGCCGTTTTCATAGAGATATGCACGGCTGTCACCTGCGTGGACTATATGTACCTTTTCGTCCCTGACTACCACTGCAACAACTGTCGTACCCATTCCATAAAGTGAATAGACATTTTGTGATATTCCGTACACTCTCTGATTGGCTATCTCTATGGCTGTACTGACCAATTTTTCGATATCATTACGATACTTTTCATCACTATACAGTGCTGTTATCTGCTCGGCTATCGTATCCGTTGCGATACGGCTTGCTGTTGAACCGCCGTTTGCTCCGCCCATACCGTCACAGACTATCGCCCATACCGTACCGTCATTCAAAAGACCCGTCCTGCAATAATCCTGATTTGAACTTCTGACAAGTCCCGTATCCGTTCTGGAACATACCTGCACTTTTTTTCACTCCTTTTTTGAACCGTCTTTAACAGAACGGCGTAATTGTCCGCATGAAGCGTTTATATCGCTTCCGAGAGTCCTGCGTACCGTTGCGGTTATACCCGATTTTTCGAGTACCGCAATAAATTTCCTTATGCTTTCCTTTTTGCTTTTTTCATAGCCCGTACCGCTGACAGTATTTACGGGGATAAGATTGACATGGCTCAGGATTCCTTTCAGCCTTTGGGCAAGCTCTTTTGCACACGCTTCACTGTCATTGACACCGTCTATCATTGCATATTCAAATGATATCCTCCTGCCTGTCGTGTCGGAATAATACTTACAGGCTTTCAACAGTTCGGAAATATTATATTTCCTGTTAACGGGCATCGTTCTGCTTCTTATCCGGTCATTCGGTGCATGAAGCGACACCGACAGCGTAAGCTGTAATTTCATATCGGCAAGCTCATATATCCTCGGCACTATACCGCACGTTGAAAGAGATATATGCCTCATGCCTATATTCATGCCGTTCTCGCTGCTGACGAGTTTCAGAAATCTTATTACATTATCAAAATTATCCAACGGCTCACCCATTCCCATAAGAACTATATTTGATATCCTTATATCATTATCCGCTTGTTCAGCCTGTATCTGTGATATCATTTCGGATGCCGTCAGATTTCTTGAAAATCCTCCCTGACCTGTCGCACAGAATGTACATCCCATCTTACAGCCAACCTGCGTTGATATACAGCTTGTATAGCCGTGATGATACTTCATCAGGACAGATTCGACTGTTTCACCGTCTGCAAACGAAAACAAATATTTCTTTGTATCATCATAAGACGAAATCAATTTTTTTTCAATAGCTGCATTCGATATATAGTATCTTTCCATAAGACTTTCACGAAGTTTCTTTGAAATATTGGTCATTTCATCAAAAGACTTTACACCCGAATGAAGCCATTTATATACCTGCAATGCCCTGTAAGCAGGTTCGCCCATTTCTGCAAATTTTTCTTTAAGCTCATGCTCATACATTGACTTTATATCTTCGGGCATAATATCACTTCCTTCTGAAAGCACTTATAAAAAATCCATCTGTATCATTGATATGAGGGAAAAGTGTCAGTTCATTTTCATTTTCCTCGATACCTCTTTTTATATTATCGGGAAGTTTCAGTGCATACGGTTCAAACTCCTCATGCTCACTCAGGAACTTTCTTACATTCTGATTATTTTCCCAAGGATTCAGCGTACAGGTGGAATACACCAATATTCCTCCGCTTTTGACGAATTTTGCACTGTTGCACAATATAAGATACTGTATATCGGGCAGTGTGTCAACGCCCAGGTCTTCTTTATATCTCAGTTCGGGCTTTCTTCTTATAATACCCAATCCCGAACACGGTACATCACACAATACCCTGTCAGCCATAGGCAAATCGCTTATCTTTGAAGAATCCCCCGCAACTGTCGATATAATATCTATCGAAAGCCTCTTTGCACCATTTTCTACAAGTCCGAGTCTTGATTCATACAAATCACATGAAACTATCCTGCCCTTGTTGTTCATCATCTGTGCAAGTGTAAAACTCTTTCCTCCCGGAGCTGCACAGACATCAAGGACTGTTTGGTTTTCACCGACTTCAAGCATTTTGCAGCATAACTGTGAAGCCGTATCCTGTATATGAAAAAATCCTTTTCTGTACTGAGGCAGCTTTTCTATCGAGCCTGTATTTGAAAGTATCAGACAATTTTCGGTCAATTCACTGTATTCCGCATGAACTCCCGAATCTTCAAATGACTTTTTCAATTCATCAATACTTGTTTTCAGAGTATTCACTCTTGCATTTATCGGCGGTCTGCCGTCAAGTGAACAGAGTATATCTTTTGTTATATCATCACCGTAGCTTTGCCGCCATATTTTTACTATCCTCTCGGGACATGAAAATTCTATCGAATAAAACTTGCTTCTTCCCTTTTTGGGATTCGGAAGCTTAATGCTGCCGTATTCCAGAGCCGCATGAAGTATACCGTTGACAAATCCCGCTGCACTTGACAGCTTATTCTTATGACATAGCTCTACTGTTTCATTCACTGCCACAGGAGCAGGTACACCGTTCATGAAAAATATCTGATACAATCCCATTCTGAGAATAGTTATTATTTCCATATCCAGCTTATTCAGTGGAATATCCGAATATGCAGATATATTATAGTCCAAAAGCAGACATTTTTCGATAACACCGTAAAAAATGCCCGATACAAAATTTTTATCACGCTGCGAAAGAGAGCTTTTTGAAAGTATCATATCCAACGCTATATTTGAATAAGAACTGTCCCTTTCAACACGCATCAAAGCTGTAAAAGCTGTTTGTCTTGATGTTTCCGTCATAACAACGCTCCCGTTTTTTACGAAAATTTCAAATCCTTTGTTCCCATATTCTTCAAACCGTTTGCAAAATCCTTTGCAGACATTCTTTTTTTGCCTTCGGGCTGTATTTCGAGTATCTCAAGAGAACCCTCTCCGCAGCCGACTGTAAACGGACTTAACGACAATATCTTTCCCGCTTCGCCCTTATCATCCTTAACAAGCGTTCTGTATATCTTCATACGCTTTCCGTCAAGAAATGCTGTTCCTGTCAATGCCCTTACAAGATCATGCAGTTCCTTTGCAGGTCTTGTAAAATCCATTTTCATCATATCCTTCGTCAGCATCCCTACATAAGACGACTTTGAATCATCCTGCTTTTCACGGACAAGCAAGCCTTTTTCCGCATCATGCACTACTTTAACGATAAGTTCAGCTCCCATCTGTGAAAGCCTGTCATGCAGTTCGTCTATCGTTTCATTTTCATCAATATCCGTTTCGGCTTTCATCAGCATATCGCCTGTATCAAGTCCTACATCCATCAGCATTGCCGTCACACCTGTTTTATCCCTGCCGTCAAGTATCACCTGCTGTATCGGTGCCGCTCCCCTGTATTCGGGCAAAAGAGAAGCGTGTATATTCACACAGCCGTATTTCGGATAGTCAAGTATCTCTTTCGGCAATATCTTTCCATAGGCTACTACCACTATCATTTCAGGGGCAAGCTCTTTTATTATCTCCATAGCCTCACCGTTTTTCAGCGTTGTCGGCTGATACACTTTTATATCATTCTCCTGTGCACATACCTTGACGGGTGACGGCAAAAGCTGATTCCCACGTCTGCCCCTCGGTTTATCGGGCTGTGTGAAGACCCCTTTTATCTCATTCCCGTCAGATATCAGTGCTTTCAGACACGGCACAGAAAAATCAGGCGTTCCCATAAAAACTATTTTCATATATAATCACTCATTCCGTTTCATTCGGTTTAAGCATCCTTATGATATGCTCTTTGAAAAGTATCCCGTCAAGGTGGTCATTCTCATGGCATATAGCCTTTGCAAGAAGTCCCTCTGCATTGATGGTGAACTGGTCACCGTGACGGTTCTGTGCAACTGCCGTTACATACATCGGACGTTTTGTTATGCCAAACTCTCCCGGACATGACAGACAGCCCTCACTTGATTCCTGTACACCCCTTGTTTTTATTATTTTGGGATTGATAAATTCCATTCTTCCCTCGCCTATATCTATGACAAAAATCCTTCTGAGTATTCCGACCTGTGGTGCGGCAAGTCCCACTCCTCCTCCGTTATCCATGGTTTCATACATATCTTCTATCAGAGTTTCCAGCTTTTCATCAAACTTCTCAACGGGACGGCATACTTTAGTCAATACAGGGTCGCCCTCTTTTACAATATTTCTTATAGCCATAAAAAAACTTACTCCTTTCTTTAATTTAACTTACATTTTCAGGGTCGATATCCGCATAGACGGCTACATCGGAAAATGTCCTGTCCTTTCCGAAAGTTACCAGCAGTCTTGAAAGCATCTCCCTGAAACGCTTTGTATTCTTTGTTTTTATTATTATCCTGTAACGGTATTTATTATTTATCTTGGAAACAAGTGCCGGTGACGGTCCTATCACACGCATAGGCAAATCACTGTATTCACTTTTGGCAAGCTGTGCAAGACTCTGAGCAAATATCTCTGATGTATTCTTGGTTTTATTCATATCTTTGCCTATAAAAGAAACTACACATATATCCGAAAAAGGCGGATAAAGCATGGCTTTTCTTATAAGTATCTCGCTTTTATAAAACTCCGAATAATCCTGCTTTGATGCAAGGGTTATCACAGGATTTTCAGGCTCATAGGTCTGTATGACAGCCCTGCCTTTCAAATCTCCTCTGCCTGAACGCCCTACAACCTGTGTTAGCAGTGAAAACGTCCTCTCATAGCTCCTGAAATCATCACTGTGAAGCATCTGGTCGGCTGAAAGCACTCCCACAAGCGTTACATTTGGAAAGTCAAGACCCTTTGCAACCATCTGCGTACCAAGCATTATATCATATTCACCGTTTCGGAATGCCTGCAATTTCTTTTCATAGGAAAATCTCCTCATTGTCGAATCCGTATCAAGACGGATTATTCTTGCTCTCGGAAACAATTCCTGCAAATCCTTTTCAGCTTTCTGAGTACCCGCACCCGAATATCTCAGTTTATCCGAATGACATGACGGACACTCTCTCGGAACGGGTATCGAATATCCACAGTAATGACACATCAGTCTTTGATTTGCACTATGGAATGTCAGCGAAATGGAACAGTTTGGACACGTTATTACTTCATTGCACGACATACATGATATGAATGTATTATAACCTCTCCTGTTCAGCAGAATTATCGACTGCTGATTATTGTTCAGATTTTCATGAACAGCTTCAAGGAGAACCGAACTGTATCCCGACATATTGCCTTTATACACTTCTTCATTCATGTCAACGGTAATGACTTTCGGCAGTTTTGCCGTACCGTAACGCTTATCAAGCGTTTCAAGAGAATACCTGTTTTCACTTGCAAAATAAAAGCTCTCTACCGAGGGTGTTGCCGATGACATCAAAAGAAGTGCATTATTCTCAGCACATCTTATCTTCGCAAGGTCACGGGCATGAAATCTCGGGGCTGACGAGGATTTGTATGTATATTCCTGTTCCTCGTCAATGACTATCAGACCTATATCGGAAAGCGGTGCAAATATCGCCGAGCGAGTTCCGACAGCTATATTTGCCTCTTTATTTTTGACTCGTTTCCATTCTTTGAGCCTTTCGGAAAGCGATAAACCGCTGTGAAAGACCGCAACTTTATTTCCGTATCTTGCCTTGAACTTTGCCAGAAGCTGTGGTGTAAGTGCTATCTCAGGCACCATACATATAACGCCTTTTCCGTCAGCATTTGCACGGTCTATCAGCTTCATAAATACAGATGTCTTTCCGCTTCCCGTTATGCCGTACAAAAGAGATGCCTCAGGCTTTTTACTGCAATATTTTTCAAGAAGTGAATCAAAAGCCTTCTGCTGTTGGGATGTCAATATGATATCCCTGTCATCCGTCACTTCAATGACTTCTTCGGATACCTCGGGCGGTTTTGAATCATAGTAACTGCAAATTCCCTTTTTGACGAGATTATCGACAACTGCTCCCGACACTCCCGTAAAATAGCATATCTCTTTTCTTGAAACATCTCCCGATACAAGAAGGGTATTTATTACTTCCTGCTGATTTGGTGTATATGCTGTATCATCACTGTAATTTTCAAGATGCACCATCTTTACGGTCATATCCTGCAAGCGTTTTTTGACTGCTTCGGTTCTCGACAGGATATTTTTTTTATACATCTCCGAAAAAATTTCTCCATCGGACAATCCCATTGCTTTCAGAAGATTATCCTGTCTGACAGCCGTTTTTCTTGCTTTAAGATATAAATATATCTGTTTTTCGGTTTCCGAAAGACTGTTTATATCAATTCCGTCATTCGCCTTATAGCTGTACATGACTTTCAGTGAAAGACCTGTCGGAAGCATTGCACGGCAGGCATTGAAAAGGGTACAGAAGCATCTGTCCTTCATCATAAAAGCCAGCTTTACAAGTTCCTCCGACATGACAGGCTCTCTGTCAAGTATCTCACTGATATTCTTCAGTCCCGAAATATCATCAGTGCGGTGAAGCTCCATTATCATTCCCTGACGGAGAGAATTCCTGAAATTCACCATCACACGACAGCCTGTCACGGCATATCCCGCACAGCCTTCGGGGATAACATAATCATACAGTTTATCGAAATGATAAAGCGTATTCTCAACAGCTATCCCGCCGACAAGATATTTTTCAGTCATCAACATCAGGCTCTAATATAGCAAATTTATGATCCTTGAATTCCTCGACGGCAACTATAACAGGCTTATCGCACGGACCTTTTGTTTTGTCCTTCTGTATCTCGTCGGTTATCTCTCTTGCTCTTTTGGCAACTGCTATTGCAAGGGCATATTTGCTCATCTTGCCTGCAAATATATCATCAACATTCGGTCTTGTATAATTTTCGTACATAACAAAATCTCCCTTTCAGATATTATCAAATATTTTCTCTATCTCATCCGCACATTTTTTTACTTCATCATTGACCACTACATGGTCATAGAGCTTTGAAAGAGGTATCTCCTCCTCTGCCCTTTTAAGACGTTTTTTTATCTGTTCTTCCGTTTCCGTATTCCTGCCACGAAGACGCTTTTCAAGTTCGCCAAGTGACGGAGGCATTATAAATATACCTATGCAGTCGGGTCTTTTCGCCTTTACCTTCTGATAACCTTCGACTTCTATTTCAAGTATAACATTCTTTCCGTCAGCTATCCATTCATCTATCTGTTTTTTAGGCGAACCGTAGTAATTTCCGCAATACTCGGCATACTCCAGAAAGCCGTCTTCTGATATAAGCTCCTCAAATTCCTCTCTTTTAAGAAAATGATACTCAATACCGTTTTTTTCCCGACCTCTCGGAGCTCTTGTGGTAGCCGATATGGAAAGCTCTGCAACTCCACGCCCGATAAGTTCCTTTACGACTGTACCTTTACCCGTTCCTGCCGGGCCGGATACTACAAACAATTTTCCCATTTTCAAAAAATTCCTCCATTATTTTTATATATCAAAGAACAATTATTCATCATTCTTCAACGGCTGTTCATCATCATTTATGCGATGTGCAACTGTTTCGGGCTGTACTGCCGAAAGAACGATATGGTCACTGTCAGTTACAATAACGGATTTTGTTTTTCTTCCGCATGACGCATCTATCAGCATACCTTTGTCACGGGCATTCTGTATCATTCTCTTTACAGGTGCTGCATCAGGACTTACTATCGCAATTATCCTTGAGGATGAAATCATATTTCCATAACCTATATTTACAAGCTGCAAGCTTTTTCACTCCTCATTCGATATTCTGTATCTGCTCACGTATTTTTTCAATGTCGGCTTTGATAGCAACGACCTTGTGTGCAAGTTCGGCATCACAGACCTTTGAACCGATAGTATTGGCTTCCCTGTTCATTTCCTGAACGATAAAATCAAGCTTTCGTCCTGCAGGGGCTGATGCGTTGAGTATCTGTTCAAGCTGTGCAAAGTGACTGCGGAGTCTTACGGTTTCCTCTGCAACGGCTGTCTTATCGGCAAAGATTGCTGCTTCCGTCAACATTCTCTGTTCATCTATCGTGGTATCTCCCAAAACCTCTTTCAATCTCTCATACAGTTTATTTCTGTATTCCTCAACGGTTTTCGGAGAACGTTCTTCTATTTCGGAAACTATTGATATGATATTCCTGCCACGTTCAAGAACATCATTCTTCAATTTTTCGCCCTCACGCTCACGCATTTCCATAAAGCTGCCGAGAGCCTGCTCTCCTGCCGAATTTACGATATTACATAATTTTTCTTCATCTTCGGGAGCTTTGCTGACTGTGAATATATCCGTATATTTTGAAATGGTCGAAACGGAAATGTCATCACGCAGACCATATTTATCCGCCAGTTCTTTCAGGGCATTTATATAGCCTGCCGCAAGTGAGTGGCTCACCTTGACATCTGCCGCAACATTCTCGTCAGCCTCTACCGATACAAATACATCAACTTTTCCTCTTGATATGTATTTTCCCAAAAGTTCCTTTATACTCTCCTCAAGAAAACCATATCCTCTTTGAAGTCTGCACTGAAGTTCAAAAAATCTGTGATTGACCGATTTTATCTCAAAAACGATTCTTCTTCCCTCAATAACTCCGTCAAAACGTCCGTAACCTGTCATACTTTTTATCATAATTTCATCATCTCTGTAAATCAGATTTTTTTAATAAATATTCCAAGATATATTCTAAATCTTTATAAGATGATTGTCAACCAACTTACAAAAATATTGATAAATCTTTGTGAGTATTACACAAAAAAACCATATATTTTGGTATTTTAAAGATATTTTAATTTATAAACAAATCGGTAAAACTATTTTTAAGGAGGTGAAAAATTCTTATGAAAAATAAAATATCAGACTCTGTAAGAATATTTACGGGAATAAGTGCCGCATTTTTATCTGTGCTTTTCGGTATATGTGCATTGACAGCATATCTTACTCCCTCTCAGATAATCCTGAATGAACAAAAAAATGAATTTCTCGGAAACAATTTCCCTATTTCGCTGAAATTTGACAGAAACACCCAAACTTATCCCGCTTTCGGTGACGAACAGGATATTCCGCAAAACAACACTACTGCCGAAATAATGCTTTTTGATTCCGTTCCCGTAAAACAGGTAAATGTAAACGTCACACAAAGAAAAAATGTTATTTTAGGCGGTACACCCTTCGGTATAAGAATATATACCGACGGTCTTGTAGTTTCGGAGACATCTCCGGTAAAAACAGCAGACGGAAATAAATATCCCCCGAATGATGCCGGAATAAAAAGCGGTGATATTATTATTTCCGTAAACGGCAAAAAAATCAATACGAATGAAGAACTGATTTCCATTGTGGAAAAAAGCAACGGACATCCTATTGATATAACCGCACGAAATAACGGAAACGAATATTTCACGAAAATAACTCCTGCCTTTGACAGTTCCCTGAAAAAATACCGTATAGGTCTTATGGTGCGTGACAGTTGTGCAGGGATAGGCACTATGACATTCATTGACCCCGAAAACGGCACATTTGCAGGTCTGGGACACGGTATATGCGACACCAAAAGCGGTTGTCTTATGCCCCTGCAAAGCGGTGATATAGTAGATGCCGAAATAAATTCGATTACCAAAAGTGTATGCGGAAATCCAGGTGCATTGACGGGATTTTTCGTTGATACTTCATCCAAGGGTATCATAAATTCAAACAGTCAGTCAGGCATTTACGGAAGCATGAGTGAATATGACAGCAACGCCCAGACCATACCTGTTCTGTTCAAGCAGGAAATAGAAAGAGGCCCTGCAAAGATACTGACGACCATAAACGGGCATACTCCGAAATATTATGATATAACAATCGAGGATATAAGCTATAATAACATGAATATGTCCAAAAATATGACCATACGGATAACAGACCCCGAACTTATCGAAAAAACAGGCGGTATCGTTCAGGGAATGAGTGGAAGTCCTATAATCCAACACGGTCAGCTTGCAGGTGCAGTCACTCATGTATTCGTCAATGACCCGACAGGCGGTTACGGTGTATTTGCAGAAAATATGATATATTTCAGCTCAAAATCCAATAATAAAACATCTTTGCCAAATGCAGGATAAACTGTTTTTGTGAAAAATAAAAAAATTGTCGCACTTTCATATCTGTAACATCATTATTATACAAAATAGCATTAAATTACCAAACTAAATTTGTTAAATCATTATCAAATTCAAAAATTTTCAAAATTCCTATTGCCAAATTTACCAATTTATGGTAAGATACAGTCATCACAAAAAATTAATGGAGGATTTGATATGAAAAACAAATTTAAAATGCTCATTGCCGAAGATGCTGCCGAATTCAGAACAAAGTCAGCGGATATTTTCACTGACAGCGGCTTTGACGCGAAATTTTGTGAAAAAGACGGCAGCAAGGTAGTTGAAATCATCCGCAGCTTCCAGCCCGATATTGTTATCATGGATACTTTTATGACAAACATTGACGGTATCGGAGTTATGCGTGGAATAAAAAATAAAAATGATGTTAAATTCCCTGTATTCGTAGTCATATCCAATTTCGACAGTCCCATACTCGAAAAAGAAGTATTAAGTGCGGGTGCAGCTTATTATGTTATAAAACCCTTTAATGTAAGCAGCCTTATCGACAGAATATGCGAACTCATGGAGTGCCGTGACGATGATACTTTCAGCAAAGGCGAAATTTACAGCCTTGACCGTGAACTTGAAATAACCATAACCGATATCCTTCATCAGATAGGCGTTCCGGCTCATATAAAAGGCTACAATTATCTGCGTGACTCTATTATAATGTCTGTAAAGCACCCCGAAATCATCAACGCTGTCACAAAAGAGCTTTATCCCTCGGTAGCCAAAAAATATGAGACCACTTCATCAAGAGTCGAAAGAGCTATCAGACACGCTATTGAAGTCGCATGGGACAGAGGTGACGTTGATGTCCTCAACTCTTATTTCGGCTACACCATCCACAACGGCAGAGGCAAGCCTACCAACAGCGAATTTATCGCAATGATATCAGACCGCCTGCGTCTCCGCAAAAAAATAGCATGATACCCCCATATCCCTTTAAAAAATACCCCTAAACATTGAAACAGGACGGAAATTTTCATAAAATTCCGTCCTGTTTCTTGTTTGTAATTATTTTGTAACTTTTTTTAAAAGCCTGTAAGATTTCTGCAAAATGCACATAAAACATCTTTTTATTTTTATTTCAAAGAATTATAAGACCCATTTTCTGCCTATTTTTCATCAGGCACTTATACACATTGCACAAAAAACTCGGTTGAATTTATTTGACATTTACATCCGTTTAGGCTATAATTTCATTGTCGGCTGAAACACCGACATCAAAAAGTTACAAACAAATGACAATCAGATTACAAAACTGATTTCTTAAGGAGATAATTACAATGGATAATAAAAAAACAAATCGTTTTTCCGTTACCAAAAAAGCTGTCGCTGTTGCCCTCATGGGAACGATATGCCTTTCGGCAGCCGTATCTGTTGCAGCTATGTCAAAAACGGTTACTGTTACCGACGGTGAACAGACTGTCACAATAAATACTATAAATCCTCAAACGGATGTTATTCTTGAAAAAACAGGCATATCACTCAACGAAAATGACAAGCTCATCCGTACAGAAAGTGAAAGCAGCGACATCAGCATTTCCATTCTCCGTGCATTCAACGTAGATGTTGTTGACGGAAAATCAAAGAAAACACTTACTTTCAATGAAGGTACTGTCGCTGATGCGATAAAGGCTGCAGGTCTTACTCTCAGCAAGAACGATTCGGTTTCATTTTCAAGGGAAACTCGTCTTGAACCCGATATGGAAATAAAAATCGCAAGATTTTATACCGTCAACGTAAATGTAAAAGGCAATAAGATAACAAAGGAAGTTCCGGCAGGCACTGTAAAAAATGCTTTGGAATATCTTGATATCAAGCTCGATAAAAATGATGTTGTCAGTGTTGACGTAAACAAAGAAGTTACAGAAAACATGGATATCGTTATCAACAGCGTTACTTACAAAGATGTTACAACTGCCGAAAGCATCGCTTACAATACGGTATATCAGGATTCCGACGATATGTATATCGGTGAAACATCTGCCGTTCAGGAAGGCGTAAACGGTGAACGCACTATCGTTACAAGAGAAAAATATATAAACGGCAAACTTGATTCGTCTTCACAGATAAGCAATGAAATAACAAAACAGCCTGTTGATGAAATAATCGCAAAAGGCACAAAGGAATATGTAAGTCAGGTATATACAAATTCGGGTTCTATTTCTGTAAATGAATCAGCAAATGTTCTTACTGACGTAAACGGCAATCAGGTGAACTATACAAGAGTCCTTACAGGTTCTGGTACTGCCTATTATGCTCCGGCAGGTGCTCTTACGGCAACGGGCAGACTTGCACGTTACGGTGTTGTCGCTGTTGACCCCGATATAATCCCCTACGGCTCTATCCTTTACATAGTATCAAATGACGGTCAGGTCGTTTACGGCTATGCTGTTGCAGGTGATACAGGCGGAGCTTTATGGGCAGGCACTGCAATAGTTGACCTTTATTACAATACTTATGACGAATGCTGTCAGTTCGGCAGACGTGACGTTACCATCTACGTTCTTGAAGGAGTTTCCGAAGATATCACCTACTGATAAAAAATTAAAAGCATAAAAATTTCCACTGTATCTTCAAAAGATACAGTGTTTTTTTATATCTCAGCACAGCGGAGCAAATATTCTTAAAATACCGTCAATATACCATCTGAAATCTCCTGTCTTGAGGTCACTCAATGTTCGGAGAGTCGCTTTTGACTGTGTTTTAAGAAAATCTTCCTCAAAATCCTTTATCATCTCCGATTTATAGAATACCGAGTTATTTTCAAAATGCAGGAAAAGGCTTCTGTAATCAAGATTGACTGTTCCGACAGTCGCTATATTCCCGTCAATTATACAGCCCTTTGCATGGACAAATCCCGGAGTATATTCGTAAATCTTCACTCCTGCATCCATAAGAGTTTTATAATACCCTCTCGACATCCTGTAAACTAACTTCTTATCGGGTATGCCCGGCATTATTATCCTTACATCCACTCCTCTTTCAGCGGCTTTTACAAACGCTTCGAGAAGATATTCGCCAAGCATCAGGTACGGTGTATAGAACCACGCTGTTTTCTTTGAATGATACAAAAGGTCAACATACAAATCATTGCTATATGTTTCAAATCTTACGGGAGAATCATAATATGACAATACATAACCGTCATCCGACTGTGTAGTATTTTTCGGGAAAGGCGGAAAATATTTCGACAGTTCAAGAGGTTCTTTTGAAAAAGCGTTCCAGAACTCAACAAACATACGTGCATATACCTGTGCCGCAGCACCTTTGACGTAAAATCCTATATCTTTCCAGTGACCGTACTTTTTCTTTTTATTGATATACTCGTCAGCTAAATTTACTCCTCCGCTGAAAGCTATCTCACCGTCAATGATAAGCATTTTTCTGTGGTCACGGTAATTGAGCGTACCGCTGAGAAATTTTATGGGATTGAAGCTGACACACTTAATGCCCTTGCTTTTGAGGTCTTTTACGTTTCGCCTTGAATATGTAGAGATACTTCCCACGTCATCATACATGAAATATACCTCGACACCCTCTTTTACCTTCTGTTCCATGATATTTACCATTGAATCCCACATGATACCGTTTTCAACAATGAAATATTCCGCAAAAATGAATTTCTTGGCTTTTTTGAGTTCTTCGAGCATACATTTGTGCATTTCCTCGCCCAATGCAAAATACCTTGCATTCTCATTCCTCACAACAGGAAAATCCGTTTCCCTCTGAGTTCTTGCAAGCACCGTTGCAAGATGAGGATTTTCTTCGGATATCTTATTTATAAGCTCATCATTGCAGACCTCGGAATATACTTTTATTTCACCCTCTGATGAATCCAGCTTTTTTCTGATAGGCTTTGCACTTTTCTGATTTCCGTAACACCAATATAAAAAAGTTCCCGGAAGCGGAAAGGCAAGTATCAGAATAAGCCACAGTATCTTATAACTGCCCTCATCCTTTTTTGTAACGATATAAAGGACATAGTTAAATGAAGCTATAGCAACTATCATATCAACAATCTCCGTCAAGCCATCCGCCAGCCATACGAGAAATGACATCCATGCAATCTGGATAAGTATTGCAGGGAGAACTATCAATATTCTTGCAAGCAGTTTCAATTTTTATCGCACTCCTTTTTTTGATTTTATAAAATTATATCACACCATGACTCTATTGTCCATAATTTTTTCCGAATGGCAAAAAGTAAAACAGCTCCGACAATTCAAAACTGTCGAAGCTGTTTCCTTTAAAACAATGGAGGTACAAAAATCAAACTACCATCGGACTCATTCCATTTCAAAATAATAATCAAAGTCGTAAAGGTATGCAACCGCAAACCGAAAAGACAACCATAAATTACATTGGACTCAATCCTATCTATGTAAATTTTATATACAAAACCGCCTTCGGTTTTATTCCAATCCGTAACCGAAATTACATTCGGTGAACGATATAACCACCGCACACCCTCGAAATAAATATCCTTAATGCTTTACTCTCCAAAACCACCCCACTGGCAGTCACACACTGTAAAGAAAGATTATCAATAACAATGCGGAGCTTTCGGCAACAGACGGAGGAAATTTTCCGTTCAATTCATTTGCAAGACACTATTCCCGAACAATGGCTTCAAGCAATCCCCGTGTGTCATAACGGTTAGTCCGAACAGGAGAAAACACTCCATACGAACAACATATTCAATTGTCAAAGTCCCAAAACAAGCGGAGTCAAACGACAACCTTGCACAATTCAAAGACTTTTCCGAACTCACAACCTAAATACCGTTGAAACAAGAGCCATTATCCGCAATTCACGGATACCAATATGCCCAAAAACTCAACCTCGTTCATACTCTATCTTATCCTCGTTGAAAGCCTCGCACCAAACGGTACGAGTTCCGCATATAACCGGTTCCAGTTCGCCCATTGGAGCTTGCCTCCTTTCATAAAACAGATAATTCAAGAAACCCCTTGCAGTCATAAAGGACTGTATCACGCTGACATATACACACTCCATATATGTCCTTGCTCGCCGAACTCTTTATTTATCTTGATTATATTATACCACATCTTTATAAAATGTCAATAGTTTTTTTAAACTTTTTTTAAAATATATATATATTTAACAAATTATTTTTCCTATTGACTTATCAATGATTTTATCGTAAAATAAGATTGTAATTTTATTTTAAGGAGATGTTCCATACTATGAGCAAACAGGAATTTGATAACGATATGTACGAAAGCAACCTCATTTCACTCCTTGATGACGAGGGAAACGAATATGAATTTGAAATTATTGAAGAACTTGACTATCAGGACAAGCATTATTATGCTCTTATGCCCTTGTTCGATATGCCCGATGAGGAAGATGAAAATTCCGAAAACGTATATATGATTTTCGAGGATATCATTGACGAAAACGGTGAACCTCAGCTTGCCGAAATTGACGACGAAGTTCTTCTCGATACACTTGCCGAACTGTTTGAAAACAAATTCGACGAGGCTCTTTATGATGAAGACGAAGAAGATGAATAATAATTAAAAAACATTAAATTTCCTCTTGATTTTTCCGAAAGTTTGTTATATAATATAGTCGTACAAAAAAGTATTTACTTTTTCGGATTTATTTGTTTATAATTTCTGCCCAATGCGTGTTAGTGTCTATATAACCCTACAAATTTTATTCAGGGAGCTTGGCTTCGGTGGCGGACTTCAGACCTCCCACTACATGGTGGACGAAGGGAGTATGAAATCATTGAGCGAGCACCCACCTGCTTATCTCGTAGGCAGGTTATTTGTGACACGAACGGTTGGGCGGATTTTTATTTTTGTTGAAAAATCAGGAGTCAGGAGTGAAAAAGTATTTTTTCGCTCCATACAAAAAGCAGCCGCTAAAAAAGCGACTGCCGTTTTTTATGCAAATATAAATACGAGAATTCCCACTGTCAGACCTACTGCAATCAATCCGAGACCGACAAAGAAAAATATCTTTTTCAGCAAATTTGCCGTATTATCACCGTCTATGTAAAAACTGTCGGTTTTATCCGGAGCATATCTTATATGCACTGTCTGTCCCACTTTATATTTCGGCGGATTTGTCCCCACAGATGACTCTTTTACAATGTTCTCTCCGCCTGATACAGTGTAGCTTATCACAGGATACCAACTTCCCGAATGACCTTTCATTCCTGCCGAATGTCTTACAAGGTCTGTTACCGTACCCACTGTCTTTGATGTGCAGCGTTTCTCCTTATTTGCACGAACAGATGATATTATTATCGACACCATCAGAAATACTATTCCCAAAAAACACCATATTCCCGAAAATATCGCTATAAACATCATTTTCCATTCCATATTCAACACTCCTGTTATTTTTTATTATTTTATATCATATCTTAGTATAATCTGTCAATATATATTTTTCTAATTGTTACAACATTGTAGTTGAAATATTTTATCAAAAATTGTATAATTATTTTGGTGAATTTGTATTATTTTTAATAAAGAGGTGAGTTTATGAAAGAAAAAATAGACAAAAATAAGATAGTCCTTACAGTTTGTTTGGTTGCGATAATCGTCGCTGCCACATTTATCATAGTTTTATTTACCCTTTCAGCACAAAATACCGAAAAAAATTCCAAAAATTATCTGACCACAAATACCATTATCTCAAGGGTCATCAAAAAGATGAACTACGAAAATCTATCCAAGATATCAGATGAAAACATTTCAAAATATTACAATATCCCCGACGGAGTTGTGACAGATTCCGCAATGTACATATCAAATCGTGCAGATATCGGCATGGAACTCGCTTGTTTCAGGCTAAGCAGTGAAAACAGCGAAAAAATCCTTATGGATTCCGTTTCCCAATACTTATCATCAAAGGACACCGAAAACAAAGAAGGGAGCGGTCAGCTTGCCAACATAAAGATGGATACCGTCTACCCGTATGTATTCGTCGCAATAGCTTCCGACAGCGAATCCGCATCAAGTGCATTCAAAGAAATAATCAACAGTCAATAAAAAAACGACTTACAGATGAATGTCTGTAAGTCGTTTTTTATCGGCAGGAGTAAAAGCAATTTTTCACTCCTTAATTCTCATTTCTCACTTGATAAGGCTTTTGCCGTCCATTTCTTCGGGCTGTGAAAGTCCCAAAAGCTGGAGCATTGTCGGTGCTATATCGGCAAGTCTTCCGCCGTCACGGAGTATACAAGGATGATTCACTACACAGAACGGTACAAGATTCGTTGTATGAGCTGTGAACGGTGAACCGTCCTCGGCTATCATCTTATCAGCGTTGCCATGGTCAGCCGTGATAAGTGCCACACCGTCCATTTTCTCGACAGCATTGACTACCTGTCCGACACAGTCATCAACAGCCTCGACAGCCTTGACTGCTGCTTCAAATACACCTGTATGTCCTACCATGTCGCAGTTTGCAAAGTTGAGGATAACTACATCATATTTTCCGCTTTCTATTCTCTCGACAGCGTTCTTTGCAACTTCATAAGCACTCATCTCAGGCTGCAAGTCATATGTCGCAACTTTCGGTGACGGGATAAGGCATCTGTCCTCACCCTCCGAAACCTTCTCGACACCACCGTTGAAGAAGAATGTTACATGAGCATATTTTTCAGTTTCGGCAATCCTGAGCTGTGTCATGCCCTTTGAAGATATATAGTCACCGAACATATTTACAAGTGACTGCGGCTTGAATGCTATCTCAACATTCGGCATAGTAGCATCATACTGTGTCATGCAGACATAGTTCAGCGGGAAAAATCCCTTTCTTCTCTCGAACTTATCAAAGCTTTCATCAACAAGAGTTCTTGTTATCTCTCTTGCCCTGTCGGGTCTGAAATTGCAGAATATAACACTGTCACCTGCATTTATCGTTGCATTTTCCTCGCATACGAAAGGAATTACAAATTCATCCGTAACACCATTTGCATAGGAATTTGCTATACCCTCAACAGGGTCATTTTCTTTGACTCCTTCGCCGTATACAAGAGCCGCATACGCCTTTTCAACTCTGTCCCAGTTGTTATCCCTGTCCATAGCGTAATAACGTCCCGATACAGTGGCAATTTTGCCTACGCCTATTTCTTCAAGTTTAGCTTTACATTCCGCTACATAATCCTTTGCACTTGACGGGGGTACATCTCTGCCGTCAAGGAATGCGTGAAGCCATACTTTCTCTACACCCATTTTTTTAGCCATTTTAACAATGCCGTATATATGAGTTATATGACTGTGAACACCGCCCGGTGACATCAAGCCCATCAGATGCAGAGCCTTTCCCTCACCCTTTGCGTTTTCCATAGCCTTTACAAGAACTTCATTTTTGAGAACGCTTCCGTCTTTGATAGCCTTTGTGATTCTCGTAAGCTCCTGATAAACTACACGTCCTGCACCCATATTCGTATGACCGACTTCGCTGTTGCCCATCTGACCGTCAGGCAAGCCTACATCCATTCCTGATGCAGCTATGAGAGTTGTCGGGTTAGTCGAGAATATACGTTCCATATTCGGTTTATTTGCCGTTCTGATGGCATTGCCGAAATTCGTTCCTATTCCAAAGCCGTCAAGTATCATCAATACTACAGGTTTTTTCATCTTTTAGCCACCTTAAAATAATTTTTTTATTTTCCGATTATTTGCTTGCTGCTGCGATAAGTACACCGAACTGTTCAGCCTTCAGTGAAGCACCGCCTATAAGTCCGCCGTCAACATCGGGCTGTGCAAGGAGTTCCTCACAGTTTGCGGGATTCATTGAACCACCGTACTGAATTGTAACAGCATCTGCAACTTCCTGTGAATAGAGTTTTGCAAGTGTATCACGGATAAGCTTGCAAACTTCCTCAGCCTGCTCGGATGTAGCAACCTTTCCTGTACCGATAGCCCATACAGGCTCATAAGCAATAACTGTCTTTTTAACGTCTTCTGCACTTACATCAAACAAATCAAGTTTAATCTGTCTTGCAACAACTTCTTCTGTGATACCGCACTCACGCTCCCAAAGAAGCTCGCCTACGCATACGATAGGCTTCAAGCCTGCTGCAAGAGCTGCTTTTGTTCTCTTGTTAACAGTTTCGTCTGTTTCACCGAAATACTGTCTTCTTTCACTGTGACCGATTATAACATATTCTACACCGAGTTCCGTGAGCATATCGGCAGAAATCTCGCCTGTGAAAGCACCGCTCTTTTCAAAGTGTACATTCTCTGCACCTACTTTGATATTTGTACCCTCTGTCATTGCCATAGCTGTTTCAAGATTAGTGAAAGGAACGCATATTACAACTTCACAATCAGCGTTTTCAGCCAACGGCTTGATTCCCTCGATAAGAGCCTTTGCTTCGGGGCGGGTCTTGTTCATTTTCCAGTTACCTGCAATTATTGTCTTTCTTAAAGCCTTGTTCATTTTAATTATCTCCCTTGTGTTAATATTTTTCATCAAACAATGGGACAAGACATACCGCCCTGCCCCATCGCCAATACAATTAGCAATGTGCAATTAGCAATGAGCAATTATTTTTGCCGCCGCTAACAAGCACAAAATACCAATTTAAATTACAATCCTGTTTTTATCAACAACCTGCAGAAAGCAATTCATTGTTAATTGCTAACTGCTAATTGCTAATTTATTTATCGTTGAGGCAAGCAATACCGGGAAGGATTTTGCCCTCGAGGAATTCGAGTGATGCACCGCCGCCTGTTGAGATATGTGTCATTCTGTCTGCATAGCCGAGTTTTTCAACTGCTGCTGCGGAATCTCCTCCGCCGATTATTGATATAGCATTGCTTTCTGCAACTGCTCTTGCAACAGCTATTGTACCCTGTGCAAAGTTCTCCCACTCTGAAACGCCCATAGGACCATTCCATACAACTGTGCCTGCACCGTCAAGAGCCTTTGCAAACTTTTCTCTTGTCTTGGGACCGATATCAAGACCCATCCAGTCGTCCGGAATCTTGTCTGAATCTACAATCTTGTGTTCAGCGTCTGCTTTATATTCGGTTGCAACAACGGTATCTTCGGGGATAAGGAATGTTACGCCCTTTTCCTTAGCCTTTGCCATGATATCCTTTGCAAGTTCAACTTTATCAGGCTCACAGATAGATGTACCTATCGAATAGCCGAGAGCATTCATGAATGTATAAGCCATGCCGCCGCCGATAATAAGTGTATCAACTTTATCAAGAAGATTTGTGATAACGCCTATTTTATCGGATACCTTTGCACCGCCGAGAATAGCTACGAAAGGTCTTTTCGGTTCTGTCAAAGCTCCGCCCATTACGGAAATTTCTTTCTGGATGAGGTAGCCGCATACTGCCGGAAGATAATCAGCAACACCTGCTGTTGAAGCGTGTGCTCTGTGAGCTGTTCCGAATGCGTCATTTACATATATCTCTGCAAGTGAAGCAAGCTGCTTTGAGAATTCAGGGTCATTCTTTTCTTCTTCTTTATGGAAACGAACATTCTCGATAAGTTCAACTTCACCGTCTTTGAGAGTTTCGGCAATGCTCTTTGCACTTTCGCCTACAACGTCTTTTGCCATTTTAACTTCAAAGCCCAAAGCCTTTGAAAGATAAGCTGCAACAGGTGCAAGTGAATATTTCATGTTGAATTCGCCCTTCGGACGACCAAGGTGTGAGCAGAGTATTACTTTTGCATTGTGGTCAACGAGATATTTTATAGTCTTCATAGCCTCGTCAATACGCTTGGGATCGGAGATATTGCCCTCTCCGTCAAATGGTACATTGAAGTCGCAGCGTACAAGAACTTTCTTGCCTGCTACATCAATATCTTCAACAGTTTTCTTGTTAAGATAGTTCATTGAAATAACATCCTTTCGATTAAAAATAAATTATCCTTATCTATTTTATAACATTTCGCATATTTTTTCAATAGGAAAACATAAATTTTACAAATATTCATACAAATTTTTCATTTTCCGAATTCGGGATATAATTTTATAGTTTCCTCTATTGTACCGTCAAATATGACCCTGCCTTTTTCGAGATATATACATCTGTCACAGAAATCCTGTATATCCTTGCTGTGACTGACATATATTACTGTTATATCCTGTTTTATAAGCTCGGATATCTTTTCCTTGCACTTTTTCTTGAAAGCTGCATCTCCGACACTCAACGCTTCATCTATTACAAGTATATCGGGATTTGTATTTATATTTATCGCAAAGCCGAGCCTTACACGCATACCCGAAGAATATGTCCTTACGGGCTGGTCTATGTATTCTCCGAGGTCTGCAAATTCTATCGCCTTTTCTTCAATTTCCTTTATCTCGTCACTTTTCAGTCCAAGAACATAGCACTTGAAATGTATATTTTCACGTCCTGTCATATCGGGGACAAATCCCGCTGTCAGTTCAAGAAGTGCCGATACCCTGCCCTTTACATAGACTGTTCCCGTTGTCGGGAATGCAACTCCCGTCACCATTTTCAGAACAGTCGATTTGCCTGCACCGTTCCTTCCGATTATAGCGACCGATTCACCTTTTTTTATCCTGAAGCTGACATTCTCCAATGCCTTATGTCTTTTGAACTTCTTGGAATTATAGAAAAGTGCCGCAAACTGTTCACGGCTGTTTTTATACAGTGTATATATCTTGGTGACTTTATCAAAAACTATTATATCCTCTCTCTGTTCCATTTCGCTCACTTTATCCTCTCCCCATATCGTTGATAAATACATTCTAAACTTTTTGCCGTCATTTGTCAACTTTTCACTCAAATAAAGTATTTTTCCCTTATATCCTCACCGCTCAGAAGCATTACCGCACTTGCCGCAAGAAGTGAATATATATCCGTTTCATCCGAAACTATCTCAAATTCACACGGTTCTATATCTTTGCCGTTAAATTCCACCGTCCTTTGCAGACTCACTATTTTCTGAGGATAAATACCCGATATATTCATGCTTGCCCTGACATTCAGCGAACACGTTATCACATTTTTACAGCCCTGATATTTGAGTATCTCCAATGCTTTCATATTCTCGGAATTTACTATCACCGTAATATCATCTTCATCAAAAGCTGTATTCTTCACATCATCGCCCAATATAACTATACAGCTGCATGAAATTCTTTCAACATCCGTTACCACACAGAATTTCGGCTCACTTTCCGTTTCATAGACTCTTTTCCCGTCAATGACAAATGCTCCCCCATTTCTCGCACACGCTTTTATCACAGTTTCCGTCAGTATTCTCTCCCCAACATCACCCGATATTATCACATTCTGCATAAACGACCATCTCCCATTCATTATGAATAATTGACGATTTTACCAAACTTATTCAATACCACTTGACAAATCATACCAAAAGAGTTATCATACAGTCATAATTTCAGAAAGAAGGTGAATTTTATGCCGAAACTTATAAAAATATATCTTACAACTCAATACTTATCTCACAAGCAGACACATAAAATTTGCCTGTACGGAAAACGTTGATAGGTGAGCCTTATTCCGTGTAATTGGAATGGGCTTTTTCAGGAAAATATTTTTCGGATAAAGTGCATTTTATAAGCGTTCTGTCTTTGTGACGGAACGCTTTTTTAGTGCATTTTTACAGGCATTTACTATTCGACGAAAGGACTTGAATTTATGATAATCTTAAATGGAAAATACAACTATGCAAAGGTTTTTACAGATGTTATCGAACAGGAAGCTATCACACAAATTATTGAACTCCTCAATCAGCCTATGTCACAAAATCAGACAATAAGAATAATGCCGGACGTTCATGCGGGTTCGGGCTGTACTATCGGAACAACCATGACTATCACAGACAAAGTGGTACCTAATCTTGTCGGCGTAGATATCGGCTGTGGTATGGAAACAATCAAGCTCGACGAAAGACACATTGAAGTTCAGAAACTTGATAAACTGATTTACGAAAAAATCCCCTCAGGCTTTGCAGTCCGTTCAAAGCCTCACAGATATGCCGAACAGATAGACACTCAACAGTATAGGCACGCTTGGAGGCGGAAACCATTTCATTGAAGCCGACAAGGATGATGACGGTCATATCTATATCGTTATCCATTCAGGCTCACGTCATCTCGGACTCCAGGTAGCAAAGCACTATCAGCTTGAAGCCTATAAAATCCTCAACCGCTCCTCACAGAAAGAAATTGATGAACTTATCTCCCGTCTGAAATCAGAGGGCAAGGAAAAACAGATTCAAAAAGAGCTTACAAAACTTACCCACACAAAGCATACAGAGGTTCCAAAAGACCTCGCTTATGCACAGGGACAGTTATTTGATGACTATATCCATGACATGAAGATAGTTCAGAAATTTGCCATGCTCAACCGTCAGGCTATGATGGACGAAATAATAAGGGGTATGAAACTCCACGTTGAGGAACAGTTCACAACTGTCCACAACTATATTGACACCGATAACATGATTCTCAGAAAAGGCTCCGTTTCCGCTCGGAAAGATGAAAAACTCCTTATCCCGATAAATATGCGTGACGGTTCTCTTGTCTGCATTGGAAAAGGCGATCCCGACTGGAATTTCTCTGCTCCTCACGGTGCAGGCAGATTAATGTCCCGTTCAGATGCAAAGCAATCCTTTACAGTTTCTGAATTCAAAAAACAAATGCAGGGCATTTATACCACCTCTGTCGGTCACTCAACTCTTGATGAATGTCCGATGGCTTATAAATCCATGAATGATATCGTAGATAATATTTCAGACACCGCTGAAATTATACAGGTCATCAAGCCGATATATAATTTCAAAGCAGGAAATGAATGATTTTTCTGTTGACCGCTTAATCCAATTGTGCTATTATATATTTTATGGAATTATAAAGCTGAATTGGAGAAGAAAATATTATGAATAATTTTCAGTCAAGAAGAATCGTTGTCAAGGTAGGCACCTCCACTCTGACATACGAAAACGGCAAAGTCAATATACGACGTATGGAAAAGCTGTGCAAAGTCCTCAGCGACCTGCATAATTCCGGAAAACAGATAATACTTGTAAGTTCCGGTGCTATCGGTGTAGGCATGGGAAAACTCAACATGGAAAAGCGTCCCAAGGAAACACGTTACAAACAAGCCCTTGCGGCTGTCGGTCAATGCGAACTCATGTTCCTTTACGACAAACTGTTCGGTGAATACAACAACCATGTCGCACAGGTTCTCTTAACAAAAAATGTTGTAACCAATGACCATTCAAGACAAAATGTAGTCAACACTTTCCAATCACTCATTGAAATGGGTATTATCCCTATCGTCAATGAAAATGATACTGTTGCTATTGATGAACTTGTAGGCGACAACTTCGGTGACAACGACAATCTCTCCGCAATAGTCGCTGATTTAGTCGCTGCCGATATGCTCATAATTCTGACAGACATTGACGGACTGTACGATTCCGACCCACGCAAAAATCCCGACGCAAAAAAAATATCCGTTGTCACTCACATTGACGATAATATCCGTGAAATGGCGGGCGGTTCCGGTTCAAACAGAGGTACAGGCGGCATGGCTACAAAAATAACTGCTGCTGCGGCTGCAACAAGCTCGGGAATAAACTGCTGTGTAATGAGCGGAAATATTCCCGAAAATATCTACAAACTCCTTGACGGTGAACAGATAGGAACAATGTTCACTGCAAAAGATGGAACTATTTAATAAACGGAGGTTTTTTTAATGACAGTTATTGAAGAAATGGGTGCAAAGGCTAAAACAGCCTCAAGATGTCTGCTTACAGCAGGTGAAAAGAAAAATGACGCTCTCAAAGCTATCGCAAAGGCTCTCAGGGAAAATGCCGATGAAATCATAAAGGCTAATCAGAACGACCTTGAAAACGGCGTTAAAAACGGTCTTTCGGCTTCTCTGCTCGACAGACTTAAACTCGACAAAAAAAGAATTGACGGTATTGCTGACGGTGTTCTTGAAGTTGCTGCCCTGCCCGACCCTGTCGGCACAGTTATTTCAGGCAGTACAAGACCCAATGGAATGAAAATCACAAAAGTCCGTGTTCCCCTTGGTGTTATCGGAATAATCTTCGAGGCTCGCCCAAATGTAACGGCTGATGCTGCCGTACTTTGTCTTAAAAGCGGAAACGCTGTTATACTTCGTGGCGGCAAGGAAGCTATCAATTCCAACAAGTGCATTACTTACATCATGCAGGACGCTATCGAAAGTGCAGGTCTTGACAGAAATTCCGTTCAGCTTATTGAGGATACTTCAAGACAGTCCTCAATCGAACTCATGGAACTTACAGAATATCTTGATGTACTCATCCCGAGAGGCGGAAAGGGTCTTATACAGGCTGTTGTCAAAAATGCAAAAGTCCCTGTTATTGAAACAGGTGCAGGAAACTGTCATGTCTATGTAGATGAAAGTGCCGATATAAATATGGCGGCTGATATCATCTACAATGCAAAAACTTCACGTCCCTCCGTATGCAATGCCATTGAAACCATACTCGTCCATGAAAATATAGCTGAAAAAGCCCTGCCCGTTATAAAGGCAAGGCTTGATGAAAAAAATGTTGAGCTGCGTGGCTGCGAAAAAACAAGAGCTATACTTGATGAAAGCGTTATCCCTGCCGACGAGAGCGACTGGGAAACAGAATACGGTGATTATATCTTAGCCGTCAAGGTCGTTTCATCACTCAATGAAGCTACTGCACATATCGCCAAATACTCAACAGGTCACAGTGAATGTATCGTCACCAATGACTATAACAACGCAAATATATTCACTTCAACGGTCGATTCAGCCGCTGTTTATGTCAATGTTTCCACACGTTTCACCGACGGCGGTATGTTCGGACTCGGTGCAGAGATAGGCATATCTACTCAGAAACTCCATGCAAGAGGTCCTATGGGTCTTAATGAACTGACCTCCATGAAATTCATAATCGAAGGCAATGGTCAGGTAAGAATTTAAATCAATAAATACATGAGTGCAATTATCAGGCTGTTATCCGTCTTTTCGTCCATCAAAAGAAGTATCAGACCAAGTATAAGTGTACGTTCCTTATCTTTCATAAGCGTTTCAAATAAACCGCCCGTTTCATTTTGTCTTTCGGGCGGTTTTTGGATATTTTCGGCATGGGGAGCTTTTATCTCGGATACAGGCTCAGGCTTCGGCTGATTATATGACGGCTGATTCTGCTGTTGCTGTACAGCCCTTGCACGACTCTGCATTTCTTCCGCACGTCTGACAGCCTCCTCCTGCATTCTTTTCATTTCGCTCTCGGTCATATCATTAATCACCGCCCTTTATAAAGTGTGAAGTTTGGAGAGTTGAGCAGTTTACAACTCAATTTTCTTCCGAACTTCACGATGTAAAGAAATAAGCGGATGTTGAGAATGAAGCGTAAAGTAAAACAGCTCCACTCTCCATTCTCAACTCTCCACACTCAAAACAGGTTTATCCCCGAACTTTTCAGCAATGGCAGTATCTTCATGAATCCAAGCATTTTTATTGCCCCGTCTATTCTTTTTGAACGTTCCTCTTTCAAGAACGGCTTCAGGGCTTTCAACAGTCTTATACTGTCATCATCACCGCCCATTGACTGCAATAACGGTGCTATCTTCATCATAGTACCAAGCATATTCGGGTCGGGCATATTCAGTGATGAAAGGGAATTATTGTTCTGCGGTTCAGGCTTTTTTGCCTGCGTATCGGACTTTTCACTGCCTTGTCCGAACATTCCCGCAAGCCCCTTTATCTGTTCCATCATCTCGGGGTCACCTAATATCTCATTTATCTTACGGGAAATATCCTCCATTTAATTTCCTCCCATCAGTTTTTTTATCAAAGCCTGTGCCTGCGGTGTCTTTAATATCTCTTTCGTCTTTTCTTTATCCGAAAGGATATCCTGCACCTGCTTCTGCTGTTCGGGCGACAGCTTATTGAACAGCTTTTCGGTACTCTGCTTATCCATTTTATCCATTCTTCTTCACCACCTTTATTAAATGTATGCAACGATATTTTTAATTATGTCAGGAGGCATTGATTTGAAAATAATAGCTTTTTCGGATTCACACGGCAATCATTTCGATATGGAAAAGGCTCTCAGAAAACACTCTGATGCCAAAGCCGTTATATTCTGCGGTGACGGTCACAACGACATCACTGCTATACAAAAAAATCACACCGACAAGACTTTTTACTGCGTCAAAGGAAACTGTGATTGGTGCTGTGACTTCGCTGCTTTACAGACAGTCACCCTCGGCGGTAAAAAATTTCTCATAACTCACGGACATATCCAGCGAGTCAAAGAAAGTCTTATGCAATTAACATATCTCGGTCAGCAGGAAAATGCTGATATAATAGTATTCGGGCATACTCACCAACAGCTTACCGTATTTGAAGGCAACATGATACTTATAAATCCCGGCTCGGTCGGTAATGCAGGACAGTATACCACTATCGAGATAAACGAAAATACAGGAGAAACTGTCGTCAAAGAATTTCCCCATTCAAAATTCGGTATTTTTACAATCAAATAAAAGTATGACTTTATTATAAAATACAAATTTATTGACAAATCGGCTTTTACACTTTATAATATATAAAAAACAACATGGGAGGCATTATGAAAATAAAAAAATATATAATAACATTTCTATGCCTTCTGACATCACTCTGCTTTGCAGGCTGTCAGGCTGAAATAAAAACTGCTGATACTTCAAATCTCAGCGAAAGTATAGTGACATCCTCTCAAAATGAAGAAAGCATTGATGTTCCGAAAATGTCCTATGACCAATCCAAAAGATTTTCTAATGAATACCGCTCCTGCAAATACTATCGGCAACTCATGTCAGCCCTGAAAAAAAACAAGGATTCTTCTTTCATGCAAAGAGTCCTTGATATTGCATTGTCCCAGGAGGGCTATCTGGCGTATGCACTTGAAGATATGTCCGTTGGACAGGTACGTGAAGAAGGCAATCTCTGGACAGGGGCAACCGCCCGAAACGGAAGCAATATGACAGGCAATACGGAATATACCCGATGGTTTTATGAATACATCTTCGACAGCTACAACCCATATATCGACTGTGAATGGTGTTCCATATTCGTAAGCTGGTGTATGTATCAGGCAGGATATCATTCCGATGAAAAAAGCGACCCCGAATTTTATTATTCATACTGTGCCGACCCTCGCAAAGAATTTCCGGACAGCATTATCCAATCTTTCAATTTAGACCAGAACAAAGTATGGTATACACCTACCGCCAACATAAAGCTCGATGACTTCAAAGACATAAATACTCCCGTCCATACAGACATTTCTCCCTACGACATACCATACAAAAAAGGCGGTCTTGTATTCTTTTCATGGGACGGCACAGGCTGGTCTTTTGAACATATCGGCATAGTCACCGACTATGACAAGGATGAACATATCCTAACATACATTGGCGGAAACGATTACAGTTCCGTTATGATAAATTCCATTGACTTCGATACAGATACCTTTGATGTACAGCCTGTTGTCAAAAATTCCGAAAGGATAATGGCTTATGCAGAATATGACGCTGAGCAGCCTCTCAAATCATGGTACATTGACGAATACGACAATTCAATAAAATATTTCACCGACAATGACGGCAACAAGCATTTTTACTACAATGAACGGTATTACAATTCATAATTCACAAAAACAGACAAGTTTATTTCCAAACATAACAAAAAGCAGACAGATTTTTTCTGCCTGCTCTTTTTTATTCAATTGTGCATTTATTAATTATGAATTAGTACATTCCGCCCATTGAGGGGTCTACGGGAGCAGCTGCAGGAGCAGGCTCTTTGATGTCGGCAACAAGAGATTCTGTTGTGAGTACCATGCTTGCAACCGATGCAGCATTCTGGAGAGCTGAACGTGTTACCTTTGTCGGGTCAACGATACCGTTTGACATCATGTCAGCATATTCCTCTGTGAGTGCGTTGAAGCCATAGCCCACTGTATCGGCTGACATTATCTTGTCAACGATAACCGAACCTTCAAGACCTGCATTTGCTGCTATCTGACGTACAGGTTCTTCAAGTGCTTTGAGAACTATCTTTGCACCTGTCTTTTCGTCACCGTCAAGTGTATCAACGAGTGCTTTTACAGCGTCAGCGGTGTTAAGAAGTGCTGTACCGCCGCCTGCAACGATACCTTCTTCAACGGCTGCCTTTGTAGCTGCAAGTGCATCTTCGATTCTGAGCTTCTTCTCTTTCATCTCAATTTCAGTTGCAGCACCTACTTTGATAACTGCTACACCGCCTGCAAGTTTAGCAAGTCTTTCCTGAAGTTTTTCTCTGTCAAAATCAGATGTAGATACTTCAATCTGAGCTCTTATCTGTGAAACTCTTGCCTTGATTTCGCCCTGGTCGCCTGAACCGTCAACAATGATAGTATTTTCCTTGTCAACTTTGACCTGACGTGCATGACCGAGCTGGTCGAGAGTTGTATCCTTGAGTTCAAGACCAACTTCACTTGAAATTACCTGACCGCCTGTCAGTACAGCTATATCACGGAGCATTTCTTTTCTTCTGTCACCGAATCCGGGAGCTTTTACGCCTACACAAGTAAATGTACCTCTGAGCTTGTTGAGGATAAGAGTTGTAAGAGCTTCACCCTCAATATCTTCTGCAATTATAACAAGTTTCTTGCCTGATTTAACGATTTCTTCCAAAAGCGGGAGAATTTCCTGTATATTGGATATCTTCTTATCTGTGATAAGGATATAAGCATCATCAATAACAGCTTCCATCTTGTCTGTATCGGTGCACATATAAGGTGTGATATATCCTCTGTCGAACATCATACCTTCAACTACTTCCGAATATGTTTCGGCTGTCTTTGATTCCTCAACAGTGATAACACCGTCATTGCCTACTTTATCCATAGCTTCTGCAATGAGATTTCCGATAAACTCGTCACCTGCCGAGATAGTTGCAACTCTTGCTATATCCTTTGAGCCTTCAACCTGCTTTGAGTTCTTCTTCAATGTTTCAACGGATACTTCAACTGCCTTGCTGATACCTTTTTTGAGTATCATCGGATTTGCACCTGCCGTAACATTCTTCATACCGTCACGGATAAGTGCCTGTGCCAACAGTGTAGCTGTTGTTGTACCGTCACCTGCAACGTCATTTGTCTTTACAGAAACTTCTTTGACAAGCTGTGCACCCATATTCTCAAACGGGTCATCAAGCTCGATTTCCTTAGCTATTGTAACACCGTCATTTGTGATGAGCGGAGCACCGAATTTCTTGTCAAGAACAACATTTCTGCCCTTGGGTCCGAGTGTTATCTTAACTGTATTTGCAAGCTGGTCAACACCATTAAGGAGTGCCTTTCTTGCTTCTTCACCGTATATTATCTGTTTAGCCATGATAAATTACCTCCGAATATATTATTCAACTACTGCAAGTATATCTGACTGACGAACTATTGTATATTCCTCACCGTCAAGCTTTACTTCTGTGCCTGAATACTTGCTTGTTATTACTTTATCGCCTACATTGACATACATCGTAACTTCCTTGCCGTCAACCATTCCGCCGGGACCTACTGCAACAACTGTTGCGAACTGTGGCTTTTCCTGAGATGCGGCTGTAAGAACGATACCGCTTTTAGTTGTTTCCTCTGCTTCCTCTGCCTTTACAACTACTCTGTCCAATAATGGTTTGATAGTCATAATATATTGCCTCCTTTTAAGCAATCTGTATTATTGATAAATTCATTTTAGCACTCTCTTACTTCGAGTGCTAAAAATATTGTATACCATTTCTCGGAAAAAATCAAGTACTATTTGAAAATTTTTCATATAAATTATTTATATTCTCAAATTTAAAAAACATTCCGAATGTTTTTTTGTACATTCGGAATGTTTCTTCCAAATAGTCTTATTTTGTTTTTCCTATATCAGTGCGATAATGAACATTCTCGAATGATATTTTCTTGACAGCATTATAGGCTTTTTCAAGTGCTTCGTCAAGAGTTTTGCCCTTGCCCGTAACGCCCAATACACGTCCTCCGTTTGTAAGGAATTTGCCATGCTCCAATTTTGTTCCCGCATGGAATACCTCTGCACCTTCAACTTGTCCGTTTTCGTCAAGTCCCGTTATCTCCAAGCCCTTTTTATATGCCAACGGATAACCACCTGATGCCATTACAACACAAGCTGTCGCTTCGTCACTCCATTTAATGTCAATATGAGAAAGTCTTTCATCTATTACAGCCTCGATGATATCAACCAAATCAGTCTTTAATCTCGGCAGTACCACCTGAGTTTCGGGGTCACCGAATCTTGCATTGTATTCAATTACCTTTGGACCGTCAGGTGTTATCATCAAGCCGAAATACAAACAGCCCTTGAAAGTCCTGTTCTCGCTGTTCATAGCCGCAACTGTCGGTTCAAATATAGTCTTTCGGCAAATTTCAGCTATCTCATCAGTATAATAAGGATTTGGACTTATCGTACCCATACCGCCTGTATTCAAGCCCTCGTCATTGTCATAGGCTCTTTTATGGTCTTTTGATGATACCATAGGCTTCAATGCTATACCGTCCGTAAATGCCAATACAGATACCTCGGGACCTGTCAGAAATTCCTCGACAACCACATTATTTCCCGAATCACCGAACTTTTTATCCTCCATTATTTCCTTGACAGCCGCTTTTGCTTCCGTCAGAGTCTTGGCAATTATAACTCCCTTTCCGAGTGCAAGTCCGTCAGCCTTTACGACAACGGGAAAATGTCCTCTTTTTTCGATATACTCAACAGCCTTTTCGGGTTCACTGAAAACCTCATATTCAGCTGTCGGAATATTATATTTCTTCATCAGATTCTTTGAAAAGACCTTGCTGCTCTCAATTACAGCCGCATTTGCACGAGGTCCGAAAGCTCTTATTCCGTTTGCAAGAAGTGTATCAACCATACCGTCTGCCAACGGGTCATCAGGGGCAACGAATACCAAATCAACGGCATTCTCTTTTGAAAACTCAACTATGCCCTCTTTATCCATTGCACTTATATTTATACATTCAGCGTCCTTTGAGATACCACCGTTACCGGGAGCTGCATATATTTTGTCGACCTTCGGACTTTCTTTCAGCTTTCTGATAATGGCGTGTTCTCTGCCGCCGCTTCCTACTACAAGTATTCTCATGTCAGACCCTCCATATCAATGATGGAACAGGCGGATTCCTGTAAATGCCATTGTCATGTTATACTTATTGCAGGTATCAATAACATTATCATCACGGATAGAACCGCCCGGCTGTGCAATATACTGCACACCGCTTCTTTTAGCTCTCTCGATATTATCGCCAAACGGGAAAAATGCGTCTGAACCGAGTGCAACTCCGTCAAGCGTTGCAAGCCATGCTTTCTTTTCCTCTTTTGTCAAAGGCTCGGGCTTTACCGTGAAGAACTGTTCCCATACACCGTCCGCCAATACATCCTCATAATCATCCGAAATATATACATCAATCGTATTATCCCTGTCGGGTCTTCTGATAGTATCCTTGAAAGGAAGTGCAAGCACTTTCGGACACTGACGGAGATACCATATATCAGCCTTGTTTCCTGCAAGTCTTGTACAGTGTATTCTTGACTGCTGACCTGCACCGACACCGATAGCCTGACCGTCCTTTGCATAGCATACGGAATTTGACTGAGTATATTTCAGTGTTATAAGTGCAACTATCAAATCTCTTTTTGCACTTTCGGGCAAGTCCTTATTCTCGGTAACGATGTTTTTAAGCATTTCTTCATCTATCTTCAAATTATTTCTGCCCTGCTCGAATGTAATGCCGTAAACCTGCTTACGCTCTATCTCCTGCGGAACATAATTTACATCAATCTTTACCACATTGTAAGTACCCTTACGCTTTGATTTGAGGATTTCAAGAGCCTCGTCTGTATAATCGGGTGCTATGATACCATCTGATACTTCTCTCTGAAGCAAAAGTGCGGTCTGCTTATCGCAAGTATCAGACAATGCCACCCAGTCACCGTATGATGACATTCTGTCAGCACCTCTTGCCTTTGCATAAGCACTTGCTATCGGTGAAAGCTCAAGGTCATCTACAAAATATATCTTCTTCAATGTATCAGACAATTCCGTTGCAACTGCCGCACCTGCCGGGCTGACGTGCTTGAAAGATGCTGCTGCCGGAAGTCCGGTTGCGGCTTTCAGCTCACATACCAACTGCCAGCTGTTGAAAGCGTCAAGGAAATTAATATATCCCGGTCTGCCGTTGAGCACTGTTACAGGAAGTTCCGTTCCGTCATTCATATATATTCTTGACGGTTTCTGATTAGGGTTACAGCCATATTTCAATTCCAATTCGTTCATGTCAATATCCTCCGTTACTGATTCTTATTTACGATTCTATCCTCGAATTCGCCTGTTGCAAGGTCTGTGAATCTTGTATAAAGCGAAACTTTATTATCTTCATTCAAAGACTCCCATACATTCTTCGTGAACTCGTCAATATCTCCCTCGACACTGACAAGTGTAGGCTCACCCTCAAATGAAGGTATAGGATTGCCGTCACACTTGTAAGTGTGAATGAAATGACCTTCACCTGCAACGGGCTGTGCATATTCAAAGAAAAATCTCAGTGCGGAATTTTCTCTGCCACAGTTGCTTTTGAGAATCGACATTTTATACGAGAAATCACCGTCCGCAAATTCAAGTATGCCCGATATTCTTGGTGTAAAGTTCGGGGGGTCAGGCTCAAATGTTCTTGTGCGGAGTGCTTCCTCAAAGGTCTTTCCCTCAAGAATGAAATCCCTTGCGGTATCGGTCTGGTCACCGTTTGTAACGATAGTCGCATTTTCAAGAGTTCTTACAGGAGCATATATTATAAGTGACGGGTCAACCAATTTTGACGGGTCAAAAGCCTGTGTTTTAAGGTCTTTGCCCTCTTTGACGAATACCCTGTTACGGCTGTTTTCACTTCTGCCCATGATGAAATATCCGATAACAGCCTTTTTGCCGTCAGCACTTTTTCCGATAATAATTCCTCTGCCCGGATAGGTCGTTGAGGATATCTCTTTTTTCAAATCTACCATAATTTATTACCTCACATATACTTTATTGTCTTTAACTTCAAGCCTGTCATCACAGAACAATGCTACTGCCTGCGGAAGTATCTTCCATTCAGCCTGCTCCATGACTCTTTTTTGAAGAATCTCAGGCGTATCGTCATCATGCACTTCAACGGCTTTCTGTAAAATGATAGGTCCTCCGTCACATACTTCCGTTACAAAATGCACCGTTGCACCCGTCAATTTAACACCTTTTGCCAGTGCTTCCTCATGAACTCTCAATCCATAATAACCTTTGCCGCAAAATGACGGTATCAATGCCGGATGTACATTCATCATCCTATTCGGCATTGCCTTTGTTACCAATTCATCAAGTATCGTCATAAAGCCTGCATATACGACCAGATCAGCCTTTTCTTCCTGCAATGCCTTTAACATATCCCTGCTGTATTCAACGACATCGGGATAATCTTTTCTTACAAGCACTCTCGTTTTAATTCCATGCTTTTTCGCTCTTTCAAGAGCATACGCATCAGCCTTTGACGAGATGACACAGGTTATTTTTCCGTTTTTTATAAGACCGTTTTCCTGTGCATCAATGAGAGCCTGCAAATTTGTTCCGCCGCCCGATACAAGCACTACTATATTTTTCATCACTCTATAATAACTCCTTCGTCACTCTCAACGAGTTCTCCGAGAATATATGCTTCCTCACCGTTTGCTTTGAGGACTTCAACAGCCTTGTCAGCCTCGGTTTTATCGACTACAACTGTCATTCCGACACCCATGTTATAAGTATTGAACATATCATGTTCGGGAACATTGCCGGCTTTTGCTATCAATTCAAATATCGGAAGTATCTGAACATCACTCTTTCTGATATGTGCCGAAAGATTCTTCGGGAGTGAACGTGGGATATTCTCATAGAATCCACCGCCTGTTATATGCGAGATACTCTTTACTTTCACGCTGTCAAGAAGTGCAAGTACAGGCTTCACATAAATTCTTGTAGGTGTCAGGAGAGTTTCTCCAAGCGTTCCTCCCAATTCATCATAATATTTTCCGACAGTCTTTTCACTTATATCAAAAACTTTTCTTACAAGTGAAAATCCGTTTGAATGTACACCGCTTGATTTAATGGCTATCATTACATCTCCGGCTTTCTGTGTATCGGGATTCAATATTTTATCTTTGTCCACGATACCAACCGAAAATCCTGCAAGGTCATATTCATCCTCGGGCATGAGTCCGGGATGTTCTGCCGTTTCACCGCCTACCAATGCACAGCCGCTCTGAACACATCCCTCTGCAACACCCGATACTATCTGTGCGACTTTCTCGGGATAGTTCTTGCCTATTGCTATATAATCAAGGAAAAACAACGGTTTTGCACCACAGCAGATTATATCATTCACGCACATTGCAACACAGTCTATGCCTACCGTATCATGCTTATCAAGCAAAAAGGCTATCTTTATTTTCGTACCTACACCGTCTGTACCCGATACAAGTACGGGCTTGTTTATACCCGTTGTATCAAGCTCAAACAATCCTCCGAAACCGCCTATACCCGACATAACACCGCTTGTCATTGTTCTTGCAACATGAGCCTTCATCAGTTCAACGGCTCTGTAACCTGCCGTAACATCAACGCCTGCCGCTTTGTAGCTGTCACTGTAACTTTTCATTATTCCACTCTCCAAATATATTTAAAATTTCTGAGAATACTTGTCATATCTTGAAGTATCTGATACGTCAAGAGGATAATTTCCCGTGAAACAAGCATCACATATTGAAAAACTGCTTTCCTTGACAAGCTCTTTCAGGCTGTCAACCGACAGGAATCCGAGAGAATCCGCTCCCATATATTCACACATCTCGTCAACAGTCATAGATGCTGCCATAAGATTTTCCTTTTCAGTCGTGTCATTATTGAGATAACACGGATTCATGAAAGGCGGTGAAGCTATTCTCATGTGAACTTCCCTTGCCCCTGCCTGTCTTAACAGGTCAACTATATGCTTGCTCGTCTTTCCTTTGAGGATAGAATCGTCAATGACAATGACCCTCTTACCCTCGACATTATGCTTAAGGGCATTGAGCTTTATTCTCATAAGATATTCGGTATGATTCTTTCTGTTTCTGAAAGCCCTGCCGAGATATTTATTCTTGATAAGACCCGTTGCATAGGGTATTCCCGATTCCATTGAATAGCCTATTGCTCCCTCAATTCCGCAGTCGGGAACTCCGCAAACAACATCCGCTTCAACAGGGTGCTGCTGTGCAAGCATTCTTCCTGCACGCTGTCTTGCTACATCTATCGACACTCCGTCAATAACGCTGTCGGGTCTTGCAAAATATATATACTCGAATATACAGCAGGCTGTTTTTCCGCCGCATTTCTCTGTATAACTATGCAGTCCCTCACTGTCTATGACGACCATTTCACCCGGCTGTACATCACGGATAAATTCTCCGCCCATGCTGTCAAATACACAGGACTCGGATGTCAGCACATAGCTTTCGCCTATTTTTCCTATGCAGAGAGGTCTTACCCCCAACGGGTCACGCACTCCTATCAGTTTACTCGGTGACATCAGCACTACCGCATAAGCACCTTTCATTTCACCGACAGCTTTTTGTACTGCTTCTTCAATAGTCCCCGAATTTATCCTTGCACGGGCTATAAGATATGCTATTATCTCCGTATCACCGTTTGACTGGAACAATGCCGCGCCTTTGTTGAGGCTGTCACGCAATTCATGATAATTCGTCAAAGCACCGTTCATGCAAAGTGCAAGCTGTCCTTTTATATAACTCATCACAAGCGGTGCAAGATTGGCATGGTCTACCTGTGCACCCGATGAATACTTGACATGACCGAGAGCTATCTGACCGTTTTTGAGCCTTGCAAGCTCTTTTTCGGGCAACGCCTCCGGTACGACACCGAAATCCTTGTGATACACTATTTTACCGTTATTGTTAACGGCAATACCCGCACCGACTTCACCCCTGTGCTGAAGTGCATACAGTGCAAGATACGTTTCCTCAACTATATTCAGGTCATCATCATTTTTGAATATGCCGAAAACTCCGCATTCATCATGTAATTCTGCCATAATTTCCCTCAATTCTTTTTTTGGAGTTTACACTGATGTTACAAACTTAACTTCTTCATCATTCAGATGAAAAATTTTTTTCAAATCTTCAATCTTGCTTCCAAGACTAAAAAGTTGTTTTACACTTTCCAAAGTAGAATGACGTTCTCTTTCAATGCCTTTTTCGATACCTTTTTCGATACCTCTTTCGATACCTTCTTCAAGACATTCTTCACCGTAAATTTTTTTATCCTGCTCAAAATCATAATTTTGGAATAACATATTAAACGCCTCAATTCCAAATTGTTTAATATAGTCTGAAATAATATCATTGTTAATACAATATTTTATTGCTTCAACCGTACCACGCATCTTTATTTGTTCAATAACCTCGCTGTACTCATAAAGAGGTTTACAATTATCCAAACCATTTTCCTTTAACGCAGATAAATTTATGTCCACTACTTTGACTTTCAGCTCAAGCGAATCAACCGGAACCTGAAACGCATCACTTAATTTCAATTCCCTTTTATCAAGAGGCTCATCACCGTTATAAAGAACATAAAATTCAGGTGCGGGAATTTTAAAGAGCCTTTTTCTGAATTTTTTAGTTTTGTCACTGTTCGTCAGCATTTCATAAACTCTGCCTGCATACATCAAAAGACGGAAAGGCATATTATGATTTATAGTGCTTTGATGTTCTACAAAAAAGACTATTTTGTCATCAAACTCATAAGAAACATCATTTCTCATCTGGTCAAAAAATACATCTTCCAAACGGCATTTTTTAGCTGTATGAACAACATTTCCCGTCAAAGTCTCATATAAATCTATTGCGTGTTCTTCTGCACGGTCGCTTGTATAAAACCAAGACGAAAATAAACTATCCCTTACTTTTAACTTATCCTGCATTATTGGTTCACCAATTCCGCAACCTTTGCCTGAATGTCCTCATCTTTTTTAGCTACACCGTTTTTCATGTTTATTTTATCCTGTGCGAGCTTCTCTGCAAGTCCACCATCCGAAAGTGCAAGAATCTGTACCGCAAGTATAGCCGCATTGTCTGCACCGTCTATTGCTACTGTTGCAACAGGTATTCCTTTCGGCATCTGAACTGTTGCCAGAAGTGCATCAAGACCGTCAAGCGTTGATGATTTTATCGGTATACCTATTACGGGGATAGTTGTATGAGCCGCAAGAACTCCTGCAAGGTGAGCTGCTTTTCCTGCTGCCGCTATGATAACACCGAAGCCGTTTTCTTTTGCACTTGCAGAAAATTCCGCTGCTTTTTCGGGAGTCCTGTGAGCCGACATTATATGCACCTCAAAAGGCACTCCATATTGATCCAAAGTTCTGACAGCACCCGAAACTATCGGGAAATCGCTGTCACTGCCCATTATAACCGCAACTTTTTTCATAATAAAAAAATTCCTCCTTAATTTTATACATCTTATTTTAGCCTACATTGACTGTTTTGTCAATAAAAAATCAAAGCTGACGGACATATCAGCTTTGATTTTATTTTTCAGAAATTATTTATCGTCAGTGTCAGACCGTTATTGCCCTTGATATATGAAATATGCCTGCCTATGCCGTCTATCCCAAAGACCCTGTCATTTTCGATAAGGTCATAGTACGCTCTTTCACGCTCATATTCATTCGCAAATTTCAGTGAAACGCTTGTATCTCCGCTGTCAATACGCTCTTTTATGGCATAAGCAGTATAATCAAAATCATATTCATCAAAATACAGATTATTATATATATAATAATTATATTCAATACCGTTACATTCAGGGATATTCTGATCATCATTTATGATATGAGTAAGCTCGGCTTCCTCTGTCGTTATCAGAAAATAGTCGTATGATACCCTTTCCGACTGTTCATCATCCGACGATATTGTAGCGTCATCCCATGTGACATCCATCTGATAGTTATAATCCCCTATCCTGAGATAATTCCATTCATGCAGTTCACCTTTTTCGACAGATTTTCCCGATACACGTCCGCAGGGAATACCGAGTTCTTTCATGATATACTGAAATGCCGCCGCATATCCCGAACATACCGCTCTGCCGATGATAAGACAGCCGTATGCCGTTCTGCTGTCAAAATACGGGTCTGTATCACTTTCATTATTGCTTTCATCAGCCGCCGCATCATGGTCATAGGTCGTATTTTCGACTATATAATCATGCACAAACAGCACCTTTTCATATACGGTGTCCATATCCTCAGCCTGTGAAACTATATCCCCAACCTTTGATTTCAATTTCCTTTCCTTGGCTGTTATACCTTCGGAACCTCCGTATAAAATCGGCTTGAAATCAATATCCGACTTATTTCCCGAAGTCGTTTTTGTATATCTGTATCCCTTTGTGAGCCAGAAATATTCGGGGTGGTCTTCTATCACCGCTTTATATGCTTTTATGACCTCATTTTCATCAGCATCATAAAAATCAAATTCCAATTCATAATGCTCTATATAATAGCAGAACAAATTATATATCTCTATTTCCTTTTCGGAAAGTTCTCTTTCAAACGGATTGTCATAGGGAGTTGTATAATAATCCGAAACTTCTATTTTCGGTGGTTCTTTATAAGAAACTTCACTCTCCGAATTATTGAACTGACCTAAAAATTCGTTCATATCACTCGAAAAACCTTCTTCGTCATCAAAGAAATATTCATACAGACCATTGCACGAACACATTGAAAATACAAGAATACAGCTCATCAAAATACCCGTAAATTTAATTTTTTTCATTAGCTTCCCTCACTTTTCGATATAGTCTTTTTTATAATTATAAAATTATTTTTCCTCATTGTCAATAAAATAAAAAGCATACACCAATATTTTCCTTAAATGTGTATGCTTTATGATTTTTATATAAATTTATTCAGCTTTGCGTCATACTCATAGCCTATCGTCAGCAGCTTGTTTTTTATTTCACTGACATCAAGACTGTTGCTTTTTCCAAATTCGTCCAATGATGAATAATTATCTCTGAGCTGAGTATTCATAAATGACAAAAGTATCACAGGGTCATTCGGTATAGGCATTTCAAAAAACTTCCTTTCAAAAATAATTGTCGATTATATAAGCGTTCTGCCGTCACAGTATTTGCATATAAGCATATCTCCGCCTACATGACGGAACAATTTCGGCAGATATTTTTCTCTGTGGGTTATACAGTTCGGATTCTGACAGCTTACATGACTTGTATCAAACTGTCTTGGCATAGGCGTTCTGTCAACGTCTTTGAGCATTGTCATTATAAGTGCCATTCTCGCATACATTCCGTACACTGTCTGCACAAAATACTTTGCTCTCGGGTCATAGTCTACTTCTTCATCTATCTCGTCAACTCTCGGAAGCGGATGAAGTATCTTGAGGTCTTTTTTAGCTGAAACGAGTTTTTCCTTGTCAAGCACAAAAACACCTTTTTGTTTTTCATACTCTGCTTCACTTGCAAAACGCTCACGCTGTATCCTTGTCATATAAAGAACATCAAGCATCGGTATTGCTTCTTTCAGGCTCGGTACAAAAACATATTCACAGTCGGATGAATTCAGGATATCCTTTATATACTGCGGAATGGTCAGTTCAGGGGTCGATATCAGAACAAATTTATTATTCTTGAAATTCGTCATCGTCTTGATAAGAGAATGTACGGTTCTTCCATTTTTGAGGTCTCCGCAAAGTCCTATGCACATATTGTCAAGCGTGCCCTTTTCGTTATAAAGTGTAACGATATCCGTCAAAGTTTGAGTGGGATGAAGATGTCCCCCGTCACCTGCATTTATAACAGGTGCTGCGGAATACATTGAAGCCGCTTTTGCCGTACCCTCCAGCGGATGGCGTATCGCTATTATATCCGTATATCCGCCTACGACCGTTATGGTATCTTTCAGACTTTCTCCCTTTGATACCGACGAATTCTGAGGATTATCAAAGCCTATGACACTTCCTCCGAGTCTGAGCATTGCTGTTTTGAATGACATCTGAGTTCTCGTTGACGGCTCATAAAAAAGTGTTGCCATTATTTTTCCCTTGCAGACTTCGGAATATTTATCGGGTTCAGCCATTATTTTATTGGCAAGCTCTATTATTTCCATAAGTTCATCTTTTGAAAGTTTTGCCAAGTCAATCAAATGTTTTTGTTTCATTAAAAAATCCCCCTGTATTTCATGCCAAATAAAGCCTGTCGCAATATCAGACGGCAGGCTTTAAAAACTTAATTATTTTTGAACAAATTGATTATATCAACGTATGATTCATCGGGATCACTGTTTCTGTAACCACCCTGAGGCTGTTGAGGCTGTCTCTGCTCCTGCGGATTGACAGAAGGATTCTGCTGAGGCTGAGGTCTCTGCTGAGGCTGCTGAGGATACTGCGGCTGCTGATATTGCGGCTGCTGAGGATACTGCGGATACTGAGGATACTGCGGCTGCTGATACTGCGGCTGAGGCTGCATCTTCGGTTTATTCTGAACAGGTCTGCTCATAGGATTCTGTCTGCTTACAAACGGCTCTTTTTTCTGCTGATTGACAAGCGTATAGTGCTCCGAGGTCGGGAAACCTGTTGCTATAACTATAACGCTGATGGTATCGTCCATTTCTTCATCAAGAGCAGCACCCCAGATGATGATAGCATCTTCATCAGCCTGCTCGGAAATCATTGTTGAAGCTTCCTGTATTTCATCAAGACCGATATCGGGCGAAGCCTTGATATTGACAATAAGACCCTTTGCACCCTGTATGGAAGTACCGAGGAGCGGACTTGAAATAGCCTGCTGAGCTGCACTCTTAGCCTTGTCCTTACCCGAAGCGACACCAACACCCATAAGTGCATAGCCTGCATCCTTCATTACAGATGTAACGTCGGCAAAGTCAAGGTTTACAAGACCAGGTATTACTATTAAATCAGTTATACTCTGAACGCCCTGACGGAGAATATCATCAGCTGCCGCAAAAGCATTCTGGAGAGTTATTTTTTCCTGGCTGATGTGCTGCAGTCTTTCATTCGGGATAACTATAAGAGAATCGACATTTGATTTGAGTCTTTGGATTCCCTGTTCAGCCTGAGCCATACGTCTTTTGCCTTCAAAAAGGAACGGGGTCGTAACTATACCTACTGTAAGGATACCCATTTCCTTTGCTATTTCGGCAACAACAGGAGCTGCACCCGTACCGGTACCGCCTCCCATACCTGCTGTAATGAATACCATATCGGTACCCTGAAGCAAATCGCTTATCTGTCCACGGCTTTCTTCTGCAGCTTTTTCTCCTATTTCGGGCTTTGAGCCTGCACCTTTACCGCCTGTGATTTTTTCTCCTATCTGGATTTTCTGAGTAGCTTTTGAACGTATAAGAGCCTGTTTATCTGTATTTATAGATATAAACTCTACTCCCGAAACATACTCTACCATTCTGTCAACGGCATTTCCGCCGCCGCCTCCAACTCCGACAACCTTAATATGTACAATGGTGTCCATATCATTTTCAAATTCGTAAGGCATTGTTTTTCTCCCTTCAAAATTAACTTCATGTACAAAGCCATTTTATACGGACTTTGACATTCTTATTTTTTCTACCAACTACTAATAATGTACCACTTTTTAAAATTTTTTTCAATACAATAAATTAATTTTTCCACATATTTATCATTATATAGATAGATTAGATTAATTCGCCATATTTTTTTGGCTATTTTGACGATTAATCTGTATTTTCCTCCTCATCTCCTTTGGAATATTCTTCATCTTCACTGCTTTCTTCTTCATCTTCGGAATATTCCTCATCCTCGCTGCTTTCTTCTTCATCTTCGGAATATTCCTCATCCTCGCTGCTTTCTTCTTCATCTTCGGAATATTCTTCATCATCACTGCTTTCTTCTTCGTCTTCCGAATATTCTTCATCTTCACTGCTTTCTTCTTCGTCTTCCGAATATTCTTCATACTCACTGCTTTCTTCGTCTTCACTGTATTCTTCCTCCGATGTTTCTTCGGACTCGGAGGAGCTTTCTTCTGTCTGTGATGATTCTGAACTGCTGTTTTCCTTATCGGGCTTTGACGGCTCAGGCTTACTGCTTTGTTCGGCAGGCTTTGAGGGTTCGGGCTTGCTCGGCTCGGTTATTTTTGATTTATAGAAAGACTGTGCACCTTCCTTATCAACGACCGAAACATCAAGGACACCCTCATCATTATCGGGGATATTATTAAGCATGAGTTCCTCTATTGTACGGAACTTATAATCAAGATTTTGAGGCTCTCCTATAATTATCTTAAAGCCGTTTTTGCGGTAAAGGATTATATTTGTCGGAGAAGTGATATCAATGGCATCTATATTTTTGATATTATACTTGTCGATATCGGACATTATCTCATCAATATATTTCCTGATATTATCGTCATTGTACTCTGCATAATCACACAGCTTTTCATTTTTCAGCCTGACACCGAGAACTATCGGTATATCATACGTCTTTTTGTCGTTTATCTCGATTATCTTATTCTTTTTACTCAAAACATAATACTTTCCGTTATTTTCAATTATAGATGTCGGCTTTGCTTCTTTAATTACTATTGCTATTTTATTGAACAGTTTTTTCTTTATATCGACATCTTCGACATACGGAAATTTTTCGACTATCTTTTTTTCCCCGGGAGCCGTATTACACAGTATCAGATTATCGTCTTTTTGTATCATGCTTTCGGCAATTATCGCTTCGGCAGAATATCTCGTTGTTCCTTCAACATATATCTCGTCTATCTTGAAAAATACCGTAAGTGACAGCAAAGAACATACTATCAATGCAATAACCACCGTTACAACATAGAAAACTATTCTGCGTATCTTGCGTTTTTTGGCACTCATGGGTTCTTTTGCCGGAGGAAAAATCACTTCCTCGTAATCATCTCCGTAATTGTCAGCTCTTTGAACGACATTGCTTTTTGGAGTATCTTCCGGTCTGTTGCTATCCATTTTCCTTCATCCTCCGAATGTTTATTTTTTATCCTTTTCGGATACCACTTCCATTATTATATCATATATCCTTTCAGACGCATTTGCAATACCCATCTTTTTGGCATTTTCCGAATACTCGGCAAGCTTTTTGGGGTCTGATGCAAGAGAATCTATCGCCTGAGTCAGCTTTTCGGGAGTCAGGTCTTTTTCTTCTATCATCAGTGCAGCCTTTTCATTGACAAGTGCCATAGCATTATGATACTGATGATTTTCCGCAACATTCGGTGACGGTATCAGTATAGACGGCTTTCCTTTGACTTGTATCTCACTGAGAGTCATTGCACCTGCCCTTGCTACTACAACATCAGCCGCTGCAAGGCATACGGGCATATCATTTATATATTCCCTTATATCAAGATTTTTGGCTTTTTCAAGGTCTGCACCCTTTTCTTTCAGCAGACCGGGAAACCATTTGCCATACTGTCCGTAAGCGTGGATATGCTGATACTTTCCGTCTTTGGCACTTCTCGATATAACGTCGGCAAGTGCCTTGTTTATATTATCAGCTCCAAGACTTCCTCCGAATGAAAGGATAACGGGACGTTCATCAAGTCCGAGTTTTTTCCTTGCAGATGACTTTTCTTCTTTAAGGATAGCACCCCTTATCGGATTACCCGTATCAACAAAATTATAATCGCCTTTGAACTTATCCCTTGCAGCAGGCATTGCAAGCATTACCCTTGCAGCCTTCTTGGCAAGCATTTTATTCGTAATGCCCGGATAGGCATTCTGTTCATGTATGAGTATCGGGATACCGAGCTTTGCAGCCGCCCTGAGAACAGGTCCGCTGACATATCCGCCTGTACCGATACATATATCGGGCTTGAATTCTTTTATTATCTTCTGTGCATCTTTCGTTGACTGAACAGCTTTCTTGACTGTAACAATATTTTCCTTCAAGGACTTGAATGATATCTTTCTTCTGAATCCCTGAACGCTTACACTCCTGAATTCAAATCCTGCCTGCGGAACAAGTCTTTCTTCCATTCCGCCTTTATTTCCTATATAAAGTATCTCGGCATCAGGCTGTTTTTCCCTTACATAGCCTGCAATGGCAAGTGCCGGATTTATATGCCCTGCCGTGCCTCCTCCTGCAAATATCAACCTCAATTACATACACCCCTCTGTGAGATTCAAAAAGTGAAAAGCGGATATTTTCTCCGCTCTCCACTCCGAAAATTAAATTTATGCTTTTTCAAGATGTGCCGTTCTCGACACCGAAAGTATTATTCCCATCTGTGCCATGAGCATTATCAGAGATGAACCTCCGTAGCTGAAAAACGGCAAACTTATACCTGTATTCGGCATACCGTCTGTTATAACAAGTATATTCAGTATGACCTGTATACCTATCTGTGCCGAAAGACCGACTCCCAAAAGTGAACCGAATCTGTCATTTGCACTCAGGGAAATTTTTATTCCCCTCCACACGAGCAAGGCAAATATCACTAATATAATTACTGCACCTATAAATCCAAGTTCCTCGCATACAACCGCAAATACAAAGTCATTCTGTACCTCGGGGATATAAAGATATTTTTGCCTTGACATCCCGATACCCTGACCCCAGAAGCCTCCCGAGCCTATCGCATACAGTGAATTTCTTGTCTGATATGTGTCCTGCCACATCTCGTCTGTCGTATATATAAGAGCCTGTCCCCAGCCGTGCATACGGCTCATTGCATAACCGAGCTTTCCCGTTACCGCAAGTCCGCCTACAATCAAAGCCAGAAGCACTCCAGCAAGCAAAAACCATCTTATCTTTACTCCGCTTATGAACATCATCAAAGCCGTAAGGAGAAGTATTATTGCAATTCCCGAATAGTGCGGCTCAAAAAACAGCAGAACACACACTACCACCATTGCGATCAAAGACGGCAAAACTCCGTATTTGAATGTTCCTATCTCACTGACATTGCTTGCCCCGATTTGTGCAACGAAAAGTATTATCGCAAATTTTGCTATCTCGGAAGGCTGTATCGTGAAACTTCCTATATATATCCATCTTTTGACATCCGAATCCGTCGGTATAAAAAGCACCGACACAAGAGCTAAAAACGCTATGACATAAATTACAAACGTCAGCTTTCCGCTAAGGATACGATAATCAAAATATGATGCACCTATCATAACTATCGTACCTATCACTACAAAAATAAGCTGTCTGTTAAGATAATAAAAGCTGTTTCCCTTATACGCATAACCCGACGGATAACTTGCCGAAAACATCATCAGTGTTCCGATTATTACAAGAAGCATTACCAAAAACAAAAATACAAGGTCAAGTCCCAGACGTACCGAAAACGGCTTGAATTTCAATTTCAGCTTATTAGGTTTGACAGCGGTATTCTGTACATTCTTTTTCAGCGGAGGTCTTACATTTCTTGACGGATTGGGCTTCGGCTTTTTAGATGAAAATAATGATGACATTCTCAATTTCCGAAAACTCCTTTCTTCAAGTTATATAAAATTTCTGTATCTCATGATAATAAGCAGTGCTGCTGCTCCGCATATCATCGTGACCAGGCTGAATACGATAACTATTTTTATCTCAGACCAACCGCATTTTTCAAAGTGATGATGGATAGGACTCATTTTGAAAAGTCTTTTTCCGTGAGTCAGCTTAAAATAACCCACCTGAAGTATCACGGAGAACATTTCTATTATATATATCAATCCAACGAGTATCAGCATTACGGGCATATCAAGTGCAAAGGCTATCGCACACATGAATCCCCCGAGATATAACGAACCTGTATCTCCCATGAATACCTTTGCGGGATGAAAATTCCATACCAGAAATCCCAGACAGCCTCCCGCAAGTGCTGCCGCCATTATTGAAACTCCTATCCTTTCCATGAAAGGAGATATGAGCATAAAGAATATAGAGCCGAAAAATGTCACCGAACCGCAAAGACCGTCTATACCGTCGGTAAGATTCACTGCATTGACTATTCCCACTATCAGAATAGCTGCAAGAGGATAATAGAACAATCCTATATCGACCATTCCCACAAAGGGAATAAATGTGCGTGTACTGCCTCCGAACAAATATATCGTGATAAGATAAGCTATCGCTGTGAGAAATTGAAGCAGCAGCTTCTGAACCGGTGTAAGTCCGAGATTCCTTTTTTTGACAGCTTTTATATAATCATCCATAAATCCTATCGCACCGAATGCAAGTGCCATGAACATACCTGCATATATCTTCGCATTTATCAGCATCGTTTCAGCCGCATCACCTGCCGTACCGTTGAAAAGCATTACACAGGCAACACCTGAAACTATACTTGACAGTATAAACATGAATCCGCCCATCATCGGCGTACCCTGTTTGCTTTTGTGCAGGTCAATGCCTTCTTCCCTCTCTGTCTGGCGGAAATTCACCTTCTTCAGAAACGGTACGAGCCATTTCCCGAACAGTGCTGCTATACCAAATGAGCTTATCGCAGCTACAATAGTCCATATTTTCGTCATAAACAAACGTCCACCTTTCTTCATACCTTTTTCTTTGTTTTCCTCATAGAAAATCTATATAAACACTGCCGAGATTTTTTACGGCAATAGATAACAAAAATAAAAAATATTTAATGAGCGGACTTTTTTACATGATAGAATTATCCTGATTGAAAGTAAGAGTGATGACCGTATACGGCTCTACTTTTTCGCCTGCCGGGATATCCTGTTTTTTGACGTATGAACCGCTGTCATTGACATTTATGCCCTCTATACATATATTAAGATTATATTCTGCCGCAAGGGCATTTACATCTGCAAGTGAGAGGTTTGAAAAATCGGGCACTGAAACCTCCTCTATTTTCATATCATCTTCGGTGTATAATATGACTGTGCCCTCTTTCGGAATTGCGGAATATGCAGACGGATTCTGTCCGACTACCTTTTTGCCTTTTCCCTCTACCCTGAAGTTGAGAGAGGAATTCTTTATTTTTATTTCCGCTTCCTCAACGGTCATATCTATATATGCTCCCGTTATCGTATCAAGCTCTTTTATTTCGGCTTCTGTATAGACCTTTTCTATTCCGAGATACGGGAGAACATCACTCATGATATTTCTGAAACAAGGAGCGGCAACTGTTGTACCGTAGTAGTTTATCTTCTTGTCGGGAGCGTCGAAATAACAAAGCAATGCTACCTGTGGGTCATCTGCAGGAGCTATGCCGCAGTATGATGCTATATAATCATTGCTCAATGTTCCGTCTTCATTGACAGTCTTTTCAGACGTACCCGTTTTTCCTCCGACTCTGTATCCGGCTACATATCCGTTTTTACCGCCTCCGGATATAGCATTTGTTTGGAGCATTTTGCACACCTGTTCGGAAACAGATTCGGAAATAACTTGATGTTTAACAAACGGTTCATTTGTTTTGACAACATTTCCCTTTGAATCGGATATCTGCGATACAACATAGGGTCGCATAAGATTTCCGCCGTTGGCTATCGCTGCACAAGCTGATATCATCTGAATAGGCGTAATTTTGAAGTTCTGACCGAAAGAACCTACTGCAAGGTCTGTAAGATCCATTCCGTGTATGGTATTGGGTGAAGGGGTATTGAAAAAGATATCATCACTTTCACCCGGTAAATCTATTCCCGTTTTTTCGGAAAATCCGAATGCAACGTAATATTCATAATATTTCTCTCTGCCGAGCATAAAGCCCATCTGCATAAAAGCAGGGTTGCATGAATTGCACAGAGCCTGTTCAAGAGTTTCCGTACCGTGTCCCGAACTCTCCCAGCAGTCTATCATGGGAGCACCCTCAAACGGTGCATACGAGCCTGCACATTCAAATCTTGTTTCGGGTTTTATAAGTCCCTCGGACAATACGGCAGATGCCATGACCATTTTGAATACAGAACCGGGGATATACGTATCACTGACACCCTTGTTTCTCCACTGCTTGTTCAGAGCATCGGTATATGCCTTTGACTGTTCTTTTTCGGGCAGTGCATCTATTTTTTGAGCAAGAGCCTTGTCTGCAAGCTCAAACGGTTCATTCGGGTCAAACGACTCCTCGCACGCAAAACCCAGTATTCCGCCTGTCTTGACATTTATCATTATCGCACAGCCACGATTGCCGACATTGAATTCCTTTATGGTTTCACGGACATATTTTTCCATTATCTTCTGAATATTCTCATCTATGCTCAATGTCAGATTATATCCGTCCGTCGCATCTATCTTCTGTTCATACGGGAAAGGCATTTCCTTTCCTATCGCATTTCTTGAAACTACGAGCCTTCCCGTCTTTCCTTTGAGATACTCGTCATACTGATACTCGATACCCGAAAGTCCCTGACTGTCGGCACCTACAAATCCTATAACATCTGCCGCAAAATTATCATTCGTATAATATCTTTTATAATCCTCGATATATTTCACGCTCAGCGGTATCTTGTCTTCCTCATAGAGCTTTTCACCGAATGCTATTACTTTATCCTTGACATCGGTTGCCACTTTTCGGGCGATTACCTCGTAAAAATTATTTTTTTTGCTTTTGCTGTAAATTTCGGCTTCATCAATACCAAGTATCTTTGAAAGACCGCTTGATATTTTCGACCTTGCCTTCTCGGTTTTTATATTTGCAGGCTCAAGCACAATATTCCAGACCGTCACACTCTGGGCAAGCATTTTGCCGTTTTTATCATATATACTTCCTCTCCTGGCAGAAATGGTCGTATCCGAAAGCTGCTGTTCAACAGCCTTTTGTTCCAGTTCCTCCGCCATGAAGGTCTGAAGATACAATAATCTTGCCGATACGAGAATCAGTCCGATTATTATTGCCCCCATTATAAAAGCCGAGCGAACCCATAATTTGGCAGTCGTACCCCTCTTTGCCATAAATATTAATTCTTCCTTTCCCCTGTCAATATCTTTTTTAATACAAAAACAGGTTGTACACAAAATTCCCCTACTGATGTGTTATAATTGTGTTACAACCTACTTTTATATTTACATACTTATTGCAGAAATCTGTTCTTTATGCTTCAAGAGTGCGTGAAAATACCTTTTAACGATTCAAGGACTGTATTTTTGCCGTCATCTCTTATTACTTCGCCTATATCACCGTCCGAAAGTGAAATAAACCTTTTCTGTGCATTTTTGACCTGTGACATTCCGAGATTCTGTTCTGCATATTTCTGTATTTCGCTCTGTGTCAGCTTACTGTCTATCCTGAGCTGATATTCCGCTTCAAGATTTGACTGATGTATGAGCGAGCTTTGTGCATCATTTATTTCCTGAGTAAGCTCATTGATGGAAACATAGTTGCACACCATCCATGCAGCTACCGCCGTTGCCAAAGCCGTACATACTGCAAGACGTACCGCAAGTGCAACATTTATCTTCTTTCTTATATTCTTAAAGCTCTCACTTGCATTTATCTTTATAAGATTGGTTTTCTCTTTCTTATTTTCTCTTTTATTGACCTTTTTCTGCGGTTCAAACAGTGACAGGTCATAAGCTTCGGCATTCAACTTATCACGTGCCATATCAATACTCCCTTTCTGAAAATGCTCTGTCTGTATCGGATGAATATTAGACGAGCTATATATATTAACACATTTCAAACTATCTTTTCACAGCACCTGAGCTTGGCACTTCGGCTTCTGGGATTCTCCTCCAATTCCCTCTCATCAGCCTCCACAGGTTTTTTTGTAACGATACTTGCTTTTGGTTTATTTCCGCATACACATATCGGAAAATCCTTCGGACAAGTACAGCCTTCACACCATTTTGCCATTCTTTGCTTTACCATCCTGTCTTCAAGTGAATGGAAAGTTATCACGGAAAGCCTGCCGCCTTTTTTAAGGCTGTCAAATGCTCCGTCAAGACCTTTTGACAGTCTGTCGAGTTCTCCGTTGACGGCTATCCTTAATGCCTGAAAAGTTTTTCGGGCAGGATGTTTTTCATGTCTTTTCGACGGAGGATAAGCCGACTTGACTATCTCGGCAAGCCTAAGAGTAGTCTGTATCGGTTCGACAGCCCTTTCACGCTCTATTGCACGGGCTATATTCTTTGCAAATTTTTCTTCTCCATACAACGACAAAATACGCACAAGTTCACTGAACTGCAAATTGTTCACAAGCTCTGCGGCAGTTATACCGCTTTGGCTCATTCGCATATCAAGGGGTGCATCATTATGATACGAAAAGCCTCTTTCAGCCGTGTCAAGCTGATGAGATGAAACTCCTATATCCAGAAGCACTCCGTCAAGTGATGATATGCCAAGATTCGATATTATACTTTTTATTTCCGAGAAATTCGACTTTACTATCGTTACATTTTTACAATTCCCGAATTTTTCGTTAAGAGTTTCGATAGCATCGGGGTCCTGATCAACACATATAAGCTGTCCGTTTTGAAGATGCCTGAGTATCTCGGCAGAATGTCCTCCGCCTCCGGCTGTTCCGTCAAGATATATCCCATCAGGTCTGATATTCAATGACTTAACAGTCTGTTCAAGCAAAACAGGTTTATGTGAAAAACTCAATATAGCACCGCCTTTGATTTCACGGAAAAAATGACATAAGTTATACAATATCATTCACCGCTTGATATATTAATTATAAATTATAAAAACGAAAAATGCAATATATATACATAAATTTTAAAAAATTTTTTCTATTGATTTTATACACATTCATTCATTCCGATTATTGCAATTTGCTAAATTCCAGTGTCGAAAAAAATCGACTGCCCATAAATTATGATCTAAAATGCACAAATTTTTTTAAAAAAATTTTTATTTTTTGAATTTGATTTTTCATCACTTCTGTCTGAATAAAAATATTTTTCAGGTAAAAACTAATATCGGGTGATGAAATTTTATGCAGTACATTTATGCATTTTTAATAGGAGGTATTTTGTGTGTCATTGCACAAATACTCATAGACAAAACAAAACTTACTCCTGCACGAATATTGGTTTTATATGTCACTTTCGGAGTAATATTGACCGCTGTGGGAATTTATGAACCATTAGTCGATTTTGCCGGAGCAGGGGCAACTGTTCCTCTGACGGGTTTCGGCTATTCACTCGCAAAGGGCATTGAGGAAAGTGTTGCAGAAGACGGCTGGCTCGGTGCATTCACGGGAGGACTTACAGCCTGTTCGGCAGGAATTGCCGCTGCAATTTTCTTTGGTCTGACAATGGCTCTCATCAAAAAACCGACTTCAAAAAATTAAAAGTGAGCAGCGAGGAGCGAGAAGTAAAATTTTTCCGCTCCTCATTTTTTATCAGGTAATTTTTCATTTACATAAAGCATATATTTGTCAGGAATGAATCTGAAACATTTTTCACTTTCAAGGGTGATGTTATGGCACTTACCGAAATAATCGTAAAATACAACGGCGATATATTCAATGTCGCACAGCAGGTGAACGCTTCCGCTGAAACTCTCGGACAAAATTATGCTATAATCCTAATAGATGACAATCAAATAAATGAACTCTATACCTTTCCCGAAATTGAAGATATCGAACTTCCCAAAAGACTATATTTGGGCACGAGCTTCAATCTCACATCCTCCTGCATACGGTCTGTACAAAGTCCTTACGGCTATGACCTCAACGGCAGCGGTGTTATTGTCGGAATAATAGATTCAGGCATTGACTATACACATTTTGATTTCAGGAATGATGACGGTACTACACGAATATTGTATCTTTGGGATCAGACTGTTGAAGGCTCTCCCCCGGACGGTTTCCGTGAGGGTACGGAATATTCCCGAATGCAGATAAATGATGCTTTGCAGTCCGATGACCCTTTCAGTATCATTCCGTCAAACGACTTCAATGGTCACGGCACAGCCGTTGCCGGAATAGCTGCCGGAAACGGAAATTCAAGCAACGGTGAAAATATCGGAGTAGCTTTCAAAGCCGACCTTATCATTGTCAAAGTCGGACGCAAGGGCTATGATTTTTTCGCTCAGAGTACCGAAATCATGCGGGCAATAGAATACATCGTTTCAAAATCAAGACTATTGCAAAAGCCTGTTTCAATAAACATGAGCTTCGGAATGAACAGCGGTTCACACAAGGGAAATTCCATTTTTGAGGAATACATTTCCGCAATGACGGCTGAATGGAAAAATGTCATTGTCATTCCCACAGGCAATGAGGGCGGTGCAGGACATCATTTTCATGACACCCTTATATCAAATCAGACAAAACAAATTGAATTTTTCACCGCTGCGGGAATTGAAAGATTTTATCTGTCACTCTGGAAAAATTTTGCCGACAGCTTCGCCGTTGAACTTATATTCCCCAATGGCATGAGTTCGGGTATCATCAATCTTGAAAACAGGCTGAAAACCGTCAGAATAGACAACACAAAACTCACGGTCATCTACGGTCAGCCGAGCAGATATTCAGTCGACCAGGAAATTTATTTTGACCTTGAAAGTCAGACCGGAACTATACGTTCAGGTATATGGAAATTACGGCTTATCCCGACAACCATCGTTGACGGCAATATTGATATATGGCTTCCCACTGTCGAAGAAGTTACCGCAAAAACATATTTTTCCTCTCCTGCAATATATAATACAATGACTCTGCCGTCTACCGCAAATAAGATAATAAGGGTATCGGGGTACAACGACAGGCTTGGAAATATTGCCGAATTTTCGGGAGTAGGCTTGCCCGACACAGCTCTTATCCCCGATATTGCCGCACCTGCCGTCAATATAATTTCCGCACGCTCGGGAGGAGGATATGACGCTTTCACGGGAACCAGCTTTGCTGCTCCCTTCGTGACAGGTTCAGCCGCTCTTATGATGCAGTGGGGCATTGTCAACAATAATGCTCCCTTTCTGTACGGTGAAAGGATAAAAGCCTTTCTCCGCATAGGTGCAAACAGGGTTTCGGGAATATCATATCCCAATCCCACTTTCGGTTATGGTACCCTGTGTCTCAGTAATTCCATTTCATACATGGAAAAATACCAATGGGGAGGTTTTGAGATATGACAGTAAATGAAGACGATTTGCCTCTTGAAGAATATGTAAAGCTTCCTACAACAGTCGATTTCCAGGTGATAAATACAAGACGTTTCCGTGAATATATACAGGACAAGCCGTATATCCATGTCGGTACACAGCTTGAAAACAGCTATGCGGTAGTCTATACAAATGAAAAATATATCCAAAAATTACTCGTAGACCTTGGAAGCGACTTTCTTTCTTTTTATCCGAAAATAATGTCACCTCTTGATATCCAGAGCAATGAAGCAAGCGGTATCTCACAGGTACTCAATCAGCCTTTTCTCGATTTGACAGGCTACGGAGTCATCATAGGAATAATCGACACGGGAATTGACTATACCGAAAAGGTTTTTCAGTTTGAGGACGGTACAAGCAAAATCCTGAGTATATGGGACCAAAGTATAGACGGTGAAAGGTCTGACGGATTGTATTTCGGTTCAACTTACAGTCAGGAACAAATCAATGAAGCTATACAGTCCGAAACTCCTTTCCGAATTGTTCCGTCAATGGACGAGGACGGACACGGAACTTTTCTTGCATCAGTCGCTGCAGGAAATCACAATGGTGAATATATAGGTGCTGCTCCGAATGCAAATATCATTGCAGTAAAGTTAAAGCGTGCAAGGGATTATTATATAAACAGATATCTGCTTTCCCCCGATAATCCCAATTTATACGAATCCTCCGATTATCTTTTGGGAATAAAATATATCATAGACAAGGCTGTCGAATTCAAAATGCCTGCTGTAATATGTATCGGAATGGGTTCAAATTCAAGTGCCCATGACGGAAATACTCTCTTTGAAGATTACATCTCATTCGTATCCCAAAGAGCCGGTTATGCTTTCGTAACGGCTGCCGGAAACGAATCCAATGCAAAGCATCACACTCAGGGAAAAATACTGAACGGAAGCGTTGAGAATATAAGTATCCGTGTAGGTGAACAGGGAGCATCTTTTTCAGTGGTAATATTCGGTCCCGCTTTTGACAAAGTATCACTCGGAGTAATATCCCCGACAGGTGAAACCATCCCCCGTACACCTTTCAAATCAGGCTTGGAATACTCAGAAAAATTAGTCTTTGAAGATACCACTGTTTATATAAAATATTTCAAGGATATAAATAATAATCTCATAGTCGGTTTCAGAAATGCAACAGCAGGGATATGGGATATAAAAATTTTCGGTGACAATGTTATTGACGGAAAATACTGGGCATGGCTGCCCATAACGGGACAGGTATCCGACAGCGTTGAATTTCTCAAGCCTATCCCCGAATACACGATAGTATATCCTGCAACGGCTATCCGTTCAATAACCTGCGGTGCATATAATCCCAATGACGGAAGTCTGTCTGTATCTTCATCATGGGGACCTACGAGAGTTCCTCAGATATCCCCCGATTTTGTGGCACCCGGAGTAAATATAAAAGGTGTTTTTCCGACAGGCTACGGGACTATGACGGGAACAAGTGCCGCTGCTGCCGTTACGGCAGGTGCTGCCGCTTTATTGATGGAATGGGGTATCATCAAAAACAATATGCCGACAATAAACGGTGACCTGATAAAAAATCTGTTCATAAGCGGATGTGTACGTGACGAAAATATCATCTACCCCAATAATCAATGGGGCTACGGGAAAATGAATCTTTACAATACATTTGCATCCGTCCGTGAAACGGTCATCAACTATAATATAACAACACCCTGAAAGGAGAACATCTGTATGCCCGAGGTTGATAATATAAGCGGTGGTTTCGGACTTCTCAAAACCAATGTTTTTCTTAATAACATCGGAAGACCCGCCCAAAATGCAAAAGTGGAAATAATCTCTCCCGAAAATGATACTGTCATCGAAGAAGCTCAGACAGATTCACAGGGACAGCTCTCCCCTGTAATGCTTTCCGCTCCTCCGATTGAAAATTCAATGAACTTTGACCAGCCAAGACCTTTCAATCAATACAATATGCGTGTGACTCTCGAAGGCTATCAGAGTGCTTTTATACAGAATATACAGATATATCCCGATACTACTGCAATTCAGAATGTATCCCTCGTTCAGAATTTTGAAAATATAGATATCCCCTATCCGACTCTGTGGGGTAATTTTCCTCCGAAAATCCCCGAATCCGAAGTCAAAAGACTTCCCTTTGCAAGTAATCTGGTCGTACTTCCCGAACCTGTCATACCTCAGTTCATAGTCGTTCATGCAGGCGTACCGTCAGACCGTTCCGCACCTGATTATACACTGCCTTTCAAGGACTATATAAAAAATGTCGCAAGCAGTGAAATTTATGCAAGCTGGCCCCGTGAGGCTCTGAAGGCAAATATCCTTGCCATCCTTTCATTCACCCTCAGCCGTGTCTATACCGAGTGGTACAGGAGCAAAGGATATGACTTTACCATAACAAGCTCAACAGCCTATGACCAGGCGTTTTCCTACGGACGAAACATATTTCAGGAAATTTCCGATATCGTTGACGAAATTTTTACTCTTTATATATCCCGTCCCGATATAAATCAGCCTCTTTTCACACAGTACAGTGACGGTGTAAGAGTAGTCCGTCAAGGCTGGCTCAGTCAATGGGGTTCAAAGGAACTTGCCGAACAGGGATATTCCGCCATTCAGATACTGAAAAACTATTACGGATATAATATCGTTCTTAAAGAAGCAAAAAAAGTTTCGGGCATACCCCTCTCATTTTCGGGCATACAGCAGATAGGTTCCCGAGGAGAGCCTGTCCGCACGATACAGCGTCAGCTCAATACTATCTCAAACAACTATCCTCTTATCGGCAAACTTGCCGTTGACGGCATATACGGTCCGAAAACCGCACAGGCTGTCAGGATATTTCAGGAAATATTCGAGCTTCCCGTAACAGGTGTCGTAAATTTCCCGACATGGTACAGGATATCGGATATATTCAATGCAGTCAGCAATTATTCCCCATGAATAGCAAAAAATATCCGCAAAGCACTTTAAAACTTTGCGGATATTTTTCATTTATCTTCCAAGACTTCGACTGTTTCATCAGTAGGTATTTCAGGCGACTGCTTTATGACTTTATTGACATATTCTTCATCTACATAGCTTTCAATATTGCCATTAGTCACAGCTATTATCTTATTCTCCTTATCCTGATACAGCACTGATTCATAAGTGCTGCCTTCATCAAAGACCGAACTTATCCTGAATATCTCTTTACAGCCGTCAATACTCTCAGGTACATCATCTGTGCGGTATATCTTTGAAACATTTACGATAAAATTATACAAATTCATATAATTTATCTTTTTCCCATCATAATAAACAGTCGTTTCAGAAGTATATTCATGCAGGTCATTTATAGACTCTATCCTTTTGAATGAATATTCATATATATTATCCTGATAAGATATCTTCATGGAATCAATATGCGACATATTCGGCTTATATATCGGACTGTCAAGGAAATATCTGTGGTCTGTATCATAGAATTTGAACACATCATCTTCGTCAACGGCATATATGATAGTACCGCCCGATTTCATGATATAATAATTTCCGTAACTGTCTTTTTCCGAAACTAAAATATTTGCAGTCCTGTCTTTATCGGTTTTGATACTTATATTCATATACGGCTTGTCAAGACGATATTCCGAAAGCTCCTTTTGTCCGACACCTGCCGCTGCGACCTTTGACATTGAAACACCAAAGAAAGATGATGCAAATTCCGTTACGGCACTTGTATCACACGCTGCGGGATAAGGAGATGTCATTGTATATGCCAATGAATCTATAACAGAATTTTTTTCTCTGCTTATATATATATCCTTATCAAATGCCGTGCCCGATATATTTACTTCGGTTATTTTTTCGGACTCCTCTATCTCACTCGTAAGCTGCTTTTCAAACATCTGCAATTTATCCGTAAAAAACATATCTATTGAACCCGAATTTACAAGATAGACATTTTTATCACCGTCTATACGGCAATATGTGCCGCTTTTATCGGGTGCCTCATTACCGAAAAACATATCCTTTTCCGACAGGTCACTATATATTGCCTTTACTTCGACTGTCGGCTTATCAAGACCGTAATCCTTGTATTTTTTACCCGACTTGTCAACTATCCTCGTTGCTGCGACCGTCTTACATTCGGATATGAGATTATCCGTCATCAGTTTTGAAAGCATTGAATTTTCATATCCCTGCATAGTATAAATAAACGTGATATCCTCACTGCTGCTTTCCGAACCCTTTGAATAATCATATCCAAGAAGCTGATACTCTCCGCTTTGATTCTTGACGGTAATATCATCTACATCAAAAGCCGATTTGTCAAAAAGGATTATGTCCTTATTATCAATATCCGTATTATCATTTTCCGACGGAAGTCCAAGCACTATCGCAAGTAAGATACCAAGAACAGCTACTGCCAAAGCAGAACCTATGATAATTTTTTTATTCTTTGTCATTTTCATATATCACCTGTCACATATTTCTTCTTACAAGATATACCGTGAAACCGCATCCGAGCACCATCAGTGGTATCACCGCATACATTACGAATCCTATCCAGAATCTTGTATGTGCATCCGTATTTATATCAAAATTCGTTATAGTCTTGTCGGGAAGGCTTATTATCTTGGTACTGCGATTATTCAGTTCACCCAGCATTGTCATGATATAATATTGATTTCCCAGACCGTTTATGAAATATTTCTGCGATATCATTTCTCCCGAACCCATTACAACAAGAGTGGATTTATTATCCCCTTCACCGACACTTGACTGTGCCATGACACATATATTGCCCGTTACGGCATCTTCCATTGACCAGCTGTCGTCTGCCGTATACGGTAAAATACCCGATTTTTCCGACAATACCAAAAGAGGCTCAACATTATCGTTTTTTATCGCTATCGGTCTTGAAATGCCCGTCATAACAGGCATTTCCTTATCTTTTGAGAGATTTTCCCTGTAAAGATTAGAGCCGAAGTCACAGAATATATATTCATAATAGTCGCTTGCATAATAACGGGATGATGAATCGTATTCAAATGCAATACCGTTTGATACACCTATCCCGAACATATTTATGAACTTATCCAGGTTTGGATGTTCTGCACCGCCCATATCCGGAATATACAAAAGATTCTTGCCGTATTTATCATCATTCGACATAAAGGCATCCAATTTCAAAAGTGCATCTGTTGAAAAATCATCTTCGGGCTGATATATTACCACCATTTGAATATCATCCGATAATTCATCTTTTTCAAGCGAAATTTCCGATACATCATAGTTATTCGATTCAAGTGTCCTGATAAAATATTTATAATCATCCGAATCGCTTTCGGAAACAACTGCTACTTTCGTTTCAATATCGCTTGTTACCGTTACTATCGCATTATCTATGACCTGTTCGGATTGTGATGATGCTATATATTGATATTCGCTTGAATATACCTCAAATGTAAACAGGTCGCTTACCTTCAGCAGTCTTCTTTTATCTCCGCATGAAACGGCTACATCATTCGCTGTAAGATTGTCCTCCTCCGTATAGCTGTTTGCAAGTGCGGGATTTTTTACGACATCTATATATTCAACGCTTATCATTCCGTTTGAAAGTTTCGCAAGCTCATTTGCTATAACAGAAGTCTGCTTGCAATAGGGGTCTCTGTTTTCATAATCCCTTTTTTCGGAATGGAATGTTATCTTTACTTTTTTATCAACATTCTTTGCAATATTTTTCGACTGTTCCGCAAGCTCAAATGATTTGAGCGAGGTTATATCGGAGGTGAATACACTGTATTTCTGTGTAAGCACCGACGATATCAGATTTGCAAGTATCACCGCTGTTACAACAAGCAGTGTTATCACTGCCGATACAAGAGCCTTTTTTGATTTCCTGCTCAAAGGCTTCTTTGGAGTTTTTTCCATTTGACATTCTCCGTTACTGAAAACTTATAAAAAGTTATAAAAAGCAACTTTTATGTTTCATTCCTTGTTCATCGTGTCCATTTTCGACATTAAATCTACTCATGTTTGA
>CACZZB010000002.1 GCA_902785555.1 uncultured Ruminococcus sp.
TGAGGTGTACGTGGAAACAGGTCAACAGGAACAGCCTTTTGTACGATATATCCTCTGTCCGAAAATATTTTTACATCTCTTGCAAGCGTGGCAGGGTCACACGACACATAAACTATTCTTTTCGGTGACATTTCTGCAATAGTGTCTATCAGACTGCTTTCACAGCCTTTTCTTGGAGGGTCAAGGACTATGCAGTCAGGTCGTATATTTCTTTTTCTAAAGGTTTGAGCCGCCTTGGCTGCATCGGAACATATAAACTCCGCATTTGTTACATTATTTACAGCGGCATTGTTTCTGGCATCCTCAACAGCCTGGGGGATTATCTCTACTCCTATAAGATTTTTTACATATCCCGCCATTGTCAGACCTATTGTGCCCGTTCCGCAATACATATCCAACAATGTTTCATTCGGCTTCAATTCGGCAAATTCTGCCGCTTTTTTATATAATTTTTCAGCCTGTGTGCGATTCACCTGATAAAATGACAATGGTGATATTCTGAATTTCATACCGCATAATATATCAGTTATATATCCCTCACCATAGAGAGTACGGCAAATCTTTCCTGTTATCACATTCGTTTTGTCCATATTGATATTGAGAACAACACTTCTTAAATTTTTCAAATTATCCGAGAGCATTTGCACAAGTTGATTTTCCTTGCGTAGTTCATTGGCATTCGCAACTATACACACCATCAGTTCATCTGTTTTTTCGGCATATCTCAGATATAAATGACGTAGTATTCCCGAATGTGTCTGTTCATCATACGGTTTGATGTGATTTTTATTTGCCCAATCAAGAAATATCCTTATAGCTTCATCAAAAGCCTTTGACTGTAACCGACATTCATCAAGGGGAATAGCACGGTGACTTCTCGGTGCAAAAAATCCGACACGCACTTGTCCCTCACTGTCGAGAGTAACGGGCAGCTGAGCTTTGTTCCTGTAAAAATCGCTTTTATCCGCACCTATTATATCACCTATCAGTTTTCCGTCTGTTCCGCCTATTCTCGTAAGGGCATCATATACTCTTTTCTGTTTGAAAGCAAGTTCCGAATTATAGTCTATATGTCTGAAAATACATCCCCCGCATTTTCCGAATACACTGCAATCGGGTGATATCCTGTTTTCTGATGGGGCAATTATATTTTCTATCTTACCGAAAGCGTAATTTTTAGCCGCTTTCAGTATTTTTACATCAGCCTTGTCACCGACAGCCGCCGATGGTACAAATACGGCCATCCCGTCTATCTTGCATACACCGCTGCCTTCTGTTGTATAATCGACTATTTCAGCCTGATATATTTCATTTTTTCCGAGTGCCAATATCATCATTCCCTGTTATTTATTAATACATATTATAGCAAACATTCATTTGGTCTTCGATAATATTTTTCTGAGTGTCCGTAATAGCATCCGTACATTCAAAAGTCACTTTCAAGGGTGATGTATAAGCATGAAAATTTCCGTTGATATTGAAGCTGTCGCTTATCTTTCGCATACCGCTGCAAGTATAGTCCGTCTGACACACCGAAAGCGTATTGATGACCGAATTTCGTCTGTTATCAATATCTGCATTTCTTTTGTAAATATATTTTTTTATCCAATCTTCACGGTATGTAAGACCATAACTTTCAGCGGTACTTACAAAGCATTCCCTCAGCAATTCTTCGACTTCACCAAAAAGCATATCAAGACCTTCGGCATACGCCATTATTTCAGCGTATACAGGTTCGCCGGGGGAAATATCATATATTCCTGTGGCAGAAAGTATATTACTCATTATCTGAAATTCAGACATATAAAGAACCTCCCGTCTTAATTGGCGACCGTAAGGTGGACAGTTCCCAATTTTGCGAGTTCACCTGCACCTATGCTTATATCGGACATACCGGAAAAACTATAATTATCGACTCCATAGGATTCATAAACAGCCTTTCCGAGTGCCGCTGTTTTGAAATCTTCTCCCACCGCAAGTTCGCTGAAGAAAGAAGCGATGCTTCTTTGCACATTTGCAAGTGTTTCACTTTCGTTATATCCGTTTTTTACTGAAATACTCGCAGTAACATTCACTGTAACAAGTTCAGGTGTTGTCACCGTTAAATTTATCCCGAAAGGACAGCTTATATTCAGCAGATCTATTACATTCTGATAAGCATCATTTGAGGGTACGCCACCCTTTCCGCCGACACATACATTTATACCTCCGGACTGCATGGAACCTGTCACAGTTGCGGAGTGTATTCCATCTACCGACTTTGCAAGATTTATATAATACTGTTCGTTGGCACCATTCGGAGTATTTTTATAGCTTTCCTCTATTCTTTTTCTGAAAGCCTCGTCAGATTCGTCATCGGTTCCGCCTATAAAACTGCTTGCGTTTGTAATGCTCATACCGACCGAAAAATATGTTATCATAACCTTTACGATATTCCTTGCAACATTGTACTGCTGACCGCTGTTTTCAGCCTCACATTCGATAAGTCTTTCGGTTGTATTTCTTGGTATAATCTCATCATATACCGTGAGATAACGCAATGAACCGTCTGAATTTGAACATACAGTTCCCTTTGGGATAGTAATATCATGGTCAACGGGCATATCAAGGCGGAATATCACAAAGCCGGATGCCTTATCTCCCTTTATTCTCGAAAGACCCCTTTGTCGGGCGTGCATATCAAGATATTGTCCTGTTGCGGTATTGGGGAACATCTGTAATTTTATCCTGTCGATTTCCGTACAGAGAGAATATAATTCTCCTGCAAGGAGCTTTATTTTTATTTCCGAATCACTTGCATTTTCAGGCTCATATCCCGAAAGCTCGGTGAATTTATTATTCATTCTGTCAAGTATCTGTTTATATGTATATGACATATTTTTTCTCCTTATATATCTATTTCGTATATTTCGTCATCAAGCTGAACGCTTACACAAATACCGGTATTTTCTGCAGTCACACCAACGATTTCTGCTTGTGGGAATTCGGTAAGAGCCGCTCTTGCCTGTGCTTCTATCAAGGGTATGCAGTCGGGCTGTGATACATCTGCTTTGAAAATATCGCTGCCAAGTCCACGGTCATATATAAATCCGCCTTTTTTGGCTGAAAGAAGGATATATAATTTTTGACTGATATAGTCGCTGTTATTCATAAAATCATTCCTCCCATTTATTTCCGTTTATATATATAGTGCCGTCATTTTTAAGTACGATACTTGCACCGCCGAGAGAATACAGTGCAAGTTCCCCCGGCTCTATATCATAACGATTGTCCGCACGCCTTACCCCTATGCAGAATCTGTCATTTTCATCCGATATGACCACCGAATCGTCATTAGGCTGAGGCACATAGTCAATACCTTTTGGAGTGACTATACAGAAATGACCTGTTCCGTCGGATACGGAAGCGGATATTCTTCTGTCGGCACATGAAACTACTTTTCCCGAAATACACGAAATATTATTTTTACTGTTTTCGGATATATTTCTTGATATCTTCAAATGTATTTCACCTCCGCATATACTCTTGTTTTTTCGCCTTCCACTCCGAGGGAATAATGTATTTCTTTTATAATATATTTTTTGTCTTCATTGTCGATAATTAGTTCGTCACCCACACGGCAAATTATACAGCCCGATATTTCAAGTATTACCTGTTCATATTTATTATCGGCATTGTCGAGAATATTCCTTGCACTCATCGGAGAAAGATTTTTATTATCCACTGTATTTATGTATCTTTTTTTATTGACTTTCAGGCTTTTTGCAAGTTCATCCTCAAACGGCATTACATATCCGTCAGAAACGGCAGCCCTTTCCATTATCATTGAAATAAGAATATGTCTTTTAAGAGTGTGTTTTTTTGAAATGCACTGATTTGAAGATATATAAATGCAGTCATTGTCTTTATTTTCGGAAATATCAATATTTCCGTAGCAGTCTATTTTTGGAACAGTACCCGTGAATTTTTTGCAGAAATTGGCAAGTACAGCCCATTCGCTCATACCTTTAGTTATGATAAATTCATCATCAAAAGTTTTACGGGTTCCTTTGAAATGATGAAAACCGAAAGGTTCAAAATGCCTTTTCATAAGGTCATTCATTGATACCATGGAATATGTCTGAGGAAGTGCCTCATTGTCAAGTAAAATACCTGCAATGCTTCTTGCGGTAACTGTCAGGAATATTCCGCTGATAGTCTGTTCATCGCTTTGAGTATCTATATAGCCGAAAAAAATACGGTCATTGTTATCGAGGACTTCTATCGACAGCAGGGGATATATTGTTCCGTCAGCTGAAAAAACAGCGGTGAGACTGTCAGCGGGAGCATCCTCGGATGAAACGAAGTTTACTTTGAGAGGTTTCCTGAAAACGGTTTCGTTTCCGTAAATGTCTTTGATAATGTATTTCAGCATAGTTTGACCCTCCTGCCGTGACTGATGGGAATATCGGGACGAAGAATATCTGTATTTATTTTTACCAGAGTTTCAATATCTATGCCGAATTCATAAGAATAATCCCACAAAGATTTGTTTCCGTCGGAGATACAGTATTGGGGGATATCGTCATTGCCGTCATCGGCTATCTCAATAAAACGGAAGCTGTATTTGATGACATTTTCAATATCCTGTGCGATAAGCTCAAGGGATTCAAATACAGCCAATAAAGGCTTTTGTGAAGGAATGTATAATATTCCGCTCTCTCTTGATGAAAATACTTTTTCAAGACGCTCGAACTGTTCAAGACAGTCCGAGCCGAAAAATTCCCCTTCGCCTGATATTATCCTGTTCTGTTCTCCCAGGTCGAAAATTTTATCCGCATAAAAAGGGATTTTGTGCACAGCGGTATTTTTCTTTCGGGATATTTTTATGACATAGGGATTGACGGGAAATATAAAATCCTTATAGCTCATTTTACCGTCAGTATTCATAGGCATCCCCCTCCGAAAATATCAGTTTGTCATACCGAAGCATATCATATTCAAGCATATCCGAAATATTTGCAAGGACTGACGAATCATCGCCGTATAGATTGGTAGCCCTTGCATAGTCTTTTATGATTTCAATTTCTTTCATGTAATATTTTCCACCTCCATATCCAATGCGGTAAGAGTTATACATTCACGGAATTTTTCCTTGTCGGCGGTCAGATGGAAGTCATTCCAGAAGCAGTTTGAAAGGGTTATCCTTGTATCGTCAAATGTAAGTACCACCATAAAATTGTCCAAATCGTGAAAATTGAGATTTTCAAATGGCTGACGGAATTTCATATTTGAAAGGATAAGCTTATATTCTGGTTTTGTTTTGATATGTGCAAGGTCGCTGTTTAAAAAGCAGGTTCTGACTTTATGCAGCTGAGATATTTCCCTGACCTCGGCATTTTCCGCCTGTAAAAGCTGACGGCCGTTTATATAGACACAGACATCTCTGCCCGAAATTGATTTGAATTTTTCCAAGAAACCACTCCTTTCAAATACCAGCGGCAATTTCACGCAGTCCGAATGACATTTTGACCTTATAGGCAAATGAATTCGGGTCATATACGCACCTGTCGACAGCAATGGAAATTATCATCTTGTCGGTATCAAGTTCAAGGATTTTCATACAGATATCCTTTGCACACTGTTCACAGTAAGCACCGCCCGATTTTTCATCGGTGAGGATTGTAACAACAGTTTTCTCGTCACCCGATTCAAAAATATCGTATCCCAAAAGAAAATTGAGTCTGTCATTTTTTTCTGTACCGAATGATATGGTATCATTTCTGACGGGGAATTTAAGCTGTTGAAAGTCGTTTTCAAGTATAAGTCCGAATCTGTCAAAAAAATGGTCGTTCAAAGCGGAATCATAAAGCTGTTGAGTAAAATCGCTGATCAAATCATCACTCCCGATCTGTAATAATTTTTATACAAGCCTTTGCATAGCTGTTTTCTTTAAAGTAATACATATCCTTCCATAAGAGAATATACTGATTTTTGTTATCGGATATAATATCACCGTATTCGGCATCCAGCAAAAACTCTGTTTCGGCAAACAGTGTATATCTTCCGTTTTCGGTACGTCCCTGAGGAGTATTTGAAATATTCCCGAAAGTTTTTTGCTGATAGCGGACAGGATATAATACACCATAGCCGTAGGTTTGAGTATCATTATGAGTAAGGGAAATCGGAGTTCCTGTTTTTTTTATGGCATTTTTTATCCTGTTCATATCATACCCCCTCAAATACAAAACCGCCGTCATCAAAGATATCGGAGATATCGGAAACAGCCTGGCTATATATCGTGTAAGCCTTTTCAAGCCTGTCAGCGGAGCTTTTGACGGAGATATCACCGACAGTAATATTTTCACCGTTTTCGGTATCATGCCAAAGAATATATCTGTAATATGCGAGAGCTGCAGCAGCATATTCAAGCTTGCTGCTGCAGCGGCATATATCGGCATCGGGCTTTAAGTGTGAAAGTATATAGTTAAAAGTATTTTCACAGATAAAGCGCAGAGTTACAGAAGATTCTTGATCAATGCCCGAAAGACGGCTGAAAACGGAAATAATATTTTCAATATTCAACCGTCACACCTCCGGATCAAAGAGAAAGTATCTTAGCGGAGTCGCTGAATATCTTGGAGAAACCTGCTGTACAGCTGACAGCGGCTTTGTCGATTTGTCTGTCAATGAGTTTGTCGGAATCCACCACGATACCGCCGGACTGTATCATCTCAAGGGCACAGTTTTTATCAAGACCGAGAATTTTATTGCTTGCAAGTGACGGAGCATGAACGAGATTAGCACCGAGAGGAGTTATCATTTTGCCTGTACCGTGGAAATCAAGACCTGCATTTGCATCTTTCATTTCAGACATATTAAGAAGCTGCTGCATAAGTGCAGTGGGGGCAAGAATGGTATTGAGCTGATACGGAGCGATATTAGCCCAGAGCTTGATAAGAGAGCCGTAAGTAAGTGTCTGTGAATCGGCAGAAACGGTTTCGGCAGCATTGTCACCGCCATCACCGTTGACGAGTACATATACGGCATCATTAAATAGTTCTCTTGCTATATATGCACCGATTTGACGAAGTGTTACAGTAAAAATATCAAGACGCTGATATTTTATGGATTCGTATGAAGCTGTGAGAAGTCTGCCGTGTTTTTTGAGGGAAACAAGATTCGGGTTTGTCCTGATGTCAGTCTGAGGAAGCAGACCGCCTTCGGAAACGGGGTCTGCAGAAAGAGTGAGCGGAGAAACCGAAATTGAACGATAATCGAGATTGTCTATAACAGTTGTTGCCGCAACTATTTCGGAAAGAGGAGCGGCATTTTTCATACCCTGTTTTACTGCACGGGCAACATATTCGGGGAAAAGAGCGGCTGAGTTTGAAGTCTGGAAAAACTTCTGTACCTGGTCGGAATCAGAGCCGCAAACTTTTATGTCATAGCGTTTAAGCTGTCGCTGGAAAGCGTCAAGACCGCTCATATCGGTATTTTTATAATTCTCGGACGGGTCGAGTTCTTCGAGAATATCCGTAAGAGATTTTCCGTTGGCATACATACCTTTTTCAAGTTTGATTCTATCAAATGTCATAATAAATGTCCTCCTTAAATGTTTTTGTAAATATTATTGTTTGAGTTTGTATTTTTTGAAGTGCCGCTGAAAAGCTGAGGCTTCACCGGAAGAATGTCAGCCGCCTTTTTTTCAAGAGCGTTGATAAGTTCATTGAGCTGATTGACGGAGAGATTTTCCGTAATATGTTCAAGAGTATCTGCATTGAGTTCGGGCACAGCGACGGCTGAAAGGGTTTTGAGATTTTTAACGAGTGACTGTCGGTAAATATCACCGTCAGCCGCTTTTTGTTTAAGAGAGCGAAATATATCCGCAAGTTCTTTCACTTCATCAGAGGTAAAGGATTGTTCTTCACCTGTGAAAAGTCTTTTTTCGATAGTCAAGAAATTATCTCCTTTCGGGTCAAAGTTTTTGATGACACCGGCGGCTTTCTGAGCAGGAACGGCTACAAAAGACCATTCATAGGCATCCGTAGGTTCATCAAGAATAGCAAAGCATAATTTGTTTGAATAATATCTGCCTTTTGAGTGCATACAGGATGAAATATCCTTTCCGCATATTGAGCAGATATGTTTTTTTACGGAGCATCCGACACTGACTTCTTTTTTGATACCGCTTTCGAGTGATAAGATAAATTGGGCGGAATCGGTAGATTGAGGGACATAAGCCCTTGCAAGGAGACGTTTATAGGGCTTGTTGTCGGAAGTAAATTTATCGGGGACAAATTCGGAGCTGCATGAAAAGATGCGTGCAGTCTGATTTGAAGATTTTGGGTCATGGTCAGTGATACCCGTTACACCTTTGAATAATTCCGCAAGGGTATCAAGAGCATTATCGGAAAATCTTTCAAAGTCCCTGTCAATTTCGTTGTCACAGAGGACAACGGAAAATGTGTAGACATCATCTTTTGAAAGAGGGTGACGGGTAAGTTTGTTTATAAGTTCGAGTTCACCGTCACGGATATCGTTGTTGTTTGTCATTTAATCGTTCCTTTCAAGTTTATTTTCTATTTGTAGAGCCTGAGCATTGAGCAGACGAGCCTTTGCAAGTTCAACTTCGTCTTGAAGATTGATATTATCCCAAACTATTTCAAATTTGGTGTTTACGGCATTGAGTTTGAAATAGGTGTCGCATATTTTGGTAATAGCGGAATCAAGTATACGTCGGTAATATTCAAGTTCACTTGTAAGAATGTCGGCTTGCTGTGAAGACATTCTTTCTGTTGAAGACCATGACAGACCGAGCAGGAAAGGAGGGATTGAAAGTTTTGCAATGATTTGTTCAAGGAGCTGTCTGACGGGAATATTACTGTCGGGTATTTGATTGTCCGCACCGATAACTTTTATGCTGACATCACCGACTGTAATAAAATCCTTAGGCTGAGGACTTTTCATAGCCTTGCTCCATTCTTCTGCAATGAGCCTTGCACGGTCTTTTGAGAAAGAACGTTCATTTTCGGTAGGCTTGTATGAAACGGCAAAACGGACATTTCCGACCCTGTCCCAGTTAGTGCCGACAGCATTGAATATTTTCATAAGAGTGTCGGCAATAAAAGGCAGACCCTTGAGGATAGAAGTACCGTAAATTTGTCCGGGTTCAGGCATGATAGAACTGAACAGAACAAGTGCAGGATATTTGACGGGAATTTTATCACCGTTTGAGGCAACGGCACATATTTTGACATTGAGAGGAGTTACGTCGTATGAAATGTCGATGTTGTCGAGAGAGGCATTGTAAAGAGCGGAGATATTTTTGCATGAGCTGTCGGGAACTATTTCGCCGACGGCAGTGCCGTATATCAGAAGCTGTTGGAGATAGCATGAAAGGAAACTGCTTATACCTGTTTCACAGGCATTGACACGAACATTTTTGAAGAAATGATTTATCTGTTCATCAAGAACAGGGGAATCGGTTTTTATTTTGAAATCGCCAATGAGCCTTATGATTTTTGATATAGCGGCATCAATTATTGGAACGCTGTCTTTAAGCGACTTGTAAAGAGAGCGTTCACAAATCGAGCGTGAGGATTTGAGAAATGAGGAAAAATTATTCTGATAGCCGTCCGAAACGGCAGTCTGAATTTTGAAGTCGGATTTGGTTTTATTTCGGAAATTAAAGAGAGCCAATTTATATATCACCTCCGTTTAAGATTATCTGTCGGAAGCAAAAGCGAAAAATTCGTCATCTTCCGGGTCGTTGAGAATAGTGGTAACAAAGTAACGTACATCATCCATAGCATGGTCGTTTTCTTTGACAGGGGAATCTTTTCCTCCGGTGTCCCAGCGATAAAGACCGAATTCATGTATGCAGTCTGTGCAGGAACGGCAGATTTTTATTTTGCCCTGTTTAAGGGCGGTGCTTGTCTGACGTATACCGTCAATGACATTGTTTTTTGCGGGCTTTACATTGAAACGTCCGTGTCGTCGGATAACTTCAATGAAGCTTGCGGCAGACGGGTCAACAACAATATCGGATATTTCCCTGTCAGAGATAAGGTCGCATAAAGCGGAATAATGTTCCTCATCGGTTCTGGAAGAACCCTCACGGCGAGAGGAATAATAGTATTCGTCAATTCTGTACCATGAGTCGCCGTAAAGTCCCCACAGACCGAATGAAGACGGATTGACCGTACCGTAGTCACATGAAACGGCAAATTTTGAGAAGGTGCATTTCGGGACATCATAGAGCATTTTGTCATCAGACATAAAAGGATAGACAAGACCGTCCGTAGCGACCCATTTACCGAGTACGAAACGGTCATAGAAGCTGCCCGAGTAGAGATTTTTATATCTTTGACGTATCCTGTCGGATAATGAGGGATTATCGTCCATAGAGAAATGAAGATAATAGATGTTTTTTTCAGATGTTTTTTTGACCCATTCTGTGCAGAACCAGTGCTGAGGATATTCGGGGTTGCAGTTGAACCAGAGCTTTGAATTTTCCACGGAACAGCGTGCAAGAGCCTGTTCAACGAAGGAACGTGGCATAAGAGCGACTTCATCAAAGAGGACTCCGGAAAGAGTCATACCCTGAATGAGAGCGGCTGAACTTTCATCACGTCCGCCAAAGAGATAGAAAGTGTTTTTAATGTTGTTGAGAGATACCTCAAAGACGTTGAGGGAAATTTTTTCGGTAACTTCAAAGCCTATTTCACGCAGAATACGGATAAGAGGAACAGCGACATTTCTTTTAACGGACTTGATAGTTTTTCCGCATACAGCGAAATTTGCATTGTTGAAGGAGAACATAGCCCATGATATAAAAGAAACGCTCATGCAGAGAGTTTTTCCGCTTCTGACGGCACCGTCGCAGATAATGCCGTCAAACCTTGAAGTTTTGCGTGAAGGGGACCACCAGCTCAGGACATCAAGCTGTTTTTTTGAAAAGGGTTTAAAATTCATTCAGAGCCACCGCCGTCATCATCCTGTGAATTTTTGATACCGTTAAGAATAGCATTGTAAAAATCGGAGGTTGAATTTTGCTGAGATTGATTCAGCATTTCCAGTTTTTCAAGAGCTTTTATACGGTCAAAGAATTTTATTTCCATAGCCCCGTCTTTAGGACGCTTTATTTCAGCGACATTAAAAAGATCAAGAGAAGATAAAGTTTCCTGTGAGGGACTGTCGGAAAAAAGTAAGGTGACAGCATCATTAAAACTGCCGAAAGCGAGCCTTTCATAGCCGATACGGGCTTTTTGGGAGAGGAAGTTCAATTTTTTCTTATTGACCGAATTGATAAAGTCGTTGATATCATCACGGACGATAAGAAGATTACCGTCTTTTTGAGGTTCGTCAAAACCTGCCAGCATAGCGGATTCAGCAGCATTGCCGCAGGAGGAGTAGAACACACAGAAAAGTTTTTCTTTTGTATTAAGATTTTTTTTCATTTAATAAAAACTCCTTTCAGCCATACGTCAAAAAACAAAAAAATTCGACCCCGAAAGGTCGAATTTCAGAAAAATATTTATTTTTGCAAAAAATAGCAGGCGATTTTTTATATCGCCTGTTGTGGAATTATTATAATTGCCAGAGATAATCATAACCGTACTCGAAGTATGAGCCGAAAGCGATACGGTTGAAATTGCCGCTGATACCACCGAAATTAGCAATTTCGTCTTTGATGATATCGGAAGTAAGCACTCTGAAAGGAACGTATTGTTCTTTTGGTATATCGGCATTTCCAAGTATTCTCAAAGCGTAATCCACGATTCCGTAAGCTGTCCATTCATAGCTTTGAGCAACGAGCATTTCAACTGAACCCTTTTGAGTTGATGCAAAGGCATCATCTGAACCGCCTGTCGAGATAACGGGGATTTTCAATCCGAGCTGTTCAAGGGTAACGACGGTTTCATTTATCATATTTTCGTCAAAGACGATTATATAGTTTATGTTTTTATCTTCTTTGACAGCTTTTTCGATACTATCGGAGAGGTTTTTTTCAGCTTCGGCATAAGAAATGTTGATACCGTGACAGCGACCGGTAACGTCGCCGATATACTTGTCAAATTCATTTTTAAAACCGGTTGCGATAGTATTGGACTGTACGGAATCGGTGCAGTTTATTGCAAGTGCATAAAGTTTTCCGTCAGTTTTGGTAATAGCCCAATCAGCAAGAGTCCTGCCCATGATATTATAGTCAACGGGCATGGTATAATCAGCGAAATGGTCATTTTGACCTGCCGTGATACAGCCTGCAGATACTACTTCAATACCGTTAGCCTGAGCGTATTCTATATTTGTGGAAAATTTGTCTTTGTTTATATTGCCAAAAAGGATGATGATGTCCGATTTGTCGTTAACAGCATTGTTAAGAGCCTTGTTTATGGAATCATCCGTGCCGTCTGTTTTTGCAACGATAGTTTTTGCAAATTTGACAGCTTCTGAAGCGACCTTGAACTGTTCGACAACGAGTTTGGTATAAGAAAGATTTGCATTGTCACAGATAAGAGTAACCGTTTTGTTCTGAGCGATTGAACGTGCATCTATGTTACCGGCTTTTGAATTGAATTCAGGCATTTTCTGATAAGAAGAAATATAAGATTTAATCTGAGCTATCTGTGAAGAAGATATTGCAGTTTTGGGAGACTGGCTTTTCTGACTTGTTTCCTGAGAACTTTCCTGTACATTTTCTGAAACGACGGAAGAAACGGGTATGCTTTCTTCAACAGATGCCTCCGAATTCTGCTCATCACCGCAGGCAGACAAAGATAAAACCGATAAAATAACAGCTGATAAAGCGATAGCTGAAATAAACTTTTTCATAAGAGCCTCCAAATACATACACTAAAAAATTCACAATTACCTTTTTTCCTATAATCCAACATCCTTAATTATACTTTTGAAATGAAAGATTGTCAACAAGTATTTTTGACATACTTACCAAAACAAAGACCATTTTTTTTGATAGTTTAACGAATGTTTTTTTATAAATTGCTTATAATTTATATAGAGAATAAAGAAATTAACGGAGGATGTTGTATATGCAGTCAAGAACAGATTTAGCGATAGAGAATACGGAAACGGAAGAAAGCTTAAAAGGGATAGAGAAAGAGGAGATAAAAGAAGGTGAACTGAAGATAACAAGGATATCGGTAACAGACAGAGAAACGGCAGATATGATAGGCAAGCCTGTCGGGAAGTATATAACGATAGAATGTTTGCCGATTACGGATAACATAGGAGATTTAAAAAAAGAAGCGGAGATAATAGCAAAGGAGATAAGGAATTTTGTTCCCGATGAAGGTGAGATATTGGTGGCAGGATTGGGAAATAAAGAGATAACTCCTGATGCTTTGGGAGTAAAGAGCATGGAATATATTTTAGCGACAAGGCATATAAAAGGGGAATTTGCAAGGGCAGCAGGATTGGATAAATTGAGGGGAGTTTCGGTGATAACAACGGGAGTCATGGGACAAACGGGCATTGAAACGGGAGAAATAATAGAAAGTATCGTAAAAAAAATAAAGCCGGATTTGGTTATAGCGGTAGATGCACTTGCGGCAAAGGAAGTATCGAGATTAGGTTGTACAGTACAGATAAGCAATACAGGGATAAATCCGGGTTCGGGAGTCGGAAACAGAAGAAAAGGCATAAATGAGAAGAATATAGGGATACCGGTTATAGCTGTCGGGATACCTACGGTGGTGGATTTAATGACGCTGATATATGATAAAAGCGAAAGTATGATAGTTACACCAAGGGAGATAGACCTTTTGATAGAGAGAGGAGCAAAACTTATAGGAATGGCGATAAACTGTGCATTGCAGGGCGAGTATGATTATGATACGCTTTCGGAATTGGTATCATAAATAAATTTTCCTTTGCATAAAAATTGATAAAAGTCAATTTCAGCGGGGGGAAAAACATTGAGAAGTAATAAAAATAAGACAGAAAATATTTTAATGATATTAATGTCAATAGTGCTTGCATCAGCGGGCATATTTTGTGTAACGGTGAAATTATCGGATATAAATGTCAAGCCCGGGTTTGATATATTAGCGGCAGAAATGGCATTTCCGACAGGTGATACCGAATACAGAGATTCTCAGCCGGAGATATCGGATAAACCGGATGAGATAAGTATTCGGGAAGAAAGTGCTGTAACGGCAGACAGTTCGGAGATATCATCAAAGCCGGAAAGCAGTGTGGCAAATGAGGAAAATAAAAAAGAAGATACAAACGATTTTGAAGCGTGGAATGTAACGGAAAAGGATATTGAAGAATATGACAAAAAGCATGAAGGAGAAGAGCAATATCCCGTATATGAATTCACGATAACAGAAGGAAATGAAAGCTATAAAAACATTCAGATAAAGAATACATCTTCAACGGATATAGATATAAAAAAGGAATTGGAGAGCAAACTGGGATTTGAGATGGAGAAAACGGATAAGCCGCAGGTGCTGATATATCATACGCATACATCGGAAAGTTTTTTGCCGTATGACACGGGATATTTTTATGAAAGTTTTTATCCGAGAACAACTGATACATCACAGAATATATGTGCGGTAGGCGAAGAAATAGCCAAACAGCTGAATAAAGCGGGAATAAATACGATACATGATACGACCCTGCATGATTATCCGAGTTATAACGGTGCGTATGACAGGAGTTATGCGACGGTAAGTAAATATATAGAGGAATATCCGTCAATAAAAGTGACACTTGATATACACCGTGACGGCATAGGAACGGACACACAGAAGACCAAGCCCGTATTCACCGTCAACGGCAAAAAAGCGGCACAGATAATGATACTGTCGGGATATAATTATGACGATTCCGAGGAGTTCAGGGACTGGGAATATAATCTTCGTTTTGCATTGCAGATACAGAAGAAAGCAAATGATATGTACCCTAATATGGTAAGACCGCTGAATTTTTCGGACTTCATGTATAATATGAATATAAATACGGGGTCACTTCTTATAGAAATGGGAGCTGAATCGAATACGATTGAGGAAGTGAGATATTCGGGATATTTGCTTGGAAAAGTATTGTCAGAGGTTTTAAAAAAATAGAAATCCGTCAAAATAGTAGTGTATTTTTTAAATAAATTTGGTATAATGGGGATATTAAATAAAAAGCGGAGTGAAAATATATGAAAAGAGTAAAAATGATATTGGCATTGTTGACAGTATTGAGTATGCTAGGTATAGGAAGCATCGTATATGCAGAGGGCGAAGAAGACGAAGAAAATTATGATGAATCATATTACAGCGAAGAAACATACGAAGATGAAGAAGATGATGATAATGAATATAATGGTGAAGATGAATATGAGGAAGATGATGAAACATATGGGGATGAAGATGAAAATAATGAAGATGAAGAATACATAGAGGAAAGCTATGAAGAAGAATCGGAGGAAGAAAGTTCGATATTGGAGGAAGAAACGGTTTCGGAAGTAAGTGTGGAGGAGTCGTCAGAACCGATAATAAACAATGACCCTTTGAAATGGCAGAAGGATATAGATACGATAATACCGGCAGATGCAGGAAATTATGTTTCTCCCATTGCAGATTCAAAGCCCGAAGAAAAAAAGCAGACTGAAAAAACGGTTTCAGAGGAAAGCAAAGCTGAAGGACCTGTTGAAGAAAAGGTGTTGAATATAGCAGATATTGCAGAAAAAGAAGATGATAATATAAGCTTCATAACGGGAGTAGTTCTGTGGATATTCGTTTTATTTTTGGCAGCATTTTTATTTATAATATTTGCAAATACAAAGAGTGTCGGAAATATCCCCCGAAAACGCTATTATAAATCTCCCCGAAAGATAACCAAACGACATATAAAATAAAAAAATTCCGTTCCGCAGGATAAGATATCTTACGGAACGGAAATTTTATTTTTGGTTATTTGTCAAATAAATCATTTAACAGTAATATAGAAAGTTTTAACAGCTGTTGAAGGTTTCATATCCTGAGCGATAACTCTTACTGTATAAGTACCTTTTTCGCTGGGAGTAAACGAAACAGAAGTTGTTGAAGAATAGTTCTTTATAACAGTATAGTTTGTAGCCGATTCAGCTTTATAAGCATACTGATAAAGAACAGAATCAACTGCACCCGAAGCCGCACCCTTGACAGTTACTTTAGTACCTGCCGAAACAGAAGTTGCACTTACGGTTGAATTGTTTGTAAGGTTAGAGGAAGCTGCATTGATGGAAACCGAGAAATACTTTTTAGCAACAGTACCTTTAGAATCCTTAACTTTTACGCAAATGTCATAAACTTCAGCGGTAGGATAAGTCATGGAAACTTTTGTACTTGTACCGAAAGCCTGTTTTTCAGTCCAGGATGTAGCGGAAGCCTTCTTGTAGTATACAGCATACTGATAAGGAGCAGTACCGCCTGTTGCAGAGGCTGTTGCAACAATAGCCTTACCTTTTACAACGGAAGTTGCGGAAACAGTTGAAGTATTGGTAAGAACATTGGCATTTACGGTTACATTAAAGTATTTCTTTTCGATAGTGCGGTTAGCATCCTTAACTTTTACACAAATATTCTTTGTACCTGTACCTGAGAACTTGATGGAAACAGAAGATGTTGCAGAGAAATCCTGTTTTGTAGTCCATGTTGAAGCGGAAGAAGCCTTGTAGAATACAGCATACTTATAAGAACCCGCACCGCCTGTTGCAGAACACTTTACAGTTACATTGTTGCCGAGAGTAACTGACGTTGGAGAAACAGTTGATGTATTTACAAGTTCAGCAGCCTTGACTGTAAGTGTAACATATTTCTTGGATTCTGTACCGTTTGTATCCTTTACTTTCAGGCATACATCATATGTCGTAGCCTTTGCAGGTTTAAATGTTATGGTGTCATTTGAACTGTAATTCTGAGCAGTTGCCCAACTTGTATCGGAAGTTTTCTTGTAGAATACAGCATAATTGTAGTATCCTGAACCGCCTGTTGCAGAGCAGGTAGCAGTAATTGTGTTGCCGAGTTGGATGGAAGTAGCGGAAAGTTTTGAAGTATTTGTAAGTCCCTTTACAACAGTTATGTCAAAATATTTCTTAACTACAGTGCCTGCACCGTCTTTAACTTTTATGCAGATATTCTTTGTACCTGTGCCTGTGAATTTGATTGAAACAGAAGAAGTTGAGGAGAAATCCTGCTTTGTAGTCCATGTTGAAGCGGAAGAAGCCTTGTAGAATACAGCGTACTTGTAAGAGCCTGTACCACCCGAAGCAGCACCCTTTATAGTCAGGGTATCGCCAAGATTTATCTTTGTAGCAGAAACTGTTGAATTGTTTACAAGAGCACTTGCTTCTACTTTAAGAGTGAAGAATTTTTTAACTTCTGTGTTGTCAGCGTCTTTAACTTTTATGCAGACACTGTAAGTGCCGGCAGCAGTAGGTTTGAAAGTTGCGGAAGCCGTTGTATTGTAAGCCTTTGCGGTGGACCATGAAGAAGCGGTTGAGAGCTTGTAAACCACCTGATACTGATAAGGCTTTGTACCTCCCGTTGCTTTGCCTGTTGCAGTAACAGAGCTGCCGAGTTTTATTGTAGTTGCGGAAAGAGTTGAGTTGTTAACGAGGTCGTCAACAGGTACAACATCGGGTTTATATGTGTAAGTTACGGTTATGGTAGAAGATGTGTATTTACCTGTTGCGTTTGAAGGAGTTGCCGAAAGAGTATATCCGGAAAATTCTTTTGCAGAAGTAGTATAGCTTTCGCCTTCAAGACCTGTAAGAGTTGCCGTGCCGAGAGTTTTGCCGTCAGTACCTGTATATACAACTTTAACTTTGCCGGAAGTAGCAACCTTGCCGTCTTTTATCCATGCATCACCTGAAGCTGCATAACCGGTCTGCATATAACCGGGTTCCTGATTGTTGCCGTCATTGAAGATAACGAGAGCATCTTCAACGTCTTCAAAGTTGTATGACCACCAACCGTTACCGTCATTTGTCATAGCAGTTCCAGGCCATGCACCTGCATACTGTTTGGTTTCGGACTTGTCATAAGCATAGATATTTACTTTGCTCCAGCTCGTGTTGTAGTAGTGTACCGTAAGACCTGTCGGCTCAACATAGTTGTACTTGAATACAACTTTTATATCGGTACCGGATTTGAAAGTACCGCTTGTATTTGTGGAAGCAGAGAGGTCTACTTCATAGTTCTTGACATCAACGGGCTGAGCGGAATAGCTTTCGCCGACCTTGCCTGTGATGGTCTGGGAATCTGCGATAGAATCGCCTGTTGCAGCGTCTATATGTGTAATAGTTATAGTACCGAATTTTGAAGTATCAAGATGATAGTAGAATTTAACAGTAGCACCGTCAGCCGAGAATGTACCTGTTGTTTTGCCTTCTGTCTTAACGAGGTCATAAGTTTTGGTCAGTTCAGCATCAGCAGATACTGTATAGGATTCGCCTACAAGACCTGAAACCATGTCAGTCTTGATAACAGCACCTGTATCCTGATTGATGTGCTGAACAGTTACCATACCTCTTTCGCCATCAGGTTCCTGGATAAGGATAGTACCATGAGCACCTGCACTGAAGGTAACCTTGCCGCCTGTTACAACAGCAGTTGTACCGTCATAGGCATTTTCAAGAGTAGTTCCGTTGCTCCAGATAGCAGAAACGTCTATTGAAACGGAGCCGCTTGCATTGATAACGGCTGCGACTTTATCGGAAATGCCGTTTTTGTCGAAGGTTCTTGCAAAAGCGATACCGGAAGAAGCTGTCAAGCCAATGTTGGCACCTGCACCGACAGCAACATGACTGTTACGGAAGCGTCCAACGATACCCCAGTGAGCAACGAGGTCCTGATTTTCGCCGAAGTTCATGTCGCTTCTGAGGGAGTGACCTGCACCGCCATTGCCGTCAAAAGGTATGCCCGAAACGAGAGGACGAGCCGATTCATCACCGTAATAAATCTGAACGCCGCCCGGCATGAGAAGGAATGCAGAACCTATGTAATACATATCACTTGGTCTTGCAAGAGTGGAGTCGTGTGAAGAAATGTAGGAAAGAACATTGAAGCCCGGGTCAGAATTGATTTTGTCCGCATAACCCTGATATACATCGGCAATTTTGCCTGCTGCAAGCAAGCCTGCACCTGTTGTTTCAAAGTTAATCATGGAGTCAAAGCCGCCCTGTGTAAAGTAACCGTCTTTACCATAACCGATATTCCAGTCCCAGCATTCGCCGGTCATCCAGAAATCGAGGTCATCGAGTTTCTTTGTTGGGTTAGCCTGTTTCCACTCTTTGAGTGCTGCAACGCACTTATCCTTGAGCTGTTTCCATGAAGCCTTATCAACGTGTTTAGCGGTATCGCAGCGGAAACCGTCTATACCGTAGGTTCTTACCCAATCTGAAAGCCATGATGAAATAAAGCCTGTAACGGTGTTTGAAGTACCGTATTTTGATTGTTTTTCGGAGAGAGTACCCTCTTTTGTCCACTTAGTGATAAGGAACTGAGGTATGCCGACCTGTTTGGACGATTCTGTACGGAAGTCCGGAAGACCTGTCAGACACTGAACCATTTCGGAAGGACCTTCACCGCTTTCGTCATATCCGGGCAAGCCTGAACGTACCCAGTCGGAACCCCACCAGCGGCCCCAGGCTGCTGCATCACTCTTGTAATCTATCTTATTGTGATATTCAGAAAGCTGACCTGAATCATATACAGATTTCCAGCCGTCAAGGAGAGTACCGTAATTGTATTCGTTCATGTCTATCATGTTGTTATATCCTGCATGGTTCATAACAATATCCATGATGATACGGATGCCTTTTGAGTGAGCAGTATCTACAAGAGTCTGAAATTCCTGTTTTGTACCGTAGTTGGCATCAGGCTCTGTATAGTCCGTCACATAGTAGCCGTGATAGGAATAGTGAGCGAAGTTGTCACCGAGGATATAACCGTGGAGCTGTTCGTAGGGAGCGGTCAGCCAGATGGCATTGACACCAAGGTCGGTGAAATAGCCTTCATTGATTTTCTCCGTGATACCTGCAAAATCACCGCCATGGAAAGTAGCTCTGCTGTCACCTGCAACAGTTTTCATACGACCGTATGAATTGTCGTTGGAAGTGTCACCGTTTTTGAAACGGTCAATAAGCAGGAAGTAAACAGTGGCATTGTCCCATGAGAAAGTTGAGGCATCGCCGCTTGACGGAGTAATAGCTGCGTTTGCTGTTGTCGAAGAGAGAGCAGTTCCGACAGCCGCCATTGAAAGCACGCTGGCAGCGGAAAGGAAAGAGCTTATGATCTTCTTGAACAGACCTTTTTGTTTTTTAGCCAAGATAATTCCCTCTTTCTGTAAAAAATTTTTTTGTACTATGCCCAAAATGACTGCAAGGCATAATAAGTTAAGATTATATTACAATAAAATTAACAATTTGTAAATGGAAAAAATGAAAAATAAACATAAATAATATACTTAAAAATAAAAATTGTAGACATTGACAATATTTGATATATTTTTTTAGGCATTACAACAAAAAAAGAACCGGAAGTCTTAAAAAAACTTCCGGTTCTTTGTATATAGAAAAAATCAAGTAACGAAATCAGATAAGCTCAATAACAGCCATTTCAGCAGCGTCACCACGACGGGGACCGAGCTTGGTGATTCTTATATAGCCGCCGTTTTTATCGGCATATTTAGGTGCTATCTCCTTAAAGAGTTTGTTGACAACATCTTCTTTAGTGATAAAAGCCAAAGCATAGCGTTTGTTCTGGAGATTTTCGACTTTAGCTCTTGTAATGCACTTTTCAGCCAATGCACTAACTTCTTTTGCACGGGTATAAGTAGTTTCGATTTTGCCGTTTTCGAGAAGGAAAGTTACAAGGCCTCTGAGCATAGCGGTTCTGTGAGCAGTTTCTCTGCCGAGTTTTCTTGTTCCTGGCATTGATATTCACTCCTTTGCAAAAATATATATATTATTCCTCGTCAGCATGGAGCTGGAAACCGAGAGAGTTGAGTTTTTCAACAACTTCATCCAAAGATTTTCTTCCGAGGTTACGGACCTTCATCATATCTTCTTCGGATTTATTTATAAGATCTTCAACTGTATTGATGCCTGCACGTTTGAGACAGTTAAAGGAACGTACTGAGAGGTCAAGTTCCTCAATAGTCATTTCAAGTACTTTTTCCTTTCCCTGGTCGTTTTTCTCGATCATGATTTCGGTATTTGTACCCTTATCAGAGAGATTAACGAAAAGGTTAAGATGTTCGGTAAGAACCTTGGCTGCAAGAGAAACAGCCTCTCTGGCACTTATGACACCGTTAGTCCATACATCAAGAGTGAGTCTGTCATAGTCGGTAATCTGACCGACACGGGTATTGTCAACAGTATAGTTGACTTTGAGAACGGGAGTGTATATAGAGTCAATAGGAAGGACACCTATTTTTGAACTGCCCGTCATTTCAGCCTTATTGCGTTCGGAGGAAACATATCCTCTGCCCTTATTAAGAGTAATCTCCATATAAAGTTTAGCACGTTCGCCAAGAGTGGCAATGTGCATATCGGGATTAAGAATCTCAACCTCAGCATCATTTTTTATCGACTCAGCCGTAACAACGCAAGGTCCTTCGGCATTGATCTCGACCGTTTTTGGACCGTTTGTATAGAGCTTTGCAACAAGTCCTTTCATATTAAGGACAATTGCAGTAACGTCTTCCTTAACACCGGGGATAGTCGAGAACTCATGAAGAACACCGTCAATTTTGATAGAAGTAACGGCGACACCTTCAAGGGACGAGAGCAAAACACGTCTGAGACTGTTTCCGAGAGTATTGCCGAAACCTCTTTCAAGCGGTTCAACAACAAATCTGCCGAATTTGCCGTCCTCTGACAATTCCGTTGTTTCAATTCCTGGCCTTTCAATTCCAATCATCACAGCTAAACCTCCTTGACATTAGGCGGGATACCGCCAAGATATTTGTGATCTGCACAAGAAAATGGGGATTACTTAGAGTACAACTCAACAATAAGGTGAGGTGCAACCTCATAATCAATATCTTCAATAGAAGGCATACGAACTACTTTAGCAGAGAACTGTTCTTTGTTGATATCAAGCCAAAGAGGAGTATTTCTGCCGTTAGTCTGTTCAACGACATCCTTGAATTTAGTGCTACTCTTGCTCTTGTCACGCAGAGAAACGACATCGCCTGCCTTAACTCTGTAAGAGGGGATATCAACTTTCTTGCCGTTTACGAGGAAATGACCGTGAGTAACGAGCTGTCTTGCCTCACGTCTTGTAAGAGCAAGACCCATTCTGAAAGCGATGTTGTCAAGTCTTGATTCAAGAACAGTGATAAGGTTGTTACCGGCCTGACCTTCCATTTTTGAAGCAAGCTCAAAATAATGATGGAAAGGTTTTTCAAGAACGCCGTATATGAATTTGAGTTTCTGTTTTTCTTTAAGTTGCATACCGTACTCGGAAACTTTCTTTCTGGTATTAGCATTGAGATGTTTTTTAGAAGTTTTGTCGATACCTACAACAGTGGGGCTGATACCGAGGTATCTGCATCTTTTGAGGATCGGGTCTCTGTTTACTGCCATTTAAGTTTACCTCCCTGAAATCTTTTATACACGTCTTCTTTTCGGAGGACGGCAACCGTTGTGCGGAATAGGTGTAACGTCTTTGATCATGCTTACTTCAAGACCGGCGGACTGCAAAGCACGGATAGCTGCCTCACGACCTGCACCGGGACCTTTGACATAAACTTCAACGCTTTTCATGCCATGCTCCATAGCAGCCTTGGCAGCTGTTTCTGCAGCAGACTGAGCAGCAAACGGAGTTGATTTTCTTGAACCTCTGAAACCGAGTTCACCGGCACTTGCCCAAGAAACGGCATTGCCCTGTACATCCGATATAGTAACAATGGTATTGTTAAATGTTGACTGGATATGAGCAGCACCTTTTTCGATGTTTTTGCGTTCACGGCGTCTGCGGATAGTAGTCTTTTTAGCACTTTTCTGAACTGCCATCAGTTAATTCCCTCCTGAATTATTTTTTCTTGTTAGCCATAGTTTTTCTTGGACCTTTTCTTGTACGAGCGTTGGTTTTTGAACGCTGACCTCTTACAGGAAGACCCTTTCTATGACGGACACCTCTGTAACAGCCAATTTCGATAAGTCTTTTGATATCGAAAGCGATGTCACGTTTAAGATCGCCTTCAACACGGCAGTTGTGGTCAATATAGTCTCTGAGTTTAGCTACATCATCTTCTGTAAGGTCTCTTACACGGGTATCGGGATTAACGCCTGTTGCAGCGAGAATGTCATTAGAAGTTTTACGGCCGATACCGAAGATATATGTCAAGCCGATCTCAATTCTTTTATCTCTGGGTAAATCTACACCTGAAATACGTGCCATACTTTTAGCACACCTCCATTAATGATAATTGCGTCATTAGCCCTGACGCTGTTTGTGCTTAGGGTTTTCACAGATAACCATGATTTTGCCCTTACGCTTGATAACTTTACATTTTTCGCAGATTTTCTTTACTGAAGGTCTGACTTTCATCGTGTTATCATTCCTTTCATTGCAAATAAAGGGATATATAATTACTTACTACGCCACGTAATACGACCTTTTGTAAGATCATAGGGTGACATTTCGACAGTCACTTTGTCGCCCGGAAGTATACGGATAAAATTCATTCTGAGTTTTCCCGAAATATGGGCAAGAATAATGTGACCGTTCTGAAGCTCTACTTTAAACTGAGCATTAGGGAGAGCCTCTTTAACTGTTCCTTCGACCTCAATTACATCTTGTTTTGACAATAGAACAACCTCCCTGAAAATTCAATATAATCCTCGTTCAAAAAGGACACAGTACCTTATATTTATAGCACTGATTGACGGATTTGTCAAGAAATTATAAAAGGCTTGCATAAAATTCGTCAAGTATCTCACAAATTTTTTGATTAGTGTATAAAGACTGTTCATTTAGAACAGTCGAGGTCGGTGCCAAATGAAGAGGATTTTTCTTTTTTGGGTTAAGAGCGGTTTTATATTTTCCGTCAATAATATATATATAATTATTTTGGATATCAGATACGACAAAGAACTGACCTTTGTCGTGACCGGCTTTTGACCTTACGACCATACCTCTGACAAACTGCATAGACAATCACCTCATCAATCTGCTGATGTAAGAATGACAGTACCGTCGGAAGTTATCGCAACGGTATGCTCAAAATGAGCAGCCAACATTCCGTCAGCGGTAACGGTAGTCCAGCCGTCATCAAGGACTTTGACTTTGTGAGTCCCCTGAGTGATCATAGGTTCAATAGCTATTGTCATTCCCGGCAAAAGACGAACACCTCTGTGAGGTATTCCGTAATTTGGTACGCTCGGATCTTCATGCAGCTTCGCACCTACTCCGTGGCCGACGAAATCTCTTACCACCGAGTAACTGCGTGCTTCGGCATACTGCTGAACTGCGTGACCGATATCGCCGATCCTTGCACCTGCGACAGCATTTTTTATGCCCTCAAAGAGAGCCTCACGGGTCGCATCAAGGAGAGCCTGAGCATCTTTTGAGATATCACCGCACGGAAAGGTCCATGCATTGTCACCGTGATAGCCTTCAAACTTTGCTCCGACATCAATACTGACGATGTCACCGTTTTTAAGGATGTGATTCTTGCTTGGTATGCCATGGATGACTACATTGTTTACAGAAATACAGGCACTTGCCGGAAATCCGCCGTAACCGAGAAAGGAAGGGGTTGCCCCCTGTTTCTCGATATAATCACGGACTATGCAGTCGATTTCATAAGTTGAAACACCGGGCTGGACTGCTCTGCCGGCTTCCTGTAAAGCTCGCTGTGAAATTCTGCCCGCATTACGCATCTTAGCGATTTCACGGGTAGTTTTGAGAATTACCATTCAATTACTCTCCGATAGCCTTGAGGATAAGAGCTGTTGTATCTTCGATAGTAGCCTGACCTTCGACTATTGAAAGTTTGCCCTGCTTCTCATAGTAATCCTTGAGAGGTTCGGTTTCCTTGTGGTAAACATCAAGACGAGCATTGACTGTATCGGGGTGGTCATCCTTACGCTGAACAAGGGCACCTGCACATCTGTCGCAAACACCGTCAACAGCGGGCTTTTTGTGCTCGATGTGATAGCTTGCTCCACACTTTTCGCAGACACGGCGTCCGGACATTCTTCTTACGATAGCTTCGTCTTTAACTTCGATGTCAATAACCTTGTCAATAACGATGCCCATTTTGTCCAGAGCCTCGGCCTGAGGGATAGTTCTGGGGAAACCGTCAAGGATAAAACCATTCTGACAGTCATCCTTGGCAAGTCTCTCTTTGATGATGCCGATAACGACTTCATCGGGAACGAGCTGACCTGCTTCCATGAAAGCTTTTGCTTTCAGACCCATCTCAGTACCGCTTTTCAACGCTTCACGGATAATATTTCCGGTTGAGATTGTAGGGATTTGCAAACGATCGCAAATAACCTCCGCCTGAGTGCCTTTGCCGGCACCGGGAGCTCCAAGTAATATGATATTCATACTCATATACTCCTTTCAATTATAAAAATCAATATATTTTTTCCTTTCCCATAAAGAGAAAGAATGATTCCAAAAATTGATTGCCGTGCAAATGATCAGTCAAGGAATCCCTTTGAATGGCGAACCATCATCTGAGATTCAAGCTGTCTGCCTGTTTCAAGTGCAACACCTACGAGGATGATAACGGAAGTACCGCCCATCATAAGTCCGTGCATACCTGTAACGCCCGAGAAAATAAGCGGAACGATAGCGATAAATGCAAGGAACAAAGCACCGATAAGTGTTATTTTGGACAGGATTTTTGCTATAAAATCAGCGGTAGGCTTACCGGGACGGATACCCGGGATAGTACCGTTGTTCTGGCGGAGATTGTTAGCCATTTCTATGGGATTATACTGAATAGTAACATAGAAATAAGCAAAACCGATTATAAATATAAAATAGAGAACTGTGTATATCCAGCCGCCCATATCGAAAGCATTGAAGAAACCTTTCCAGAAATCAGGGATGTTTTTCCATGCATCACTGTTCTTGTCGGTAGCTCCCATAAATAGGAGTATAGTTGACGGGATAGAAAGGATAGAGCTTGCGAAGATGATCGGCATAACACCCGAAAGACCTACTTTGATAGGAAGATGAGTGTTCTGACCGCCGTACATTTTGCGACCTACAACACGCTTGGCATATTGTATGGGGATACGGCGTTCTGCATCATTCATAAATACTATTACCCATATAATAACGAGGAATATTATAACGAATATGCAGGAATAGATGATTTTTGCAATGTCGCCTTCAAGACCGAGTTTAAAGTACTGCCAAAGAGTACCGAAAGTAACGGGAAGTCTTGCGATGATACCGACAAAAAGGAGAATGGAAATGCCGTTACCGACACCGTTCTGATTTATCTGTTCGCCGAGCCACATCATAAGAGCGGTACCGGCAGTAAAAGCAAAAATAATTACAAGAGCAGTGAAGATACCTGAGCCGTTCCAGCCGTCATAGCTTACGATATGAGACCTGAGCAGCCAGATATAGTAAGCAGTACCCTGAATGATACCGAGGATAACGGTAACATAACGGGTAATGGTAGCAATTTTCTTTCTGCCCTCCATACCCTCTTTTGCAAGTCTTTCAAGAGGCGGTAAAGCGACAGTCAAAAGCTGCATGATGATAGAGGAGTTGATGTACGGGGTGACCGACATTGCAAAGAGTGTTGCGTTAGAGAACGCACCACCGGAAAAGACGTCATAATATGCGAGCATATTTGAAGTGTCTTTCCAGCCCTCGGTGAGGGCTTTGAGTGCATGGACATCAAGAAACGGTACGGGGATGACCGAACCGATTCTGAATATCAATACAATAAAAAGAGTAAAGAGCATCTTCTTGCGAAGATCGGGGATTTTCCAGGCATTAGCGATTGTTTTGAACAAATCAGATCACCTCTGCCTTTCCTCCCGCAGCTTCTATTTTCTGCTTAGCTGATTCAGAGAAAGCGTTTACTTTAACAGTAAGTTTCTTTGAAAGAGAGCCGTTTCCGAGAATTTTTATACCGTCACAGTCTTTTTTAACGATACCTTTTTCAGCAAGAGTTGCAGCATTTACTTCTGCACCATCTTCAAAAACCTCAAGAGCTGCAACATTTACAGCGATAATGGATTTTGCGAAGATATTGTTGAAGCCTCTTTTGGGGATACGTCTCTGGAGAGGCATCTGACCGCCTTCAAAACCGGGTCTTATGCTGCCGCCTGAACGGGCTTTTTGACCTTTGTGACCTTTTCCGGCAGTTTTGCCCCAGCCTGAGCCGTGACCTCTGCCGATTCTTTTTGATGATTTTGTAGCACCCTCAGCAGGTGAAAGTTCATGCAAATTCATTTATTGCACCTCCTCGCTTATGCTTCAGTTACTTCTACAAGATGTCTGATTTTATTTACCTTGCCCTGAGTCTGAACATTGTCGGGCTGAATAGTAGAATTACCAGGCTTTGTAAGACCAAGAGAGTTGGCAGTAGCGATCTGATCCTTCTGTCTTCCAATTAAACTCTTTTTAAGAGTAATTTTAAGCTGTGCCATGTGTTGCCAACCTCCCATTAAAGAATATCTTTAGCAGTCTTGCCACGGACAGCGGCAACTTCATCTGCTGTTCTGAGACTCTCAAGACCTGCGAGTGTTGCACGTACAACATTGCAGGGATTGTTGGAACGGAGAGCCTTTGTTCTGATGTCCTTTATGCCGACAGCCTCAATGACTGCACGGACAGGACCGCCTGCGATAACACCGGTACCGGGGGCAGCGGGCTTCATGAGGACCTTGCCTGCACCGAAAATACCTGTTACTTCGTGAGGGATAGTAGTACCTTTAAGAGAGATCTTCTTAAGATTCTTCTTAGCATCGTCGATACCCTTGCGGATAGCGTCGGGAACTTCGCCTGCTTTGCCGATACCGAAACCTACTGTGCCGTTGCCGTCACCGACTACGACGAGAGCAGCGAATTTGAAGATACGACCGCCCTTTACTGTTTTTGAAACACGGTTGATAGCAACAACGTGTTCTTTCAAGTCCAAAGTTGAACCGTCAATTATAGCCAAAGTTACTCCTCCTTATCAGAAATTAAGACCGCCTTCACGGGCACCCTCTGCGAGTTCTTTTACACGGCCGTGGAAAATATAGCCGCCTCTGTCAAATACAACATCTTTAATGCCTTTTTCGGCAGCTTTCTCAGCGATGAGCTTGCCGACCTTGCGGGCAGCGTCCTTGTTTCCGCCGTTAACATCTTTAAGCTCGAGTGAAGAAGCAGCTGCAAGAGTAACACCCTTGACATCGTCGATAAGCTGAGCATAGATGTTATTGGTAGAGCGAAAAACATTAAGGCGAGGACACTCGGCAGTACCGCTTACTTTGCTGCGTACTCTTGTATGACGCTTGATTCTTGCCTTGTTTGTATCAGGCTTTTTTACCATAGTTACTCACTCCTTAATTATTTTTTACCCTTGCCGGCTTTACCTTCCTTGCGGCGGATAACTTCGTTTACATACTTGATACCCTTGCCCTTATACGGCTCCGGCGGACGTTTTTCTCTTACTTCGGCAGCGAACTGACCGACCTTCTGTTTGTCGATGCCTCTGATGATGATCTTGTTAGGTGTAGGAGCTTCGATAGTGATGTCCTCATTGTCGGACATGATGACCTGGTGAGAATAGCCGAGGTTCATAACGAGATCCTTGCCTTTTTTCTGAACACGGTAGCCGACACCGTTTACATCGAGTTCCTTAAAGAAACCGTTTGTAACACCCTCAACCATGTTGTGGATGTTTGAGCGGGTCAGACCGTGGAGTGAACGGTTGAATTTATCGTCATCCGGACGGGTAACAATAATTTCTGTACCTTCAACCTTGACCGTCATGTTTGGATGATAGTTTTTTGTAAGAGTACCTTTAGGTCCTTTTACTGTGATAACACCGTTGTCTACTTTTACTTCAACGCCGGCGGGAATATTTATGGGTTTTCTTCCAATTCTTGACATTTCAACGCCCCCTGTAATTACCAGATATATGCAAGAACTTCGCCGCCGACATTCTCTTTGCGTGCCTGACGGTCAGTCATAACACCCTTTGAAGTAGAGATGATAGCAACGCCGAGTCCTTTCATGACCTTCGGCATATTTTCAACATCGCTGTAAATACGGAGACCGGGCTTTGAAACTCTCTTAAGACCTGAGATAACAGGAGTTTTGCCGTCTGTATATTTAAGAGCGATCTTTATAACACCCTGCTTGTTGTCATCAATAACGTTAAAGCTTTTGATATAGCCTTCATCGAGAAGGATCTGAACGATAGCCTTTTTGATGTTTGAAGCAGGGACTTCAACTGTATCATGTTTTGCAGTATTGGCGTTACGGATTCTTGTAAGCAAATCTGCAATAGCATCTGTGATCTGCATATTGTTATACCTCCTATAATAAGTATAATGCCTTACCAGCTGGCTTTCTTCACACCGGGAATTTCGCCTTTGTAAGCAAGCTCTCTGAAGCAGATACGGCAAACACCATATTTACGGAGATAAGCGTGCGGCCTGCCGCAGATTTTGCATCTGTTGTATGCTCTTGTTGAGAACTTGGGTTCTCTCTGCTGTTTAACTTTCATAGATGTCTTTGCCACAGTATTCCCTCCTTATTTAGAAAACGGAGCACCCATAAGTGTGAGGAGCTCTCTTGCCTCTTCATCAGATTTTGCTGTTGTTACAAAGCAAATATCCATACCACGGACTTTGTCTATTTTGTCGAACTCAATTTCAGGGAAAATGAGCTGTTCTTTGATGCCCATGTTGTAGTTGCCTCTGCCGTCGAATGAGTTCGGGTTGATACCACGGAAGTCACGAACTCTGGGGAGAGCAACATTAAAGAGTCTGTCCATGAATTCATACATTTTGTCGCCTCTGAGAGTAACTTTAACGCCGTTTGGCATACCCTCACGGAGTTTGAAGTTAGCGACAGATTTCTTGGCACGGCATACAACAGGCTTCTGACCTGTGATAGCTGCCAGATCACGTGAGATTGCGTCGATAGCCTTTGAATTTTCTTTAGCTTCGCCGGCACCAACGTTGATAACGATTTTCTCGAGTTTCGGAATCTGCATAACACTCTTGTAAGAGAATTTTTTCATAAGAGCGGGAGCTGATTCTTTAACATAGAGTTCTTTAAGTCTTGCCATTTCCAAATACCTCCTTAAAGTGCCTCGCCGCATTTTTTGCAGACACGCTCTTTTGTACCGTCCTCAAGAATTCTGTGGGCAACTCTGGTAGGCTTTTTGCAGTGAGGGCAAACTACCTGAACTTTGCAGGCATACATAGCACCCTCTGCTTCAACGATACCGCCCTGTTCGCCCATTCTTCTGGGTTTAACGTGTTTTGAAACAAGGTTGACTTTTTCGATGATGACCTTGCCTTCTTTAGGGCTTACAGCAAGTACCTTGCCCTGTTTGCCCTTTTCGGTGCCGCTGAGTACGACAACTGTATCGCCTGTTTTAACATGAATTTTACTCATATTGCTGCACCTCCATCAAAGAACCTCGGGAGCAAGGCTGAGGATCTTCATGTAATCTTTGTCACGAAGTTCTCTTGCTACCGGTCCGAATATACGAGTACCTCTGGGGTTTTTGTCATCTCTGATTATAACTGCTGCGTTTTCGTCAAATCTGATATAAGTACCGTCCTCACGGCGAACGCCTTTTGCAGAACGGACAATAACTGCTTTAACTACATCGCCTTTTTTAACAACGCCGCCGGGTGCTGCTTTTTTAACGGAAGCAACCACAACGTCGCCAATATTTGCGTACCTCCTGCCGGTACCGCCGAGCACACGGATGCACATAAGCTCCTTTGCTCCGGTATTGTCGGCAACTTTGAGGTAAGTCTGCTGTTGTATCACAGTGCGTTCCTCCTTTTATATGCAAAGCTGAAATTATTTAGCTTTTTCAATTATCTCTACAAGTCTCCATCTCTTATCTTTTGAGAGAGGACGAGTTTCCATAATGCGTACACGGTCGCCGATATTGCACTCATTGTTTTCATCGTGGACTTTGAATTTGATAGTACGCTTGATGATCTTATTGTAAAGCGGGTGCTTTACACTGTTTTCAATAGCAACAACAGCGGTTTTATCCATTTTGTTGCTGACTACTTTGCCAACATTGGTTTTTCTGAGATTTCTTTCGCTCACAGTGCATTACCTCCCTATAAATTATGCGTTTTCAGCAAGTTCGTTCTGACGGATGATGGTATTTACTCTTGCGATATCTTTCCTGACTGCGGAAATACGCATGGGGTTATCAAGCTGGTTGATTGCAAGCTGGAAGCGAAGGTTGAAAAGTTCTTCCTTAAGGCTCTGAAGCTTTGTATTAAGCTCCTCTGCCGTCATATCTCTGAGTTCTGAAGCTTTCATTATGCGTCAACCTCCGTTTCTTCCTTTGTAACGAATTTGGTCTTGATAGGCAGTTTGTTGGCAGCAAGACGGAGAGCCTCTCTTGCAGTAGCCTCGGGAACACCGCCCAATTCAAACATTACTCTGCCCGGCTTAACAACTGCAACCCAGAATTCGGGTGAACCTTTACCGGAACCCATGCGGACTTCGGCAGGTTTCTTTGTAACGGGCTTGTCGGGGAAAATCTTTATCCAAACTTTACCGAATCTCTTGCAGTAACGTGTCATAGCGATACGGGCAGCTTCGATCTGGTTAGCGGTGATCCATGCAGGCTCCATAGCCTGGAGACCGAACTCACCGTAAGTTACTTTATTGCCACGGAGAGCCTTGCCGGTCATACGACCTCTGTGCACTCTGCGGTATTTAACTCTTTTAGGCATTAACATTATTTGCTGCCTCCTTCCTTGCGAGGCTTTCTGTTGTCCTGAAGAACTTCGCCCTTGTAGAGCCATACTTTTACGCCGATTTTGCCGTAAGTTGTATCAGCCTCTGCAAAGCCGTAGTCGATATCTGCACGGAGAGTCTGAAGCGGGATAGTACCTTCGTGATACTGTTCACTTCTTGCGATTTCAGCACCGCCGAGACGACCCGAACACATAACTTTGATACCCTTTGCATTGAGTTTCATAGCACGACCGATAGACTGTTTCATAGCACGTCTGAAAGAGATTCTCTTTTCAAGCTGCTGAGCAATGCTTTCAGCGATGAGCTGAGCATCGAGATCGGGGCTTTTTACTTCAACGATATTTATAGCAACGGGTTTACCGAGTATTTTCTCACACTGCAAACGGAGCTTTTCGATTTCGGCACCGCCTTTACCGATAACCATACCGGGTTTAGCACAGTGAATGTGGATTCTTACTTTTGTTGCATCACGTTCGATTTCGATTTTCGGAACGCCTGCATCATAAAGCTGTTTTTTGAGAGTCTTACGGAGGTTGTAGTCTTCAACGAGAGTGTCGCCGAAGTCTTTATCGCTTACAAACCAACGTGAGTCCCAATTTTTGATAACACCGACACGAAGACCGTGCGGATTTACTTTCTGACCCATTTAGTCTACCTCCCTGAAATTATTCTTTCTCTCTGAGGACAAGAGTAACATGAGAAGTTTTCTTGTCTATTCTGTAAGCACGGCCCTGAGCTCTGGGACGGATTCTCTTGAGTATGGGACCCTGACCTACATAGCATTCAGCAACATAGAGTTTGCTGACATCCATATTATGATTGTTCTCCGCATTAGCCATAGCTGACTTGAGGAGTTTTTCGAGATATTCACAAGCAGCCTTCGGGGTGTGCTTGAGAACAGCCATTGCATAATCACAAGGCTTATTTCTTATAAGGTCGAGAACGATCTTGACCTTACGGGGAGAAATGCGGGCGTATTTAAGTTCTGCCCTTGCTTCCATGTTCATACACTCCTTTCGGCTGGATTATTTAGATGTTTTTGAACCGGCATGACCTTTGAAAGTTCTGGTCGGAGCGAACTCACCGAGTTTATGACCAACCATATCTTCGGTAACATATACCGGAACGTGCTTGCGTCCGTCATGGACTGCAAAAGTATGACCTACGAATTCAGGGAAAATAGTTGAAGATCTGCTCCATGTTTTGAGGATCTTCTTTTCGCCTGTATCGTTCATCTGCTGAACCCTTTTAAGCAGTACAGGCTGCACATAAGGGCCTTTTTTAACGCTTCTGCTCATTGTATAAGCTCCTTTCTGTACGCCTATTACTTACCGTTTCTTCTTCTTACGATAAGCTTATCGGAACGGGTATTCTTTCTTGTCTTGTAACCGAGAGCAGGTTTACCCCAAGGAGTAACAGGACCCGGACGGCCGACAGGGGATTTACCCTCACCACCACCATGAGGGTGATCGTTGGGGTTCATGACAGAACCTCTGACGGTAGGTCTCCAACCCATGTTTCTTTTACGGCCTGCTTTACCGATCTTAACATTTTCGTGATCGATGTTTCCGACCTGACCGATGGTAGCCATGCAGTTTTCGGGAACATTTCTGAGTTCACCCGAAGGAAGTCTGAGCAGTGCAAGACCATTTTCCTTAGCCATGAGCTGAGCCATGTTGCCGGCACTTCTTGCAAGCTGAGCACCTTTGCCGGGATAAAGTTCAACATTGTGAACGAAAGTACCGACAGGGATATTAACGAGCGGAAGAGCATTGCCGGGTTTGATATCGGCAGCAGAACCTGAAACGATAGTATCGCCTACTTTAAGACCTACGGGAGCTATGATATAGCTCTTTACACCGTCAGTATACTCAACGAGAGCGATATGAGCCGAGCGGTTCGGATCATATTCGAGAGTTTTAACGGTAGCTTCAACGTCAAATTTACGACGCTTGAAATCAATGATTCTGTATTTGTTACGGTTGCCGCCGCCTCTGTGACGGACGGTGATTCTGCCGTAACTGTTACGGCCTGACTTTTTGTTGAGCGGAGCGAGCAAGCTCTTTTCCGGGTCAACCTTTGAAAGAACCGAATAATCTGTGACCGACATATTTCTTCTTGCAGGGCTTGTCGGTTTATAGTTCTTTATTGCCATTTAATTCACACTCCTCATGATGGCTTTGCGGAGAACGGCACATTCTCCATTCATTCTGCCTTTTAAGGCTTACATCATGCCTTCAAAGAATTCTATTGTTTTGCTGTCTTCCGTAAGGGTAACATAAGCTTTTTTCCAGGAAGGAGTATAGCCCTCGTTTCTGCCCTGACGGCGGAGACGGCCTCTTACGTTAACTGTGTTTACTTTTGATACTTTAACGCCAAAAGCTTCTTCAACAGCCTTAGCAATATCAATTTTAGTAGCTTTTTTGTCAACCTTGAAGGTATATTTTTTATCGGAAACAACGCCTGTCATAGTTTTTTCTGTAATGATAGGCTTAATGATAATGTCACGAGCGTTCATTATGCATATACCTCCTCAATTTTGCTTACGGCATCCTTAACGATAACGACCTTGTCAGCGTTCATGATGTCATATACATTTATTGTGTTCACCTGAGCTGTTTTAACTCCGGGAATATTTTTAGCCGAGCCGATAACTTTCTTGTCGACCTCTGAAAGAATGATAAGAGCTTTTTTATCTGCACCAACAGCCTTGAGCATATTGGCAACAGTCTTTGTCTTGTATTCTTCAAGAGCAACTTTATCGAGAACAATTATCTGACTGTCCTTGAGCTTGCTTGAAAAAGCAGATTTCATAGCGAGCTTCTTAACTTTTTTATTAACTGTAAACTTGTAGCTTCTGGGCTTGGGAGCAAATACAACGCCGCCGTGAGTCCACTGCGGAGCACGGGTAGAGCCTTGTCTTGCATGACCTGTACCCTTCTGTCTCCAAGGCTTTCTGCCGCCGCCCGAAACCTCGGCACGGGTAAGAGCAGACTGAGTACCCTGACGATTGTTAGCGAGATAGTTTACGACCATCTGGTGCATAACAACGGTATTGGGTTCAATGCCGAAAACAGCATCTGAAAGTTCGATATCACCGACTTTCTGACCTGCCATATCGAGAACATCTATATTAGCCATTGAAAAATCCTCCTTCCTTAAGCTTTAACGCTGTCACGGATAACTACGATTCCGCCGTTAGGACCGGGGATAGCACCCTTGATTGCGATAAGATTGTTTTCAGCGTCGATCTTAACGACTGTAAGATTCTGAACTGTAACTCTCTCAGCACCAAGATGACCTGCCATTTTTTTGCCCTTCCAGACTCTTGACGGAGTAGAGCAGGCACCCATTGAGCCGCCATGACGTGCAACAGGACCCGAACCGTGAGTTTCTTTAAGACGATGGAAATTCCAACGCTTTATAACACCTGCATAACCTTTACCTTTGCTCTTGCCGGTAACATCGATCTTGTCACCCTCAGCGAAGGTATCGGCTTTGATAATATCGCCTACTTTGTAGGAATCGAGATTATCAACTCTGAATTCACGAAGTGTGCTTTTGGGAGCAACATCAGCTTTTTTGAAGTGACCGAGCATAGGCTTTGTGATGTTTACAGGATCGTTCTTGAACTTCTCGCTGCGTTTTCTTGCACCCTTGCCTTTGCCGTTCTGAACCTTGAGCTTGATATCGCCGTAGCCCATCTGAACTGCTTCATAGCCGTCATTTTCAACTGTCTTTATCTGAGCCACAACACAAGGTCCGGCTTCAACAACAGTTACAGGGAGAACGTTGCCCTTTGCGTCAAAGATCTGAGTCATACCGATCTTTTTGCCGATAATAGCTTTCTGCATGATAAAAATTTCCTCCTTGATAGGTTATTGGTTGGCATTCTTGCCAACATGACCCCGACTGCTTGTAGGTTAAGATCAGAGTTTTATCTCTATCTCAACACCGGCAGGGAGTTCCAGAGCTGTGAGAGCATCAACAGTTCTGTTTGAAGGTCTGAGAATGTCGATAAGTCTTTTGTGGGTTCTTGTTTCAAACTGCTCACGGCTGTCCTTATATTTATGAACGGCACGGAGGATAGTAACAACCTGCTTTTCGGTCGGGAGCGGAATCGGACCCGAAACCCTCGCACCTGTACGCTTAGCTGTTGCAACGATCTTTTCAGCTGACTGATCAACGAGCTGATGATCATAACCCTTGATTCTTATCCTTATTTTTTCCTTGACTGCCACAATGGTCGCCTCCTTAAAAAAATTAGTTGGCGGGCGTTTTCTCAGCCGACCCTAACACCCTTCCGGGTGTTTCCTGCAACTCTGATTTAAAAAGCCCGAATCGACACTGAAAAGTACGATACGGGCAAGGTCATCGAGAAAATGGGGATTTTCATTTTCGGAACGCACGGCAGTGCAAGGGACTCTTACGAATACCAAAACGCACTCAGTTCCTCAAACAAAAACTCACTTCAATATAATCTTTCGCCCGGTTTAAAATCGGACATACTCCACGGAAAAACCGACCCCACAGGTCGCAACCTCCCGCTTCAACGCATATCTGTTGCAGTCACGCTTAATTATAATACCATATTCCCCTTATAATTGCAAGAAATTGTATTTTTTGGGTTTTAGAATTTATTTCAACTTTCAAATGATTTTTTGTATATTTTATCTTAAAGCGGCAAGAATACACCGACTTCTATAAGTCGGAGATGAATTGCCGCCAGCCCGTAAGAGCTGCAAAAATCTTGACAACTCAAAAGTCTGATGATAAGATATAATTATAAAATATCTGAAAAAATAGGTGGTGAAGGTAATTGAACAAGGCATATAAGTTCATAATATATCCCAATGCGGAACAAAAAGTAATGTTTTCCCAAACATTCGGTTGTACACGAATGGTATATAATTACTATCTTGAAAAAAGAATCAAAGTCTATGAAGAAGAAAAAAAGACTTTTAGCTATACAAAATGTGCCAATGACCTGACACGGCTGAAAAAAGAAAAAGAATTTTTGAGTGATGTAGACAGCATATCGTTACAACAGGCGTTAAGGCATCTTGATATTGCTTTTCAAAATTTTTCCAGAGATAAAAAAGTTGGCTTTCCAAAATTCAAGTCAAGAAAAAATAAGAAAAGTTATACAACGGTATGTGTGAATAACAACATCAAACTTGAAAACGGAAATGTTACACTGCCCAAAATAGGAAAAGTTAAAGTTAAACAGCACAGAAATATTCCCGATAATTATATCTTGAAATCGGTTACGGTAAGTCAGAAACCGAGCGGAAAATACTATGCAAGTATCTTGTTTGAGTACGAGAACCAAGTACTGCAAACAGAATTGCAGAAATTTTTGGGTTTGGATTTTTCTATGCACGAATTATATATTGACAGCAACGGAAACTGTCCCGAATTTCCGAGATATTACAGATTATCCGAAAAGAAACTCAAAAAAGAACAAAGAAAGCTGTCAAAAATGGTGAAAGATTCAAAGAACAGAGAAAAACAGAGTGTCAGAGTTGCAAAACTGCATGAAAAAGTTGCTAATCAAAGAAAGGATTTTCTTCATAAACAGTCAAGGCAGATAGCCAATGCCTATGATTGTGTTTGTATTGAAAATCTGAATATGCAGGCAATGGCACAGTCGCTGAATTTCGGAAAATCTGTTGGCGACAACGGTTGGGGAATGTTCACAGCATTTTTGAAGTATAAGTTAGAGGAACTTGGAAAACGACTTGTAAAAATCGATAAATTCTTTGCAAGTTCACAAATTTGTAATGTTTGTGGATACCAAAATAGTGAAACAAAAAATTTGTCTGTTCGAGAATGGATTTGCCCGTTTTGTCAAACACATCATAACAGAGATATAAATGCTGCTGTAAACATACGAAATGAAGGTATGAGAATAGCATTAGCATAAAAAAATAAGAACCGTGGGACACACGGGGATAGCTCGTTGATACTGTACAGATTGCTGTACTTGAGCGAGAAGCCCCCGCCTCTAAGCGAAGCGTAGGCGGGGGAGTATGTCACAGACGGAAATAAGGTAATATTATTGATATCCAATAATTTTTTTTAATATTTGAGGTGAAAATATGGCAATAGAATCTAAAATCAGAACCAAAAACAAAGATGTTTTCCTGCGAGTACAGAAAGGGCATTTTGCAACGATGCACAGTCATACGAATTATTTCATAGACGTTACCACGCAGAAAACAAGACTTTCCGAAGCGAGAGCAGTTGCAAAGGAATTAGTCAGCAATTATCAGACCAATACAATAGTAGATACAATACTTTGTATAGACGGAATGGAGATAGTAGGAACGTGTATAGCGGATGAACTGACCAAAGATGACTATATAAATATGAACGCCCATCAGACGATATATATAATAGCCCCTGAATTTATAACAGGCGGTCAGCTGATGTTCCGTGACAATCTTGTACCGATGATAGAAAACAAACACGTTCTGATAGTAGCGGCATCTGTAACAACGGGCAAAAGTGCATTGGCAGCAATAGATGCGGTCAATTACTACGGAGGAAAAGTCGTGGGAGTATCAGCAATATTTGCAACAGCGGATGAATGTGACGGACACCCTGTACATTCCGTATTTGACCCGAATGATTTAGGGGATTATAACAGTTATAAGCCGAATCGCTGTCCGATGTGTGCGGCAAAAGAAAGACTTGAAGCTATCGTAAACAGCTTTGGCTATTCCTCTCTCAAATAATGAAGCGAATATATCAAAACCGCATTATCACCGAGTTTTTTCGGTAATAATGCGGTTTTGTTTGAAACGGAGAGTGAGGGATTCGAACCCTCGAAACGGTTGTAGCCGTTTACACGATTTCCAATCGTGCTCCTTCGGCCAGCTCGGACAACTCTCCACGGCACTTTGATATTATATCATATATTTTTTGAAATTACAAGCATTTTTTCAGAATTATTTTTTGAGTAATTCTTGATTCACTGACAGAGAATAAAATTTATTCTCTGTTATTTTTTATGGAGATATTACATACTCCACACTTTTTTAAAATACCTCTTGACAAATAATACTATGTGTAGTATAGTATTCTGTAAAAGGAGGTATTATATGGATACTCAAATAAAAAGAGGACTGCTTGATGTATGTGTTCTTGCGGCTATAAAAAATGAAGATTCCTACGGTTATAAGATAATCAAGGATATAAAGCCGTATATAGAGATATCGGAATCAACGCTTTATCCGATACTCAGGAGATTGGAGAGTGCCGAAATGCTCACGGTAATGTCTGTGGAACACAACGGCAGACTTCGCAAATACTATCACATCACACAGAACGGTCTTGAAAGACTGAAAAGTTTTGAGAATGAGTGGCAGGAAATCATGGCGATTTATAATTTTGTGACAAGGGAGAATGATAACAATGAGTAAGAAAGATTTTTTGGAAGCACTTGATGAAATGTTGACTGATATTCCGGAGGAAAGCAGAAAGGAATATATCGGTTACTATGATGAAATGATAGAAGATAAAATCGAAGACGGAATGAGCGAAGAAGATGCAGTGAATGAGATCGGTAATATTGATGATATTGCTGATAAGATAATATTGGAATTTGCAGTCGGAATCGGTGAAGATACAATATGCACCGAAAATCATTCAATTATTGACTGCACCAACCGTTACAGAATGAATGACGGAAAATATGATTTTACAATAAAAATACCCGAAAATACCGCTCTGAAAGATGTAAAAGTAGAGGTCACCCAAAATTATAAGGGCGAAACGCTTTTTTATACAAGTCTGTTTTATTTCAGTCAGAAAAATGAATTTGATTCTCAGGTAAATTTCAGCTACAACTATAACGGTTTTGACTATTATGAACTGATAACAGTACCGCTTGCAGATAACGGAATGGGTATCAGACTCTATCTCAGATACAATGACAATTATTATATGGCAACAGATACAGCTAACGGAAGTACCGCTGTCGGACAAAGTTACTGGCTGTCTAATTAAAGGGAGAATGATAATAATGAATAAACAGGAATTTTTGAAAGCTCTCTCGGACAGATTGCAGGGAATTCCGAAAGAGGACAGGGAAAAATCTATCGAATACTATTCAGAGATGATAGACGACAGAACGGAAGACGGCTTGACGGAAGAACAGGCTGTAAAAGCTATGGGAAATGTTGGTGATATTGCGGATAAGATAATAAATGATATGCCCGTTGAAAAACTGCTGAAAACGAAAATCATGCCCGAAAGAAAATTGAGTGCATTTGAAATTGTCTTGCTGACGGTAGGATTTCCGATATTGTTTCCGATAGGCATATCGCTGATAGCAGTGGCATTTACATTGTACTTGGTATTGTGGGTGCTGATACTGTGTATTTATGTTGTTGCATTTTCGTTTGCGGTGTCGGGAATAGCCTCAATTATTGCACTTTTTATGAGCATCTGGGGCGGTCAGGCTTTGTCGGGAATGTTTTTGTTTGGCTGTGGAATGGTGCTTTTAGGTTTGGCGATACCAATATTAACGGGGGTTTTGAAAGCGACTTTCGGCTGTATCTCTCTTACAGGAAAGTGCTTTAAAAAGATAAAATCCTCACTTGCAAAAAGAAAGGTTGGTGCAAAATGAAAAAGTCAACAAAAATAAGCCTGCTTGTATCTCTTGTTATGGTATTGGTCGGAGCGATTATTATATTTATATCATTGCTGGGAGTAGGTTTTGACATTAAAAAATTCTCGAACATGACTTTTGAAAAGAAAGTTTATGATATTACGGAAAGTTTTAATGAAATACGGATAACGGATTTTACGGATAATATTGAAGTACACTTGTCAGGTGACGATAAATGCAGAATTATATGTTATGACAATGAAAAAATTTATCATGAATTTAATGTAAACAATAATGGTCATCTGATGATTTTCGCAAGGGATGACAGGGCATGGTATGAAAAGATAGGAATTTTCTATAAAGAAAACAATAAGCTTCAGATATATGTTCCCGATTACTTCTATGAAGAAATATATGCACAGACTTTAAATGGAGATATTACCGTTCCGAAAGATTTTACATTCAATAATGCACATCTTTCAACAACGAACGGAAAAATAAATCTTGATGCCAATATAATACAGAATCTGACAGCCGAAACGCCAAACGGAGATATTGTTCTGAACGGAGAATTGAACGGAAAAATACACGCTCTTACGACTAACGGCAAAATAATTGCAAATAATATCAAAAATGCAGATTGGGCGGATTTTACGACAACAAACGGCAATATTGAGCTTGACGGAGATGTTATCAGACAGTTTGAAGCACATTCGGTAAACGGAAGTATAAAATTCGGAGATGTTATTTCCGACAGGATATATATGAATACTGTCAACGGCAGTATTACAGGAACAGTCCCCGCAAATAAAAGCTGTATGGGCAAAAGTACGAATGGAACTGTGAATATTCCGAATCGTGTTGATGATAACTGGGACTTTTACTTTAAGACTGTCAACGGAAATATTGACATAAAAACAAAATAGCTTTATAGTTAAACTGCATAAAAATGGATTAAATTTATTGTGCATATTCTCAGAGGCTTACGAAAAATTAAAAAGATGTTGCAATTGTTACAAGTTTGTTATATAATTATAATCGTTCCGAAAGAAGAAAGGAAAGATAATGGTTATGAACAGCAAACTTAACAGGATATTAGCTTGTGCAATATCGGCAGCAATAGCTGCAGGAACTTCATGTATGCCAATCATGACAGCCACAGCCTATGCTCCCAATCCGACAACTGCTTTTGTTGCAGTTGAAAAGGTATCAATAAATATAGAAACGATAACTCTCGGCAAAGGTGAAAGCTATAATATTTCAGCAAAAGTCGCTCCGTCAGATTCATCAAGTAAATCTTTGTTATGGATGTCAAGTAATCCGAAAGTAGTTTACGTTGACAATAAAGGAAAGATAACAGCCAAAGGTGTAGGCACAGCAACCGTTTCGGTTATTGCACATAACGGCAAAAGAGCACTTTGTTATGTAAAGGTCAATGAAGCTGCTGAGAGTATCAAATTGAATTATCATAATATTGAATTGGGTGTAGGCGAAAGCTGTACATTCAGTGCCGCTGTTCCGGACGGTACAGTTTCTTACAGCAGGATATATACATCAAGTGACAATAAAATAGCTTCATTTGATTCAAAGTCCAATCTGACAGCCAAAAAAGAAGGTACTGTAACAGTAACGGTAAAGACTTTCAACGGAAAGACCGATACCTGTAAAGTGACTGTAAAAAAAGCACCTTCGGGTATCTTCCTTAATAAAAATTCCATGGTGTTGTCAGTAGGCGATAAATTCAGGCTTGATTCATCACTTCCGCAGGGAACGGCATCTTTTTCAAGAATATATTCTTCAAGTGACGGAAGTATCGTTTCATGCAGTGCAAACGGAAATATCGAGGCTAAAAAAGACGGAACGGCATATATAACTGTAAGAACATTTAACGGTATGACCAATAAATGTAAGGTGACAGTAAAAAGAGCACCCGATTCAATATCGGTAAGGAAGAATTATGCCGAGTTGTATACAGGCGATACATTCAAGATATATTACAGTATCCCGAGCAATACTTATACAAGAAGTATTACATATTCAAGCAGTAATACATCTGTTGCGACAGTTGACGGCAACGGACTTGTCACAGCCAGAAATTCAGGCAGTGCAAAGATAACCGTCAAAACAGCCAACGGAAAAACAGCGGTTGTCAATATAGATGTAATAAAACTCCCCGAGATAAACGAATGGAGTTCAGATACCGATATACTCAATTCAGTCAGGGTAAAGCCCGTAAAGACGAATTCAAAACTTCTTGACGATAAAATAGACAGTATTTTCGGAAGTATCATCAATTCAAAAATGAGCAATGCACAGAAAGTACAGGCTTGTTATGATTATCTTGCAACGAATATAAGCTACGCCTATATTTCATACGACTATTCGCCCGTATATGGAGTCAGCTATGTAAACGGACATGACAGAGATATAGTAATATCAGCTTATTCCACTCTTGTCCAAAAGAGGGGAAACTGTTATGATTACGCTTGTACACTTGCTGCAGTCATGCAGAGATTGGGCTATGACGCTCATGTAGTTCATGGACTTGTGGGAATGAGTGCAGGCGGTTACGGAAATCATTATTGGGTGGATACGAATATCAACGGCAGACACTTTATATTTGATGCACAGGTGGAAAATAATAATTTAGGCTGGGGCGGTACGGTAAATCACTATTTCTACTGTTTAAGACCCGAAAATACATCAATGTATATTTATCAGGAAACATGGAGTACCGACAATTTCAGAACATACTGAAAATTAACACAGACGGGACAGTCAGTTCAATAAGACTGTTCCGTCTTTTTATATTTTAATAAAAATTTACAAAAATTTTCAGGATAATATTGACATTGAGAAAGCAATAGTATATAATGTGCATAATGTATATATACAATTTTAGGAGATAAAAAAATGGATATTATCATAAGCAATTCTTCGGGAAAGCCCATCTATGAACAGATAACTTCTCAGATAAAGGAAATGATAATGAACGGTTCTCTCAAAGCAGGGGACGCTCTGCCGTCGATGAGGACCCTCGCCCAAAATCTGAGAATAAGTATAATAACTACCAAAAGGGCTTACGAGGAACTCGAAAAAGACGGTTTTATTGAGTCATTCACAGGCAAAGGCAGTTTTGTTAAAGCTCAGAATCAGGAACTCATGCGAGAAGAAGGACTGAAACAAATCGAAGAATATTTCAGGCTTTCGTGTGAAAAAGCCAAAATGCTGAACGTTGGCATAGAAGAATTATCTGAGCTTTTGAAAATCTTATATGAAGGAGAATAAATATGGCAGATTATAAAAATTCAATAGAGATAAAAGGTCTTACAAAAAAATATGACGGATTTACTCTTGATAATATCAGCTTTAATGTTCCCAAGGGTACTATCATGGGATTTATCGGTCAGAACGGTGCAGGCAAGACAACAACTATAAAACTTCTTTTGAATCTCATAAAAAAGGACAGCGGAACTATCAATATGTTGGGGCTTGACCTTGATAAAAACGAATCGGAGATAAAATCGCAAATATCAGCCGTATTTGATGAAATACCTTTCCATGAGGTGCTGAATGCGAATCAGATTTCGGTGATACTTTCAGACGTCTTTGAAAATTGGGATAAGCAGACGTATTTCAATTATCTCGACAGATTTGCACTTCCAAGAAAAAAGCCAATAGGTTCATTTTCAAAGGGCATGAAGATGAAACTGCAAATTGCGTCGGCACTTTCGCATAATGCCAAACTTCTTATCATGGACGAGGCTACAACAGGTCTTGACCCCGTTGTCAGAAATGAGATTCTTGATATATTCATGGAATACTTGCAGGACGAAAACAACAGCATTTTGCTTTCATCTCATATAACGAGTGACTTGGAGAAAATTGCGGATATGGTTACATTCATTGATAAAGGAAAGATTCTCTTAACGGGCGGTAAAGATGAAACCGTTGAAAATCATGCTGTGATAAAGTGCAAAAAGGACGATTACAAAAACATTGAAAGTGCGGATATAGTCAGTGCAAGACTAACGGATTTTGGTGCAGAAGTCATGATACACGACAGGAAAAAGTGTGAGAAAAAATATTCAGGCTTGACGATAGATAATACTACTCTTGAAGAAATAATGCTTTATTATGTAAGGCGTGAAAAAAAGGAGTGGAAATGATATGAAAGGCTTGATATACAAAAATTATCTCGTCACAAGAAAATATTATTTTATGGCATTTATGTTTTTCTTCATAATGGCTTTATTCATGATACTGATAAGATTAAGCATGATATGCGGAAATATTTCACATGACCCCGAAGCTGTTGATGATTTGACAAGAACTATGTGGGTATTCAGATATATGCCGTGTGCAGTCGTTATATTGGGCTTTGCAGGATATAGTGAAGCATTTTTCGCAGACCTGAATTCAGGCTGGGCAAGATTTTCCCGTACAACCTCTTTAAGTACTCACCAAATAGTCGGTTCATATTTTCTTTCAGAAGGAATCGTTCTTTCATTTGCTTATATAATATGTCTGCTTTATTTAGTGATATTCTGTCTTTCATTCGGGGATAAAATTTCACTTCACTATATCACAAATATAACATCACTTTTCTGTTTCGGTGTCATCATACAGTATTTTAATTTAACACTGGCTATGTTTGCACAGAAAAGGCAGACCGTTCAGCTTATATCAGTATCGATAGCGTTGATATTTCCGTGGCTGTTGTGTGCTTATATTTATCCGAGAATGAAAGAACTTGAAAATCCCGATACCGTACTCCTTGAATGGATGGCACAGCAGTTTGAACCGATAAAGAGTTATATTTTTCCTGTTATGCTTCTCTTTGCAGTAATATTCACGGTTGGAGGATATTTCATATCCGTAAAAGGTCTTGAAAGGAGGACATTCTGAAATGTTCGGCTTGATTTATAAAGAACTTCTTGCAAACAAAAAACAGTTTATACCGATATTGATTATAACAGCCTTTGCCTCATTCTTTATGGCAATACCGCCCATTGTTTCGGACATGGAAGAATGGGAAGTCAATCTGACATTGTGCTTTTCATCAATTATTATAGCACTTGTCGTTGAGATGTTTCAGCAGGGCATTTTTGAATATGATGAAAGAAAAGTATGGCAGGCTTTTATCTGTTCAACATCTGACGGCATTAAAAAACAAATTTCCTCAAAATACATATTCAATCTTTTTCTTTCAAGCATGATGATGTGCTGGTGTACATTTCTGTTTTATATAGCTGCCGCCATATCCAACCATAATGTAACTATTTCAGGATTTGTTTTACAGCTCATTGTATTGATACAGATATTTTTCAGGGCTTTTGAAACACCGTTTATTATCCGTTTCGGAAGCAAAAAGGGAAATATCATCAGAATGGTCATTATGAGTACAATCGTATTGATTGTTTTAATTTACGCACTTTTCGGAGATTTGTCGATTTTCGGCTCTGTTGAAGATTTAATAAAATGGTTTCAGGAAACATTTTCCGACAATATCCCTATGATAATCAGACTGACACCTGCTGTTGCACTGTTTCTTTATTGGGTATCTTATAAGATTTCATGCGTACTGTATCTGAAAGGCGGTGAAAGCTATGACAAATGAGAAAAAATTGATTTTGAAAAGAACTCTGATATATCTTTTATTTGCATTTGTACCGCCTTTTGTTGCGGCATTCGTATATGTAGGTTTTTTCGGCTGGACAACGGACAATCTGTATTATCAGGTAGTCACATCATTTTCAATGCTTTGTCCTGCAATCGCTAATATCTTAACGAGAATCATCACAAAAGAGGGCTTTGAAAACAGTCTTTTCAAGATGAAAATAAAAGGCAATATTCGTTATTTGGTGCTTGCATTTCTTCTGCCTGTCGTTTACAGTACTGTTTCAGCATTTGCAGTTGCATTGTTCCTTATGCCGTCAGACGCTTTCGGAGAGATTTTCAAAAACTTTGACTTTTGGGAATTTTCTTCAATGATAATATATGTTTTGGCTTTCAGTAGTTTAGTTAGCCTTTTCGGATTCGGTGAAGAATTCGGCTGGCGTGGCTATCTGACACCGAAACTTGAACAGCTCATGCCGTTCCCGGCTGCAATAATTGTAAGCGGAATAATATGGGGAATGTGGCACGCTCCCATAATTGCGTGCGGACATAATTTCGGCAAGGATTATTTCATGTATCCGTATATGGGATTCATTTTGATGTGCGTATTCTGTATATTCATCGGCTTTTATTTCACTATGCTGACAAAAGCGACAAATTCAACAATTCCTGCCGGTATCGCCCACATGATAAATAATAACGCTTTTGCTGTAATTACAGGACTTTGGCTTTCGGGTACGCAGTATTTCAATGAAGATATAATATCAGGCTTGAATTATCCAATGACGGCATTGTTAGCAACTGCAATCACCTGTCTTGTTACGGGAATAATAATGTTTCTCGTCAGAAAGAAATAATTTTGTATATGAAAAAGCACTCACTGTCAATGAAAAACAGTGAGTGCAATTTTTTTACTGCCTGTATGAAAAATCCGATTTGCGAATATAGTCTATCATTTCATCACGACCGCTTTTTGTCATGGGGAAAGTTCTTTCGTCAACGATTTGGTCAATGCTTTTTTCGTAGCAGAATTCACCGTGCCATATTTTAACGGTCATAGTTTCTTCTTTTACGTTTGGAATGATGATATAGTGAAACAGATAGTTGCATTCGGTATAAGGATTGTCATTCTCAAACCATGATATATCGGGAAGGCTTTTGCACATCATAATCATCACCACCATATTATCAATGTGCAATCCAAAAAAGAAAACCGACAAAACACATTCATTGCTAATTGCACATTGCTAATTGCTAATTTTATGAAAGGCTGGCTTTGACAAATTCACGGAAAAGCGGATGTGCATGATTTGGACGGCTCTTGAATTCGGGGTGATACTGTACGCCTATATAGAATTTATTTGCGGGTATCTCAACGGCTTCAACAAGGAGACCGTTTGGAGAAGTGCCGGTTATGGACATACCGTTTTCCTCGAACTGACTGCGGAATTCATTGTTGAATTCATAACGGTGACGGTGACGTTCTTTTATTTCAGCGACACCGTAAGCTCTGCTCATAATGGTACCCTTGCGAATCTTGCAGGGATATGCACCAAGACGCATAGTACCGCCCTTGTCAACAACGCCTTTCTGGTCGGGCATGAGGTCTATTACTTTATGATTGCTGTTTTCATCAAATTCGCCCGAATTTGCGTCTTTGAAGCCGAGAACATTTCTTGCATATTCGATAACAGCCGTCTGCATACCAAGACATATTCCGAGATACGGGATATCATGCTCTCTTGCATACTTGGCGGCAATTATTTTGCCCTCGACACCTCTGTTGCCGAAACCTCCGGGAACAAGTATACCGTCGGCATCTCCTAAAAGTTCATCAACGGTATATTCCGTTATAAGTTCCGTATCTACCCATTCTATTTCAACGAAAGCTTTGTTTTCATAGCCTGCATGGTGGAGAGCCTCTGCAACGGAAAGATAAGCGTCATGGAGTTGTACATATTTTCCGCAAAGGGCTATTTTAACGTGTTTGTCACGGGAATTTATCCTGTCAAGCATTTCCTGCCATTCGCTCATATCAGGCTTTGGAGCGTCTATTTTGAGTTCACGGCATACTATGTCACTGAAATTTGCCTTGTCGAGCATCAACGGAGCCTGATACAATACAGGGATAGTCATATTTTCGATAACACAGTCGGGCTTGACATTGCAGAACATTGCTATTTTATTGAAAATGCTCTGTTCAAGGGGTTCATCACAGCGGAGAACCATTATATCGGGATTTATGCCGAGAGAACGGAGTTCCTTTGCGGAATGTTGAGCAGGCTTGGATTTATGTTCCTCACTGCCCTTTATGTAGGGTACGAGGCATACATGAACGAAAAGGCTGTTTTCCTTGCCGACTTCAACGGATACCTGTCTGATAGCCTCAAGGAAAGGCTGGCTTTCGATATCGCCGACAGTTCCGCCTATTTCGGTGATAACGACATCAGCTTTTGATGCGTTTCCGAGGGAATATATAAAGTCCTTTATCTCGTTTGTGATATGAGGAATTACCTGTATAGTTTCACCGAGATATTCACCATGACGTTCTTTTTCGATAACATTGGAATAAACTCTGCCTGTTGTAAGATTGGAATATCTGTTCAGGTCTTCATCAATAAATCTTTCATAGTGACCGAGGTCAAGGTCAGTTTCGGCACCGTCTTCGGTCACATAGACTTCACCGTGCTGGAACGGGCTCATAGTACCGGGGTCAACATTTATGTAAGGATCGAGCTTCTGTGCAGCTACTTTCAAGCCTCTTGCCTTCAAAAGTCTTCCGAGAGAGGCAGCCGTAATGCCCTTGCCAAGTCCCGATACCACACCGCCGGTCACGAAAATATACTTTCTTGTCATAACTCGATTTCTCCCTCAAATACTGTTTCGGCATAGCCTGTAAGATATACCGTGTCATCGGTATATTCAATGATAAGATTGCCGCCTTTAAGCTTTACTGTGATAGGCTCGTTTTTCTTGCAAAGACCGTTTTCAACGGCTGCAACAGCAACAGCACAGGCACCTGTTCCGCAGGCCCATGTTTCACCGCTGCCACGTTCCCATACACGCATTTCGATAGTATGTTCATCGATGACTTTCACGAATTCTGCATTGACTCTCTCAGGGAAAAGCTCGCTGTTTTCAAAGAGAGGGCCTATTTTTTCAAGGTCTATCTTCTGAACATTGTTGCAGAATACAACGCTGTGGGGGTTGCCCATAGATACGCAGGTAATATTGTATTCAACACCGCCTATTGTAACAGGTTCGTTGATAACTTTAGGCTTGTTTATAGCAACAGGTATTTCTGATGAAGCAAGTACAGCCTTGCCCATATCTACACGGAGGACATCCACATTGCCGTCATGTCTGAATGCTTTGAGGGTCTTTATGCCGCTGAGAGTTTCAACGGTGATAGTGTCACCCTGAACCATGTTGTGGTCAAAGAGATATTTTCCGACACAGCGAATACCGTTGCCGCACATTTTGCCTTCACTGCCGTCAAGGTTATACATTTTCATTTTAGCGTCTGCAACATCTGACGGACAAATAAGGATAACACCGTCACCGCCTATGCCGTAACGTCTGTCGGCGAATCTTACGCTGAGACCTTCGGGATTGTTTATTTTCTGTTCAAAGCAGTTGAAATAGATATAGTCATTGCCGCAGCCCTGCATTTTTGTAAATTTGAGCTTCATTTTTTCCGTTCTCATGTCATTGATGTTTACAAGCTCTGTGCTGTATTCGGAATATTTGCTCTTTAATGAATCTGCAAGAGCATTGGCTGTATCTATTGAAGTAAGACAGGGGATATTTCTTTCAACGGTCTTTCTTCTTATCTTAACGCTGTCACGGGTCGGGATTCTGCCCTTTGATGAAGTAGAGATAACATAGTTTATCTTGCCGCTTTCGATAAGGGTGAGAGTATTTTCCTTGCTGTTCTCGTGAATCTTGTCAACTTCGATAACATCAAGACCGTAATTTCTGAGAGTCTGGGCAGTACCCTTTGTTGCATAGAGAGTAAAGCCGAGTTCGTCATATTTCTTTGCAACGTCACCTATCTCGCCCTTGTCGGGGTTTCTCACGGTAATGAATACACCGCCCTGTTTAGTCATCTTGTAGCCTGCAGCGATAAGACCTTTATAGAGAGCTTCTTCAAGGGTATTTGCAATACCGAGGACTTCGCCTGTTGATTTCATTTCCGGACCGAGCTGGTTGTCAACGTTGATAAGCTTTTCAAATGAGAATACGGGAACTTTTACGGCAACATAAGGTGAACGCTTATATAAGCCTGTGCCATAGCCCATATCGGCAAGTTTTTCACCGAGCATAGCACGTGTAGCAAGGTCTACCATAGGTACGCCTGTAACTTTGCTGATATAAGGGATAGTTCTTGAAGAACGTGGATTTACTTCGATAACATAGAGTTTGCCTTCATAGATAAGATACTGGATATTTACAAGACCCTTGGTTTTGAGTGAAACAGCGAGATTTTTTGAAGTAGTGATGATATTCTGTGTCATTTCATCGCTGATGTTCCAAGCGGGATATACAGCGATAGAGTCACCGGAATGTATGCCGGCTCTTTCGACGTGCTGCATGATACCGGGTATAAGGATTTCTTCACCGTCACAGATAGCGTCTACTTCAAGTTCTGTACCTGAAAGGTATTTATCTATGAGGATTGGGTTTTCGATATTCTGAGCAAGGATGATAGCCATGTATTCCTTAACGTCAGCTTCGTTGAAGGCTATTATCATATTCTGACCGCCGAGAACGTATGACGGACGGAGAAGTACGGGATAGCCTATTCTTTCAGCAACTTCAAGAGCTTCGGGAGTTGTCATGACAGTGAAGCCTTCGGGACGTTTAACATGATGAAGTTCAAGGAGTTCATCAAAGCGTTCTCTGTCCTCAGCCATGTCAATGCTGTCGGCAGAAGTTCCGAGTATATTTACGCCCTGTTCATTGAGGAATTTGGTAAGCTTGATAGCGGTCTGACCGCCGAATGCAACGACTACGCCATAGGGTTTTTCGGTTGCGATGATACCCATGACATCTTCATTTGTAAGGGGTTCAAAATAAAGTCTGTCGGCAGTGTCGAAGTCGGTTGAAACGGTTTCGGGGTTGTTGTTTACGATAACGACATCATAGCCTGCTCTTTTCAAAGCCCATACACAGTGTACGGAAGCATAGTCAAATTCGATACCCTGACCGATTCTGATAGGACCCGAACCGAATACGATAATGGTTTTGCGGTTTGAGTTCTGTTCTTCAATGAAAGCCTCGGCTTCATTGTCGGTATCGTATGTGGAATAGAAATAAGGAGTTTCGGCTTTGAATTCAGCCGCACAGGTATCGACCATTTTATATACGGGTACAAGAGGATTTTCGACTTTGCAGCCTGTAAGTTCTTCAATGGTCTTGTCAAGGAAGCCGTAATGTTTAGCTTTTATATAAAGTTCTTCATTGAGTTTTGAGTTTGCAAGCTCCTTTTCACAGTTTGCAAGATTCAGAAACTTGTACAAGAACCATTCATCTATCATAGTTATGGTGTGTATTTCGTCAACGGAAACACCTCTTTTGAGTGCTTCATATACACAGAATATTCTTTCATCATCACATACATAAAGTCTGTCATGTATTTCCTTGTCGCTCATTGCCTCGAATTTGGGAGATGACAGGGTATTGTGGCGAATTTCTGCACCTCTGACGGCTTTCATCATAGCCTGTTCAAAAGACGGTGCAATGGACATAACTTCGCCTGTTGCCTTCATCTGAGTACCGAGAGTTCTCTTTGCATAGACGAATTTATCGAAAGGCCACTTGGGGAATTTTACTACAACGTAGTCAACGGTAGGTTCAAAGCAGGCATAAGTGGTACCTGTAACGGCATTTCTTATTTCGTCAAGAGTGTAGCCGATAGCGACTTTAGCGGCAACCTTTGCGATAGGATAGCCTGTTGCCTTTGAAGCAAGGGCAGATGAACGAGATACACGGGGATTAACTTCGATAACGGCATATTTGAAGCTTTCGGGTTCAAGTGCGAACTGACAGTTGCAGCCGCCCTCTACACCGAGAGCCTGAACAATATCGAGAGCAGCGGAACGCAGCATCTGATATTCCTTGTCAGCGAGAGTGATGGCAGGTGCAACAACGATACTGTCACCGGTATGAACGCCGACGGGGTCTACATTTTCCATTGAACATACTGTAATTGCATTGCCTTTGCTGTCACGGACTACTTCAAATTCGATTTCCTTCCAGCCCGAGATACATTTTTCAACGAGAACCTGAGTTATAGGAGAAAGTGCAAGACCGTTTGAGGTTATCTCACGGAGTTCGTCTTCATTGTTTACGATACCGCCGCCTGTACCGCCGAGGGTAAATGCAGGACGGATAATAACGGGATAGCCTATCTGGTTTGTAAATTCAACAGCGGATTCAACATCATTGACAACAGTTGAGGGGATAACGGGCTGACCGATAGATTCCATTGTGTCTTTGAACATTTGTCTGTCTTCGGCTTTGTCGATAGTTTCGGGTTTAGCACCGAGGAGCTTGACATTGTGTTTTTTGAGGAATCCCTCTTTTGCAAGCTGCATAGAGAGTGTAAGACCTGTCTGACCGCCGAGAGTTGAGAGGATAGCATCGGGTTTTTCTTTTTCGATGATTCTTTTTACGGTTTTGAGAGTGAGGGGTTCAATGTAGACTTCGTCAGCCATTGCCTTATCGGTCATGATAGTAGCGGGGTTTGAGTTTACGAGGATAACTTCAAGACCTTCCTCTTTCAAAGCACGGCAGGCCTGAGTGCCGGCATAGTCAAATTCGGCAGCCTGACCGATAACGATAGGACCCGAACCGATAACAAGAACTCTTTTTATATTTTTATCCTTAGGCATTTTTGTTCTCCTCCATCATCTCTATAAATTTATCAAAAAGGAAATTGGTATCAAGCGGACCACCGCAGGCTTCGGGGTGGAACTGAACGGTAAAAGCTGGCATATCGGTATAGTTGATACCCTCACAAGTACCGTCATTTGCATTTATGAAGCTCGCATAAGCGTTTTCGGGGAAAGAGTCCATAAGAACCTCATAGCCGTGATTCTGGCTTGTGATGTAGACACGACCTGTTTTAGTATCGACAGCAGGCTGATTTTCGCCTCTGTGACCGTACTTGAGTTTTCTTGTTTTGATTCCCTGAGCTGCTGCAAAGAGCTGATGTCCGAGACAAATACCGAAAGTCGGTATTTTTTCTTTGCTCAGGATTCTGAGCTGTTCAATAATTTCGGGATTATCCTGAGGGTCGCCGGGACCGTTTGAAAGCATAAGACCGTCGGGGTTCATGGCTTTTATATCTTCGGCTGATGTATCACCGGGTACTATGGTGACATTGCAGCCACGTTTTACAAGTTCTCTGCGGATATTATATTTAGCACCGAAATCCATCATAACGACATTGTATTTAGCATTTTCAGCCTCAAAAACTTCAGTTTTGTCTGTCATAACAGCTTTTACGGCACCTGTTATTTTAAAATTCTTGATAGATGCGGCATCTGATTTATCAGGTTTTGTATATGTAAGCTTGGCATTCATTACACCGTATTCTCTGACAGTTTTTGTAAGACATCGGGTGTCTATGCCGCAGATACCGGGAATACCGTTTTCTTTGAGGTAAGTGTCGATAATACCTTCACTTCGGAAATTGGATGGCTTGTCACACCACTCTCTGACGATATACGCCTTAAGAAACGGCTTTCTGCTTTCAAAATCGGACGGTATAACGCCATAGTCACCAAGAAGCGGGAATGTCTGGCAAACGAGCTGTCCGTAAAAGCTGGGGTCTGTGAGTGTTTCGAGATAACCGCTCATGCCTGTTGTAAAAACAAGCTCTCCGACGATTTCCTCCTGTGCACCGAATGCAAAGCCCTCATAAATATCCCCGTTTTCCAAAATAAGATAGGCTTTTTTCTCCATAATTTTAGACCAATCCTTTCCTTTAAAATCAATTTGCGATATTTGATTCAACGGCAAGCTGCAAATAACAACAATCAATTATGTTTTCGTGAGGAAATATGATTCCGCACACATTAATTGCTAACTGCTAACTGCTGATTGCTAATTGAATTTCAGTTTTCGTAGGTACTCAAAAGACGTTTTGCGACTTCGGCTTTAGTGATGCGAAGATCCATAGCCTGTTTTTCAAGATACCTGTGAGCCTGAGGTTCCGTCATTGAAAGATATTCCATAAGAATATATTTAGCACGGTTTATAAGACGGATATCATCGATCTTTTTTTTGAGCTTGACGTTTTCTTTTTGAACTCCCCCAAGTTTTTGACGCATCGCCCTCAAAAAATGAAGTGATTTTTTCAGTATAAATTTATCAATAGGTTTAGCTATGACAAAAATACCGTATTTTTCGGATATGCTTTCAAGTTGTTTTTCAATATTTTCCGGCACGGCAAGTATTATATCCGCCCCCGTGCTTTGGGATATTTCAACAGCCGTTTTGATACCGGAATCAATTTCAGGAGTTGTGTCGATCATCACAAGGTCAAATTCCCCGTGAATAAAAGAGGTATTCCGAGCACTTTCAATAATGCTGAGCTGTTCATCTCTGAGCAGGTCATATAAGTATTCAGTGCTTTTTTTATCGGAAGATACAATAAGTACACTGTCCAACTTTCAACGACACCTTTCCGCAAATCCTTTTTATCAATTTATTATCATAGCATATTTACAGGATTTTGTCTATATATATATTATTCACAAATTATTCCTTTTTTCAAGAATAAATTATTTATATTTCTTCATAGAATTAATCAATGATTTATATGTATGGGAGGAACTTATGAAAAATATCATCAAAAATATATTTTCGGGCATGATAATAGGTTCGTCAATGCTTATTCCGGGAGTAAGCGGAGGAACAACGGCAATTATAATAGGGATATATGACAGGCTGATAAAAGCCGTAAGTGATATTTTGAAAAATGTCAGGAAAAATATATTATTTTTGATTCAGGTCGCAATCGGAGGAATAACAGGGATTTTATTATTTTCAAAAGCCGTTTTGTTTCTGACAAATGAATATTATTTTCCGATGATGTATTTTTTCATCGGAGCGATATTCGGAAGTATACCTTTGATGATAAAAAAGGCTGATATAAATATGAAGAATATTTATAATATTTTATTTGTGCTCGTGGGAGTGGTAGTTGCAATTGCAGTCAATTTTCTGCCAAAGTCGGGGTTATCTGTAATGCCTGACAGTGCCGTAGGATATATAATGCTTTTTCTTTCAGGGATAATAATAGCAATAGCTCTGATATTGCCCGGGATAAGCACATCACATATATTATTGGTTCTGGGGATGTATGAAACCGTTCTGAGTGCCGTATCGGATATGAATGTAGTGTATATAGCGATACTTGGAGGAGGAGTGCTTGCAGGAGTATTTTCATGCACGAAGATACTTGAAAAGGCAATGAATAAATTTCCGTCACAGACATTCATGGCAATAACGGGATTTGTAATGGCATCTGTTTATGATATATTTCCCGGGATACCGTCGGGTATTGAAATGATATTGTGTATATTATTATTTATAACAGCGTTTGCACTGACAGGAATTGTTTCAATGAAGAATCAATAAGAAAAAGCCACACTGAATCAAATCAGCGTGGCAAATTTGTTATCTTTTTGATATGTCAATATAAGGTGTACGGTCATGTACGTTTATATATGCGGGACGGATTATCTTATTCTGATTGACAAGTTCTTCGATTCTGTGAGCGGACCAGCCTGCAATTCTTGCTATTGCAAAAAGAGGTGTAAACAGCTTCTGAGGGAGGTCAAGCATACTGTATACAAATCCGCTGTAAAAATCGACATTTGCACTGACACCTTTGTATATGCGTCTTTCCTTTGCGATAACTTCGGGAGCAAGTCTTTCGACCATTGAGTATAATCCGAATTCTTCCATTCTGCCCTTTTCTTCCGAAAGTTTTTTGACAAAACCCTTGAATACTCTTGCTCTGGGGTCTGAAATGGAGTATACGGCATGACCCATACCGTATATAAGACCTGCTTTATCGAAGGCTTCACCATGAAGGAGTCTGACAAGATATTCACGAACTTCTTCTTCGTCAGTATAATCGGAAATATTCTTCTTCATATCCTCAAACATCTTTACAACTTTGATATTTGCACCGCCGTGTTTGGGACCTTTGAGAGAACCAAGAGCGGCAGCAATTGCGGAATAGGTATCAGTGCCTGATGACGTGACAACATGGGTGGTAAAGCTTGAATTGTTTCCGCCGCCGTGTTCTGCATGAAGAACAAGGGACATATCAAGGAGCTTTGCTTCAAGTTTGGTATATTTTGAATCCGCACGGAGCATATATAATATATTTTCGGCAGTTGAAAGTTCAGGCTGAGGAGAGTGTATTATAAGACTCTTGTTTCGTTTGTAGTGGTTGAAAGCCTGATAGCCGTATACGGAAATAACAGGGAACTGTGCAATAAGCTGAAGACACTGTCGTAAGACATTGGGCAGTGATGTATCATCGGGATTGGGGTCGTAGGAATAGAGTGTCAGTACACTTCTTGCAAGAGCATTCATCATGTCATTGCTCGGTGCTTTAAGGATAACGTCACGGGTAAAATAATGAGGCAAATGGCGGTATTTTGCAAGAAGCTGGTTTATGTCTTTAAGCTGTTGTGCATTGGGAAGATTTCCGAATAAAAGAAGATAGACGACTTCTTCAAAGCCGAATCTGTCATCATGTATAAAGCCTTTTACAATATCTTCAACATCAATGCCCCTGTAATAGAGCTTTCCGTCACATGGAACAGTCTGCCCGTCAACGATTTTGTTGGAGCATATCTCGGAAATTTCCGTTAAACCTGCACGAACTCCTTTTCCGTTAATGTCACGCAGTCCTCGTTTAACATCATGTTTGACATAAAGTTCCTTGTCAATAGTTCCGTTTTTTACACATAAATTGCTTAATTCCTGAATCATTTTCAAATCTTCGTTCTGCAAGTTTATCATCTCCAAATAAAAAATTGTGTAACATGGACATATAATTTTACACGTTATTATAATTATAGCATAAAATTTTTTTTTGTAAATACCAATTTCTTTAACCCTGAAAATAAAATTATCTTGTGTCAAGAAAAAATACAGGTATTTTTTTATAAATATTCTATATTTAGGACTTGTAATTTATGTGCATTTAGGATATAATTAATTTCAGTTGATTAAAAATATTGTATTCTAATTACAAGGAGGCAAAAATTTTGAAACAGTATAACGCAAAAAATATTATTAATATTGCCCTTGCCGGTCACAGCGGTTCAGGTAAGACATCTCTTGCAGAAGCTATGCTTTATTTGTGCGGCGGTTCGGAAAGACTCGGAAAGGTCAGCGAAGGCAATACGGTATGCGACTTTGACCCTGAAGAAATAAAGAGAAAGACGTCTGTACAGGCTTGTGTAGCTCCGCTTGAATGGAAAAATAAGAAAATAAATATCATTGACGCTCCGGGACTTTTCGACTTTGAAGGAGGTCTGTGTGAAGCTGCAAGAGCGGCAGATACAATGCTGATAACGGTATCGGGCAAAGGCGGTGTGAGTGTCGGAACGGAAAAGGCAGTCAAAGCGGCGGATAAAAGAGGACTTACAAAAGTATTCTTCGTAAACGGACTTTGTGATGAAAGTGCAAGATTTTACCGAGTTTTCGAGAGCCTGAAAGCGTCTTTCGGACCGTCTGTATGCCCTGTTGTAGTTCCGTATATAGTTGACGGTCAGGCTGACTGCTATGTAAATCTTCTTGAATACAAGGCATATAAATATATAAACGGCAAAGCAACAGTTGTTCCGCTTCCCGATATGGGAGACCGTCTTGAAGGTCTGAGAACGGCTATAAATGAAGCAGTCGCTGAAACAAGCGATGAAATGTTTGAAAAGTATTTCTCGGGTGAGGAGTTCACACCTGAAGAAATAATCGTAGGTATAAGCCACGGTGTCAAGAATGGTACGATAAGCCCTGTATTCTGTGGTGACGCTCTTTTGACATACGGTGTAGAACAGCTTTTGAACGGTCTTATATGGCTTGCACCGAATGCGGAAGATAAATCGGGTGAGCTTGCAGTTGATACCGAGGGCAACCCTGTTGAACTGAATGTAAAAGATGATGCTATGCCTGCAGCAATAGTGTTCAAGACGATAGCCGACCCGTTTGTCGGAAAACTGTCATACTTCAAAGTAATTTCGGGTAAAGTATCGGCTGATACGCCCCTTGTCAATATGAGAACGGGAAATACCGAGAGAATAGCCAAAGTTATGACGATAAGAGGAAAGAAACTTGAAGATGCTCCGTATATAGGTGCAGGTGATATCGGTGCAGTGGCAAAGCTTTCCGCAACAAATACGGGAGATACTCTTTCAGCACCTGCAAGAAAAGTTGTCCTTGACGGCATAGAATATCCTGCACCGTCACTTACAATGGCAATCGCTCCGAAGACAAAGGGTGATGAAGAAAAAGTAGCATTGGGTATAGCTAAACTTTGCGAAGAAGACCCGACCATCAAATTTGAAACAAATCACGAAACACATCAGATGCTCGTCAGCGGAATGGGTGAACAGCACCTTGATGTAGTGGTATCGAAACTCAAATCAAAATACGGTGTAGATGTAGTTCTGTCCAAGCCGAAGGTTGCATATCGTGAAACCATCAGAAAACCTGTCAAGGTTCAGGGACGTTATAAGAAACAGACAGGCGGTCACGGACAGTTCGGTGATGTATGGATAGAGTTCTCACCTTGTGACAGTGACGATATGATATTTGAAGAAAGAGTAGTCGGGGGTGCAGTTCCGAAAGGATTCTTCCCGGCAGTTGAAAAGGGACTTCGTGACAGTATCTCAAAAGGACCGCTCGCAGGATTTCCGGTAGTAGGACTCAAAGCAACACTTTATGACGGTTCATATCACCCCGTAGATTCATCTGAAATGTCATTCAAGACAGCGGCTGCACTGGCATATAAAGACGGTATGCCGAAAGCAAGCCCTGTATTGTTGGAGCCTGTGGGATTGCTGAAAGCAACAGTGCCTGATGCAAACATGGGAGACGTTATGGGTGAAGTTACAAAACGTCGTGGACGAGTATTGGGAATGAATCCGTCGGAAGACCGTATGCAGACTATTGAAGCGGAAGTTCCGCAGGCAGAGATGAGCGACTTCTCGACATTTGTACGTCAGGCAACACAGGGCAGAGGATATTTCAGCTTTGAATTTGTCCGTTATGAAGAAGCCCCTGCAATGGTAGCACAGAAAGTCATAGCCGATACCAAAGAATAATTAACAATCTGTAATGAATAAAAAATCCGAACTGACGAAAAAATAATATAATCCCCATAGAGTAGACACTTGAAAAAACAAAAAGTTTTCAAGTTTACTCTATGGGGATTAATTTATGTCAAAAAGAAAGAACAAAAAATATAGTATTAAAGATGCAAGCAGTAAAAGAATGTCCTTATAGGTGGTTGTTTGTCAGTATTTATTCTTTTATCTGTTCCATTTGGTATACCTCGAAAATATCTCCTTCTTTTATATCCGAGAAACGTTCAAGAGTTATACCACATTCAAAGCCTTGGGCAACTTCCTTGACTGAATCCTTGAATCTTTGGAGAGAAGCTATCGTATCATCAGCAATAACTATTCCGTCACGCACAACTCTTACACTTGCTCCACGGACAACTTTTCCCGAAAGCACATAAGAGCCTGATACAAGACCTACATTCGTTATCTTATAAGTTTGACGTACTTCAACTTTACCGAGTATTGTTTCTTTGAATTTGGGAGCAAGCATACCTTTCATAGCAGCCTGTATTTCTTCGATACAGTCATAGATGACTCTGTACAGACGCATATCAACACCGTCATTTTTGGCATTTTCTTCTGCAACCTGGTCAGGGCGTACATTGAAACCTACTATTATTGCATTTGATGCCGATGCAAGCATTACGTCAGATTCTCTTATAGCACCTACACCGCTGTGTATTACATTTACACGTATCTCATCATTCGAGAGCTTTTCGAGTGACTGTCTTACTGCCTCGACAGAACCCTGAACATCAGCTTTTACGATTATCTTCAGTTCTTTCATATCTTCAAGCTTCATCTGGTCAAAGAGGTTGTCAAGTGTTATCTTTGTACGGGCATTGAAGCGTTCTTCTTTCTGAGCGGTCTTTCTTTGGTCAACGAGTTCCCTTGCAAGACGTTCATCCAAAACTGCATTGAATACATCACCGCCTGTCGGTACATTGTCAAGTCCCGTTATTTCAACCGGTACTGACGGTCCTGCACTTTTTACTTTGTTTCCTTTATCATCGCTCATGGCACGTACACGTCCTACCGTTGTACCCGCTACTATTATATCACCTACATTGAGTGTACCATTCTGTACGAGTACAGTTGCCACAGGTCCACGTCCTTTATCAAGTCTTGCTTCGATAACGGTACCCTTTGCGGCTCTTTCGGGATTGGCTTTGAGTTCTTTCATATCTGCTATCAGAAGTACCATTTCAAGAAGTTCATTGAGGTTTTCCTTTGTTTTTGCAGAAACGCCTATAACGGGAGTATCTCCGCCGAAATCTTCCGGTACTATCTCATATTCCATGAGCTGTGTCTTTACTCTGTTTATGTCTGCCGCAGGCTTATCTATCTTATTTGCTGCAACTATTATCGAAACGCCTGCCGCTTTTGCATGGTTTATCGCTTCGATAGTCTGTGGCATGATACCGTCATCCGCTGCTACAACAAGTATAGCTATATCCGTTACCTGAGCACCTCTTGCTCGCATAGTCGTAAATGCTTCATGTCCCGGAGTATCAAGAAATGTTATATCCCTTCCGTCTATATTCACACGATAAGCACCTATATGCTGTGTGATGCCGCCTGCTTCCGTTGAAGTTACATTTGCATGACGGATAGCGTCAAGCAAAGATGTCTTTCCGTGGTCGACGTGTCCCATTACCACTACTACCGGTGCTCTCGAAACAAGGTTTTCATCATCATCGTCACTGTCATCTATTATTCTTTCTTCTATTGTTTCGATTGTTTCTTTTTCTATCCTTGCATGAAATTCAAGTGCAACAAGAGAGGCTGTATCAAAGTCGATATTATCATTCACACTTGCCATTACACCAAGACTCATAAGTTTCATTATAACTTCTGCAGCTCTTGCCTTAAGACGAAGGGCAAGTTCGCCTACCGTGATTTCATCAGGTATCTGAACAGTAATCGGCTTTGTTTTTCTTTCCTTTTCGATACGGTTCATTCTTTCTGCTTCTGTTTCCTTACGGGAATTTTTCGGCTTTCCACGCTGCTGTGAACGTTGATTTATCTTCTGCTTACCGGGACCTGTATTGACATTGTGCATTTTTTCGCTTGCAAGACGGTCATATTTTTCATTGTATCTCTCAATATCAACATTTGACTGACGGGTATTTATCACCCTGCTTCTTTTTTCAAAAGAACCTTCCGACTGTGAAATGTCTGTTTCCGTATTCTGTTTTGCAGGCTTTTGCGATGGCTTTTGATTATTACTGTTATTCTGAACAGGCTTCTTATCATTAGTATTCCTGTTTTTGTTTTCTACGGTATTTTTCTGCTTTTTATCCGACTTGGATTCAAATTTTTTATCTTTTTTATTCTCTGATTTTTCAGGCTTGTCGGTTTTTTCCTTTCTTTCCTTTTTATCCTTATCAAATTTGTCCTGTTTCTCTTTTTTATCTTTATCGAATCTGTCGTTTTTATCTTTTTTGTCTTTGTCAGATTTTCTGTCTTTTTTCTCTGATTTTTCAAATTTATCTTTTTTATCCGAAACGACAGTTTTTTCACCTTCAATAGGGTCATTTTTTGAAGCAAAATATTTTTCAAAATTCGGTACACTGTTATCACGGGTAACTTTTTCAAAGACAAAATTCAGTTCTTCTTCCGTAAGAACGGCAGCAGGTTTTCTTACAGTGTTGAATTGCTCTTTTATCATATCGGCAATATCCTTGGATTCCATATTAAGGTCTTTTGCCAAATCACCTAATTTATATTTTATCATACACAAATTCCTCCTGTTACATCAAGCTAAAAGCTGTTGCAGCTTTTTTGCAAATCCTTCATCATTTACGGAAACAACTCCCACAAGTTTCCCGACAGCTGCTCCCAGCTCGGTCATAGGTATATCTGAGGCGATAATATTGATATTATTGCTCTCGGCCTTTTTGGCAAATGCAGAAAATGTCCTTTCGGAAATATCTGCGGCAGTTATTATCAGCTTTGATTTTTTTTTGACCACGGATTCCTCTGCCGAGTCAAATCCGAGAGAAATTTTCCCTGCTCTCCTTGCAAGACCCAAAAGATTCAAAGCTGACTTTACATCATTATCCATTTTTAATTCAACCGCCTCCCAATTCTTTTTCAAGCTGTTCATAGACTTCATCGGGTATTTTGCATGAAAAGGCTTTTTCAAATCTTCTTGCCTTTCTTGCCGCTTTCAGACATTCGGGATTGGGACATATATACGCACCTCTGCCCGACTTTTTGCCTGTCAGGTCAACAAGAATCTCGCTTTTTTGGATGACATTGCCGTTTTCATCTGTTTTATCGGGGGTTTTCACTATCCTTACAAGCTGCTTCTTTTCTTTCATCTCATTGCAGCCCGTACATTTTCTCAAGGGTATCTTCTTTTGGTGCATATATAACCCTCCTCCTTTTACTTATGTTTCCGATTCTGACTCATTATCGTCAAGACCGTCACCGATATATTCTTCGGTATTATTTTCCGAATTTTCATCATTTATATCTTCATCTTCGTCTTCATCATCATAAGGATTGCTTTCTGGACGGATATCTATTTTCCAGCCCGTCAGCTTAGCGGCAAGACGAACATTCTGTCCTTTATTTCCTATTGCCAATGACAGCTGACTGTCCGGAACTACCGCACGACAGCTTTTTTCGTTTTTGGGGTCTATGTCTACCCATTTTACCTCTGCCGGAGAGAGTGCTGACGAAACAAATTTTACTCCGTCTTCATCATATTCGATTATATCTATTTTTTCACCGTTGAGAGCTGAAACTATCGTGCTGACCCTCTGACCTTTCGGTCCTATGCAGGCTCCGACTGCATCTACGTTTTCATCATGGCTCAGAACAGCTATCTTGGTTCTTGAACCTGCTTCTCTTGATATTGATTTTATCTCTACAACACCTTCAAATATTTCGGGCACTTCTGCTTCAAACAGCTTTTTTACAAAGTCGGGATGTGTTCTCGAAACTATTGCACGTGACTCTTTATTATCAGGTTTCATACCAAGAACGTACACTTTTATAATATCATTTTCATGCAGTACTTCTCCGGCTACCTGCTCATTTTTTGACAGTACGGCAACAGATTTTCCCAGACGTACATTTGCATTGCCCGTATTCTTGTCTATCTGCTCGACTGTTACTGTAACTATCTCCGATCTTTTGCTTTCAAAGTCTGCCAAAGCCTGTCCCTTTTCGCTGTCACGGATTCCCTGACGTATTGTATTTTTGGCTTTCTGAGCGGCTATTCTTCCGAAATCCTTTGTATCAAGTCTTATGCCTACTTTATCGCCTATCATGACATTTGCATTTATTTTTCTTGCCTCGTCAAGCTGTATCTCGCATTTCGGATTTAATACCTCGTCAACCACTTCTTTATTAAGGAATACCTCAAAGATACTTGTATCGGGATCCATATTTATCAGTATATCTTCATCACTGTTGCCGTACATCTTCTTGCAGGCAAGTTTTATCGCTTTCTGTATCTGTACTATCATATAATCTACGGATATGCCCTTTTCCTTTTCAATAGCTTTGAGAACTTCATACAGTTCAGGATTTTTATTTATTTCTTTTTTATTTTCATTTTTAGCTTTCATTTTGGTGAATACCTCCCATTGTATCAAAGGTTGAAATCATCTAATTTAATATATACGGCATCTTTTTTGTTTATTACGATTTGAGAGCCGTTTTCGGAATTTACGGTGACAGTATCTTTGTCATGTGCGATAAGAGTGCCCTTGAATTCACGCATACCGTTTTCATCGGGTCTGTGCAGTTTCAGCATAACAGGTGCTCCGAGAAATGCATCAAAATGTTCCGGTCTTAAAAGTTCCCTTTCAATGCCCGGTGATGACACTTCAAGACAATAATTCTGCTCTATCGGGTCAAGTTCGTCAAGAGGCTTATCGACCGCTCTTGTAACATTTTCACAGTCCTCGATAGTAACACCGCTGTCTTTGTCAATGAATATCCTCAGATACCACATCGCTCCCTCTTTGACAAATCTTACATCCCACAATACAAGACCAAGCTGTTCCACAATAGGCTGTACGCATTGCGTGACGGCTTCAACGGTATTGAGTTTAGATTTTTTTTCTCCCATAGCAATCCCCGTTCCATAAAATATATTTTTGTCATATTAATGATAAAAGAGCGGGTCGCCCCACTCTTTCGTCAACTAATACAATAACTACCATAATTAATTCTATCACATGATGTTTAAATATGCAAGATATTTTTTTAAATTTACTCGCTTTCAAGCAATTTAACGGCTTCTGTTACATCAAGCTTATCTATTTTATTCAATTTTCTGTTTATCTGACGTGTACGCACTCCCACAAGCTTTTCAAGACTGTCTTCTGTCTTTTTGAGTTTATCCTGAGTATCTGCAAGAGCCTTTTCAAAATTGGCGAATTCCGTTTTGACAGCTCCGAGAACTTCCCACACTTCACCGCTTCGCTTCTGTATCGCAAGAGTCTGAAAGCCCATTTTCAGAGAATTCAGCATTGCCGCCATAGTAGACGGTCCTGCTGTATTTATATTATAAGTACGCTGAAGTTCCTCCACAAGTCCCGGTGTATTTACCACTTCCGCATACAGTCCCTCAAATGGCAGGAACATTATTGCAAATTGTGTCGTATAAGGCGGCTCTATGTATTTGCTGCTTATATCCTTTGCACACTTCTTGACAACATCAACAAGCTCCTTTTTGGCTGATGATATAAGTTCTTTATCGCCTGTTTCATAAGCGTCCTGAAGACGGGCGAATCTGTCACCGGGGAATTTTGAATCTATCGGCAAATACACTGTCTTTCCTTCTTCAAGTCCGGGCAGTTTCACCGCAAATTCCACACGGTTTTTGCTTTTGGGAATAGTTTCAACATTTTCGTCATACTGTTCGGGGGTCAGTATCTCTTTGAGGATAGCTCCAAGCTGTATTTCACCGAGTATACCACGGGTTTTGACGTTTGACAGCACCTTTTTCAAATCTCCTACTCCCTGTGCAACACTCTGCATTTCTCCCAGACCTTTATAGACCTGTTCAAGTCTTTCACTCACGAGCTTGAATGATTCATTCATCTTATTTTCAAGAGTTGTCTGCAATTTTTCGTCAACCGTTCCTCTTATCTGTTCAAGCTGTTTGTTGTTATCTTCACGGATATTTTTGAGCTGATTTTCAACGGTTGTCCTGACATTCTGCAAATTATTTTCAATATTCGTTTCAAGTGTTGCAAAACGGTTTTCAAGCTGTCTGAGATTACCCGATATATTTCCGTTCATGCTTTCAAGATTTGTCTGCAATTTTTCGTCAACCGTCTGACGCACCTTTTCAAGCTGTGATGAATTGTCGTTCCTTACACCGTCAAGCTGTTTTTCAACGGTTGAACGTATATTCTGCAATTTGGTTTCGGTATTCGTTTCAAGAGTACCGAAACGGCTTTCAAGCTGTCTGAGCTGATTGGATATATTAGTATTCATGGTTGAAAGCTGTTCAAGCTGTGCATTTCCAACTATCTCAAGCTGTTCTCTCTGTGTTTTGGCTAATTTTATCTGTTCATTTCCCGAGCGTTCCTGACCTGCTGTCAGTTGACTGCTCAAAAATGTCATATTATCCTTGATACTTGAAGAAACTTCCTGACGCAAAGAACTTTGTGAATCCCTGTTTTCCTTTTGAAGCATTTCAAGCTGTGATTTCAGATGCTCTATTTCCGGCTTTATATCATTCGTTTGGGACTTGCCTGTTTTAATTATCGCAAACGCAAGCATAATAATAATTATTATTCCAATGATAAGCAACGCTATATCCATCCATTCTCACACCCCTTAAATATAATACCCGTCACCATGTGCAAACGGGCTTTGGTCGATGATATCCTGCAAGGTTATCCCGTCAAGATATTCATTTATGACATTATACAGTCCCTGCCATACGGGCAGTGTTATACATTCATTTACTCTCGGACAGTCATTTACATCCGATTCAAGACACGCAACAGGTGCAAGACTTCCTTCCGTAAGCCTGAGTATCTCACCCACGGTATATTTATCTGCCGGCTTTGAGAGCATATATCCGCCCTGATAGCCTCTGTTTGCTCTAAGCAGTCCCGCCTTGCTCAGAAGCGGAACTATTTGTTCAAGATACTTTTTGGAAATATTCTGTCTTTCGGAAATATCTTTGAGTGAAATGTATTCTCCTTCTTTGCAGTTCAAAGCAAGGTCTATCAACATTCTCAAAGAATATCTGCCTTTTGTCGAAATTTTCATAAAAAATTCTCCCTTCCACAAAAAATTTACACAATTTATATTATTATATCACAACGATAATATCTTTTTCAATACAAAAGACAATAAAAAACAGGACAGAAAATGAAATTCTGTCCTGCTGACTTATTAAAGCATTTCTTCAAAGGCTCTGCGTATTTTCGGATTTCTTATGATAAATTGTATCGGCTGACAGCCGTTTTTTGATATTATTACCCATTTGTCATGGTGTATCAAAATATCTATATTTCTTATTCTATACCTGTTGCTGAAATTTATGATATAATTTTTATATCTTTCGGCAAATTCAAGGGTAAGTTTTTTGTGTTCGAGATATTCCTCGTAATCGTTATAGAAAAGCGGTATTTCCAAGAACGCTCCCGAAACTGACAGACCCAAAGGCTCTTTTTCAAATTCCTCTTTCTCGAACAGCATCATCTGCTCATTTATTTTTAAAGACTTAATAATTGAAGTAACATTTGCCTTTGAGTGGTCATATAAGTCAATTATTTTTTCAATCTCCGTCTGAGAAGCACACTGACGGTCAAGAACCGAAAGCAAAAATTCCTTTGTCATTGTCCAGATGGGGAAAGATGACCATAAACCCCGCCGTTCACCAAATGTATGGATGTCGGCATTGATAAACTGTCTGAAAGTATCTGCATTTTCCTTTGTGTAAATATTCAGCAACGGTCTTGATTTCTGGAGAATGACTTTCATTTCTTTGCGGTAGTACTTTACCGATTCGCTTGTACGGTCAATATTCAATTTTACATGGGTTTCATTTCCGTAGACTCCCTCACCGTACATCACAGTCTTATCTGTGCATCCGCATATATGATAATATATGCCGCTTTTGACAGTCGTAAGATAAAACGGACGCAGTCCACCGCTTATAAAAAGAGGAAACATCTTTTCGACAGCCATTGTAATATCATTGAAAGGTCTTTCGATATTATACACAAAAATAACCGATATCCCTTTTTTGATTATCTCAGACATAAGATATATCCATTCATCAGCAAGCTGTTCATGGCGAAGTATAAAATGAGGCATTTCGTTGAAAAGATACAGTTCTTTCGTATCATTCTCTGCAAGAACATATCGGAGAAAATCAAGTTCTCCACGACAAACATTTTCACGCCCTGTATAAGACCGTACATCATTGAACTCAGGCAGACAAATATCATAAAGTTTTCTTGTATCCGTATCGGGAAACTTTATGATATGTTCGGGAACTGAAATTTTATCTGACAAAAACCATTCCCTTACACCATTTATATATTTTTCATTGGTTTCGGTCATCTCCGCATTTTCCATTAATGCCGATATCATACTGTCATATTTTTCATTTCTGTATTTGAGATTCAGAAACTCACCTATCTTTTCGGCAAAGCTGTCTGAATCAGCGATATTTCGCTGTTTGCTCCTGACTCTTGATATAAATGACGGATCATAATTCGAGAATCTTGCAAAATCACTCATATTTATGTCGAGAGCCGAAACGAGGATATTGAATTTTCTTATAAACATATCCATGTTATCCGTTTCATCGGACGTGTCCATATCAGACAAATCAAATTCTTCTCCGTGCTGTCTTGCAATAATCTCAAAACCTTTGGCGAGTTTTTGGAGCTGTTGTTTTGAAGGTCGTCTTGTACCGTTGCGGTAACGGCTTATCACGGAAACAGAAAGATCAGAAGCATTGGCAAGCTCTTTGGCAGTACACCTGTACTTTTCTATCAAGTCATTGATCTGTTTGGAAACTTCCATATTTTTGGATATCACACTTTCTGCATAATGGTGTATTATACCAATAATTTACCATATCTTAGAAATTATTGGCAATTGCTTTGACAAATCAGTCATTGACTAATTGGCAATTTTGCTTTAAAAATCTAATATAGTATTATAATATTTTATAATCATATTATAATGGTAATTACAGACAGTTATTTTTACACTTTGACGTTTTCTTTTGAATTGACAGTAAGTCAATGACATTCCGTCAATAATCGACAAAAAATCTTTAAATGTATTATAATATACATAAAGAGAAATGTCAATTATTGGCAATAAAAAATTTTATCAAATAGTTTACAAGTTTTTATTCGTCTATAGAACCCCCCAAAGTGAGCGGATATGATTTATATCTGCTCACTTGGCGTTCTATAAAAATATAAAATTCGATTGTGAAGAAAAAGCGGAGCATTTCAAAACGAAATGCTCTGCTTTTTTAGTTTGATTTTCCTGTAAACGGCTCACGGCACTGCTGTGCACTCAACATTCTTTCCGTCAGAACTGATGATATAAGTGTCAGTGCTTTTTCTTCTGCAATATCCACAAGCTCAAAGAAATTTTCCCTGTGTTTTTTGCCGTCTATCTGAGAATGCCATTCGGAATGGGACATATTCGCATAGTCCAATGACAAGTCGGGATAAGATGTCCTTATTATCGGAGAAAGAACAGGGCTTATCTTCAGCATCCTTTCTCCAAGTATTACAATGGTCTTTTTAAGTGAACGCCTGTCGTTGAGCATGACAAGACTGTGATGCCAGTCTTTTTGAACTTGTATTAGTTCATCGGTTTTTACATCTTCACCGAAGAACTCAAGCAAAAAGCCATGCCACATTTCTGCTATTTTACGGTTTATCCTTTCTTTTATGGGAGCGGTCGACTGCAGTCTGAAGGAAGATATCTTCTGTTTTCTCTCGTATCTCAGAAAAAGGCTGTCAAGATTGGCTTCTATTTCATTGTGACATACACTGTTGAGCATATCAAGACGCTGTTCCTCCAGTACATCCGAAAAATATACTATAAAAGGATGTGCCGTCGCATCAAACGCATAATGCGTTATAAATCCCAGGGTATAACTCATTGCTATATCACTCTTATTATTTCTTGCAAATCTTATGAAGTAATTTATTATTTTGTCCGCATTCATAGAATGTATCTTTGTGCCGTATTCTTTAAGGCTCCTGCCTTTCTGATATGGCATCACCCTATGAAGAAAGAATATATCAGGTCCCGATGCTCCCCATATAAAAGCTGTATAGTCAAGTGCAAGCTGTGGCTGAAATTCTTTGAGTACATCATATATTCTTTCCGCCAATAAGTAATGTGATACTACCGCAGGCATTTTAAAAATCCCCCTTTATATCAGAGTGAAGTTATCATATTTCAGACTTTATTATAAAAATCAGCTTTTCATAACAACTCCACTCTAAACATTATGTTTCAGTCAAGAACGGTAAGTTTTGCTATATTGCCCATGAGTTTTTTAGTTCCTACTTTATCAAATGCTATTTCAAGCATACTGTCCGATGCCATCGGCTTGACGTTTATTATCGTACCTTCTCCGAAAGTATTATGCACAACTCTCATTCCCACTGTGTAATTTATCATAACGGGCTTCGGGGTGACTGCTGATGTTATTATCTTGCTTCTTTCTATCTCTGCACGTCTTACTGCCTTTGGCTCGGGAATCTTTACATTCGGGTCACGCACTATCTCTCTCTTTTTATTTTCAATGAGCTGTTCGGGGAGTTCTTTCAGAAAACGTGAGGGGCGGTTTCTCGTTGTATGTCCGAAAAGCATTCTGCTTTCTGATGAACTTATGTACAGATTTCTTTTTGCTCGTGTTATACCTACATAGGCAAGTCGTCTTTCTTCCTGCATATCGTCACTATCTGACATTATAGCCTGAAAACTCGGAAACAGATTTTCTTCCATTCCCGGAATAAAGACATTATCAAATTCAAGTCCCTTTGCCGAATGTATTGTCATCATGACAACTTTATCCTCATCATCTGCATACGAGTCTATATCTGTAAGAAGTGCCGTATATTCGAGGAAACCCTGCAGTGAGGATTCTTCTCCGTATTCCTTTTCATACTGTATGATATTTGATGTGAGTTCGTGAACGTTTTCAACGGCTGTTTCTCCTCGTTCACTCTCTCTTTTTATGAAAGAATCATACTCCGTTTCTTTCACAAGTTCTTCATACATATCCGAAACTTCCGCTCCGTCATCAAGCATCTTATTCAGCTTATCTATCATTGAAACAAAATTATCCAGCTTTTCACAGCTCTTTGCAAGAACCTCGAACTGTTCTGCCTGCTTCATTGTTTCAAACATACTCTGACCGAGTGTATCACTGATTTCCTCTATCTGTGATATAGTCCTGTCACCGATACCTCGTTTCGGAACATTTATTATTCTTTTAAGTCTGTTATTGTCAAACGGATTGCTTATGATATTGAGATATGCCATCATATCCCTTATTTCCCTGTACTCGAAGAACTTTCTTCCGCCTATTATCTTATACGGTATTCTTGAACGAAGAAAATTTCTTTCTATTGCCTGTGACTGTGTATTCATTCTGTACAGGACCGCATAATCGGAATATTTACCGCCTTTTTCCACTCCGGCTTTTATGGTTTTTGAGATGAATCCGCTCTCGTCCTGTTCATCACTTGCCGTATAAACTATTATCTTATCTCCTGTTTCATTTTGAGTCCACAGGCTTTTTTCATGTCTTTCATAATTATTCTTTATAATATAGTTTGCCGCATTAAGGATATTTTTAGTCGAGCGGTAATTTTGTTCAAGCTTCACAACTTTCGCATTTTCATAGTCATTATCAAACTCAAGTATATTTTCTACCGTTGCTCCCCTGAATTTATATATGCTCTGGTCATCATCTCCAACAACACATACATTCTGATACTTTTCCGAAAGAAGTCTTACAAGCTCATACTGGATAGTATTTGTATCCTGATATTCGTCTACCATGATATATTTGAACTGTTCCTGATATTTTTCGAGTATATCGGGAAATTCATTGAAAAGCTCAACCGTATTATATATAATATCATCAAAATCCATTGCATTTGCCGCAAGAAGTCTTTTCTGATATTCTTTATATATATTTGCTATTGATATAAGTCTGCTGTCGCTTCCCGCTCTTTTCTTGAATTTTTCGGGACTTACGATAGAGTCCTTTGCGTGTGATATTTCGGGGATAATACTCTTTAACGGCAAAATCTTATCATCTATATTAAGAGCTTTCATACAGTCCCTTATAACTCTTTTCTGGTCATCGGTATCGTATATGGTGAAATGTTCCTGATAGCCGAGTCTTTCACCGTATCTGCGGAGTATCCTCACACACGCACTGTGAAAAGTGGATGCCCATATATCATGTCCCGATGTACCCACTTTTTTGACAATTCTTTCTTTAAGTTCATTTGCGGCTTTATTTGTAAATGTTATTGCAAGTATCCTCCACGGATTTACCCTTGAAACCGCAAGTCTTTCCGCAAGTTCATCAGATAATTCGGTTTTTCCGTCAGCGGCACTCTGCATCAGGGCTATATCTTCATCACTGTACTGTCCGTATAAGTCATCACTTTCATAAGCCTCACCCCAACGGAGTATATGTGCGATACGGTTTACAAGTACGGTAGTTTTTCCGCTTCCTGCTCCTGCAAGCACAAGCAGAGGATGCTTTACTGTCAATACTGCATCCCTCTGCTTGTCATTGAGGTCTGCAAATTCTCTTTCTATGATTTTTTTTCTGAGAGCTATTATCTCCGGTCTTGTCATTGGAACGTCCCCCTAAGTTTTTTTATATCTTGTTTTTACTATTCTATTTTACCGCAAAATCAAAATAATATCAAATATTATTCATAAATTTATTTTAATTTATCATAAATATATTTCAGGGAAAAAATAAAAAAATTTCCCAAATTACATTTTTTTTGAACCGGAGGAAGGTTTTTTATGTCAAGAAAAAATGGTATTGATGTATCCTATGCTCAGGGCAATATAGATTTTTCCGAAATAAATAAAAATCAGGTACAGTTCGCTATAATAAGAAGCAGTTTCGGGTGGTATAACGGACAGAAGGACAGCAAATTTGACAGAAATATAAAGGGATTTCAGGGATTGGGTATTCCATGCGGAGCATATCATTATTCCTATGCCCAAAGTAAGGAAGATGCACTCAAGGAAGCTAAATACTGCATATCCTGCATAAAAGGCTATAAACTTCAGCTTCCTGTATTCTATGACCTTGAAGACAGTTCAATATCTGTACTCGGAAAACGGGTCTGTACCGATATTGCAAAAACATTTTGCGACTATATGAAAAAAGCCGGTTTCAAAACCGGAATATATATGAATCTCAATTGGCTTGAAAATTATGTTTACAAAGATGAACTTATCGGAAAATACGATTTGTGGCTCGCTCAGTGGGATTCTTCAAAACCTTCCTGCAAATGCTCGTTTTGGCAGTACAAGGTAGGACAGGCAGGCAGTGTAAACGGCATTTCCGGAGAAACCGACCTCGACTATATGTATACTGATGACAGCTCCGATGATGATGAACCTACCGAAAAATTCCATGTCGGAGATATTGTAAAAGTGCTTGACCCGATAGATTATGATACAGGAAAAAAATTTCATGTTTATGACGGTGTGACATACTCCGTGATAGAAGCTGTCGGTGACAGGATAGTTATAGGCATTGACGGTCAGGTCACTGCCGCAATAAATGCAAAATATCTTGAAAAACTTCCTTCCGAACCCCCAAAAACCGAACATACCTACACTTATATAATACGAATTGGTGATACCCTTAGTTCAATAGCGGAAAAATATCATACCACTGTACAAAAAATAGCAGAAGAAAATAATATCCCAAACCCCGATATTATATATGCGGGTCAGATACTTCACATAACTGTTTGAACTCATTGCACAAAAAAAACTGTTTAATTCAATGCAACTTTAATAAAAATGACATTATTATCTTGACAATAGTATCGTAATAGTTATAAAATATAGTATGTGCAGAATTGTCTTTTTTACCTTTATCTTTTATTCGATTCTGCTGTTTGATTATCATCTCAATGATGTCGTTGAGATATTTTTATATAAATTTTCATAAACATTCAAATCGTTTCCGCAAAAACTGATGGAAAATTTTTTATAATTTTTCTGCTTTAAATTTCAATTTGATTCAGGGTTCTCATTAGATTGAAAAATATTTATATAAAGGAGATTTTTTTGAGTATAATAACGAAAAACTGAATAAAAATATTTGACAGCGACACCTTCTTGAGCTGATTTTATAAACAAAACATTAAAGCTTTTTAACAAACAAAATTCATAGGAGGTGCAAATCAAAATGGATCCAATACTGGCAATATTCCTGATAGTTGCTATTTCTATCGTAGTCGGAGGGTGTGCCTTTTTTGCAGGTATTCAGTACAGAAAAAAAGTCGGTGAAGATAAAATCGGTTCTGCCGAAACCGAGGCACAAAGAATAATCGACGAAGCTCAGCGTATGGGCGATGCCGCAAAAAAGGAAGCTGTTATAGCAGGTAAGGATGAGGCTCACAGGCTTCTTACCAATGCTGAACATGAAATCGCCGACAGACGAAAGGAAATGCAGCGTCAGGAAAGACGTATCCAACAAAAAGAAGAATCTGTCGAGAAAAAACTCGACAGTCTTGAGAAAAAGGAAGAATCCGTTTCACAGAAACTCAAGGCGGCTGAACAGCGTCTTGCCGAAGCTGAACAAATCAAGGAAAGTGAACTTGGTGTTCTCGAAAAAATATCGGGTTTTACTTCCGAACAGGCAAAGGCTTATATCCTTAATAATCTTGACAATGAACTTACACATGAAAAGGCTGTCAAGATAATGGACTTTCAGCAGAAAACCAAAGAAGAAGCCGAAAAAACCGCAAGAGAGATAGTATCTCTTGCAATACAGCGTATAGCTGCCGATCATGTGAGTGAATCTACCGTGTCTGTTGTTCCTTTGCCGAATGACGATATGAAAGGAAGAATTATCGGTCGTGAGGGAAGGAATATCCGTGCAATCGAAACGTTGACGGGTGTTGACCTTATCATAGACGATACCCCCGAAGCTATTACCCTCTCCTGTTTTGAACCCGTAAGGCGTGAGATAGCTAAAGTTACTCTTACAAAGCTCATTTCCGACGGCAGAATACATCCTGCCAAAATCGAGGAAATGTATGAAAAGGCTAAACGTGAAGTTGAATTTGCCGTGAAAGCCGAGGGTGAACGTGCCATTATCGAGGCAGGCATAAATAATATCCATCCCGAACTCGTAAAACTCCTCGGAAGACTTCATTTCCGTACAAGCTATGGTCAGAATGTCCTCGAACATTCACTTGAAGTGGCATATCTGGCAGGTATTATGGCTTCCGAACTCGGACTCGACCCTACACTTGCAAGACGTGCCGGACTTCTGCATGACATAGGCAAAGCCCTTGACCAGGAAGTAGAAGGTTCACACATAGAAATAGGCGTTGACGTTGCAAGAAAATATAAAGAAAGCGAAGCTGTGGTTCATGCAATACACGCACATCATGGCGATGTAGAGGCTAAAACCGTTATTGCTTGTCTTGTACAGGCAGCCGATGCTATATCCGCTGCAAGACCGGGTGCAAGACGTGAAAATCTTGAAAATTACATCAAACGTCTTGAAAAACTTGAAGAAGTTGCTTCTTCTTTTGACGGCGTTGAAAGATGTTTCGCAATACAGGCAGGTCGTGAGGTACGAATTATCGTCAGACCCGAAGTTGTCAAAGATGATTCAATGGTTCTGCTTGCCCGTGATATATGTAAGAAAATCGAAGAAGAAGTTGAATATCCCGGTCAGATAAAAGTAAATATCATCCGTGAAAGTCGTGCCGTTGAATACGCTAAATAAAATCAGCGATTAGCAACGAAAATCACAGACAGGCAAATTTTTATTTTGCTTGTCTGTTTTTTATTTTCCTTTCACTTTTTAAGGGGTTATGAATAATATGGTGATATAGGAAGATATAAGGAGGAAAACATATATGCCAGAAAATTTTGTATGCAACGGCTGCAATGACTGTTATCCGAGTGATAAGATAAAAGAGGCTGTCTGCATAAACGCCTCACGTATTTATGACTCATGCTCGGACAAGGACTGCCTTGAAGACTTGCCTGTACTTCTTACAAAACCGGGTCAGTGCATGATAGACAAAGCTGCTAATGTCCGTCTTAATGATGTCAGTGTCTGCAATGTTTCGACAGGTCTGCAGCCTGTTCCTTTCCACAAGGGCTTCTATGCTGTGGATATGACTTTTTACTTTGATGTGAACCTTGATGTATTCATGGCTCCGAATGCACTGCCAATGCCTGTCAAGGGGCTTGCAGTATTTTCAAAAAGAGCCGTACTTTTCGGAAGTGACGGCAGTGTTAAAATTTTCAGCTCCGACTGCAATGCCGAGGGTGGCGACTCCGTCAATGCCCCAACCAGAAACTGTCCCAAAGCTATTGTCCAGATAGCCGAACCTATACCACTTTCTGCAAGGCTCATTGACAGAAAAGCTCCGCCTCAGATGCCTCCGTTCCGTATCCCAGAAAGTATCGTCAGAAGATACGGCGGTGAATTTTCTTCAAACGAGGCTGAAAAACAGGTTCTTGTATCTGTGGGAATATTTACTATCGTTCAGCTTGAAAGAAATGTACAAATGCTCATCCCTGCCTATGATTTCTGTATACCTCACAAAGAGTGTGTCAGCAGCTCCGAAGACCCTTGCGAACTGTTCAGCAGCATTGACTTCCCTACAAGCGAATTCTTCCCATCAAACCTGCCTCTCGAAAATAAAAAGCGTTCCGGCTTTGAAATGTCGGAATAACACTCTTTCCCCTGAAAGATATCCGTATCTTCGGGGGAATTTTTCTTGTTTGGTGAAAAAATAATTGACAATACGCCGATTTGCATTTAAAATGATTAAAGATAATAATATTATTTTTTAGAAAAAGGTGCTTTAATGAATATATTGGCAATAGGTGATATCGTCGGAACTGTCGGATGTCAGTTTCTCCATGAAAAACTCCCTGCACTCAAAAAAGCAGAAAATATAGACCTCGTTATCGCAAACGGTGAAAACTCGGCAGACGGAAACGGCATTACAAAATTATCATCCGAATTAATATTCTCCGGTGGTGTGGACGTTATAACCCTCGGAAACCATACTTTCAAAAGAAAAGAAATATATGAAGTCCTCGATAATTCCCTGAGTATCATAAGACCTGCAAATTATCCCGAAAATACTACCCCCGGAAACGGCTATATGGTCTATGACCTCGGAAGAATACAAATCACAGTCATAAATCTTATGGGCTGTATGTTTATGGAACCTCTCAATGACCCTTATACAGTCATTGACGATATTCTCAAAAAAACCGATACCAGGATAAAAATACTTGATTTCCATGCCGAAGCAACTGCCGAAAAGCTTGCTATGGCATACTACCTTGACGGAAAAATCTCTGCAATGTTCGGAACTCATACCCATGTACAGACTTCTGATGAAAGGATATTCCCCAAAGGCATGGGATATATCACCGATGTCGGTATGACAGGTCCGTATGAATCCGTACTCGGAGTTGTACCCGAACTTGCTGTCAGAAAATTCAGGGAAAAACTGCCCGTCAAATTTGAAACGGCTCAGGGAAAATGCAGGCTTGATTGTATAAAATTCACAATTAATGACAAGACAGGTAAAACCCTTGATGTAAAAAGAATAGAAATTCTATAAAAATTAAAAATTACAGAATTTTTTTACACAAAATACTTGCATAATATTAAAATTGCATATATTATATAGATGTATGTTTTTTTATTTTTTTAAATATTTTTAGGAGGAAATTTAAAAATGGAAATTTTAAAGGTTTCATCAAAATCATCACCAAATTCTGTTGCAGGTGCTATCGCAGGTGTTATAAGAGATTACGGCTGTGTTGAAGTTCAGGCTGTCGGTGCAGGAGCTACAAATCAGGCTCTTAAATCTATTGCCGTTGCAAGAGGATATCTCGCTCCAATGGGTATCGACCTTGTTTGTATACCTGCTTTCACCAGCATTGAAATTGACGGTGTTGAGCGTACCGCAATGAAACTTATAGTAGAAACCAAATAATTTTTTAGTATATCTATTCGACAAATATTTTTTGTGAAGGAAGTGCGAAATTATGATAAACGGTTCATGCTATAAAAACGCCCTTATTTCAGGTGCAAACAATATTATAAAGCATACGGAAGAAATCAATGCTCTCAATATTTTCCCCGTTCCCGACGGTGATACGGGTACAAATATGTCTATGACTATAAATGCCGCTGCTCAGGCTCTCGAAGAACTTGACTCAAAAAGCATTGCCGAAATTTCTTCGGCTGCCGCTTCTGCCATGCTCAAGTCTGCAAGGGGCAATTCAGGCGTTATACTCTCTCTGCTTTTCAGGGGTATCGCAAACGGTCTTAAAGGCAAAGACAGTATCAACGGCAAAGAATTTACAGCCGCTCTGCGTGAGGGCGTTAAAACAGCTTATCAGGCTGTTATGAACCCTACCGAGGGTACTATACTCACAGTTGCAAGAATGGCTTGCGAAGCCGGTGAACTGCTCTCCATAAAGGAAGATGACCCCATTATCGTATTCGGTGAGATATGCTCTGCCGCAAATGCCGCTCTTGCAAAAACTCCAAATATGCTGCCCGTACTCAAAAAAGCCGGTGTTGTTGATGCAGGAGGTCAGGGTCTTTGCATGATATTTGACGGTATGCTCTCACTCATACGTGACGGTGTTATGATTGAAAATGAACAAAGCTCCGAAAAAATAAGCTCAAAAGAAGAATCTACCGCTGAATTTTTCAGAAATGCCGCTGCCGAGTTTGATTCCGTCATAAACTTTACTTACTGTACCGAATTTATTATAGGCAAAAATCCCGATATTACAAAAAGCTATATGGAACTCAAAGCCTATCTCGAAACATTGGGTGACTGTGTTGTTGTTGCCGATGATGAAGATATAATCAAAGTACACGTCCATACGGAACATCCCGGCAAGGCTCTTGAAGAAGCTCTCACTTTCGGTCAGCTCCTCACTGTCAAAATAGAAAACATGAAGGAACAGCACAGAAAAGCTGCAGAAAAATATGAACGTGAAAAAGCAAAGGCTGAAGCTGAAGAAAAAAAACGTCAGTCACTCAAACCTGTTGCTCCCGTTGATGAAACAGGCTTTGTATCGGTTGCAACCGGTGAAGGTATTGAAAATGTATTCAAGGAACTCGGCTGTCAGCATATCGTAAGCGGCGGTCAGAGCATGAATCCAAGCACCGAAGACATATATGAGGCTGTTATCGCTACGCCTGCAAAAAATGTATTCGTCCTCCCGAACAACAAAAATATTATTCTTGCTGCCGAACAGGTTGTTCCTATCGTTCAGGACAGAAATGTTATAATAATACCTACAAAGACTATCCCACAGGGGCTCGGTGCTATGCTTGCTTATTCAGACGAAGCTACCGTTGAACTCAATGCAGAATATATGACCGCTGCCGCAAAGAAAGTTTCCACAGGTATGGTGACCTATGCCGCAAGAAATTCCGAATTCGGCAGTACAAAAATAAAAGAGGGTGAAATAATTGCTCTCAACAACGGTAAACTTACTCACAAGGATAAAGACCCTGTTCATGCCGTTGTAAAGCTCGCAAAAGAAATGATACATCGTGATACTTCCTATGTTACGCTCATATACGGAAACGGCATCAATGAGGCTCAGGCTGAGGCGGCTTTACAGGCTATACAGTCAAAATCAGGCTCAAACGTCGAAGTTTCTCTTATCGAAGGCGGTCAGCCTATATATTACTTTATTCTTTCAGTAGAATAATCATAAAAAATGGTAAGCCTTTGATTAAAAAGGTTTACCGTTTTTTGAAATAAATTTTTTTGAAGGAGAAAGCTATGCCTTCACTTTTTAAAATACCTGTAAGTCAGCTTTGGGGTATAGGTAAAATAAAAGAAAACGCTTTTAACAGACTCGGTATATATACTGTCGGAGATTTGTTGGAATTCTATCCCAAAAATTATGAAGACTGGAGCGACCCTCTTTGCATCAGTGATGCTCATATATTCAGCAGCAGTCATCATAATATCCCTTGTTGCGTTCAAGCCACTATAAAACGTATTTATGAGCCTCGCATAGTAAGAAATAATATGACTATATACAAAGTCGAGGCAAAAGATGAATACAACAATTATATGACTGTGACTTTCTTCAATCAGTATTATACTTATCAAAAACTTATACAAGGAGAGGAATATCTATTCTACGGTGTCGTCAAGGACAGTGATTACGGCTATCAGATGTCATCACCTTCCGTTCTCGATTTGTCCAATATGTGCATACATCCCGTATATCCCCAAACTGCCAATCTTACTACAAAACAAATAGAATTTGCCGTAAAGCAGGCAATAAATATGCTTCCCGAAAAAGTCAACGACCCTCTTCCAACAGAAATTCTTCAAAAATATAATTTATGTGACCTTGCCTATGCAGTAAAAAATATACATTTCCCACAAAATCAGCAGGCTTTGTCCCTTGCAAAAGAAAGGCTTATATTTGAAGAACTTCTTATACTGCAATTGGGCATGGCTCGCCTTAAGGGCGGAAGACATGAAGAAACTGCACATAAAATAAACAAAGACTTTACAAAGGAATTTTTCAAAATACTCCCATTTAAACCGACAAATGCTCAGAAACGGGCTATCAGTGAATGTATAAGCGATATGAAAGAAAACGACTATCCCATGAACAGACTCGTTCAGGGTGATGTCGGTTCGGGAAAGACCGCTGTTGCCGCCGCTGTATGTTACAGTGCCGTCAAAAATTCCCTTCAGTGTGCTTTCATGGCTCCTACCGAAATACTTGCCGAACAGCATTACAGGACTTTTACCGAACTGTTCAGGGACACCGATATCACCGTGGGACTTCTTACAGGCTCTATGAGAGCTTCCCAAAAGAAAAAAATACAGGAACAGATAAAAAACGGTGAAATAAATATAACTATCGGAACTCATGCCCTTATCTCCGATAAAGTCGAATTTGACTCACTCGGTCTTGTCATAACAGACGAACAGCACCGTTTCGGTGTTGCTCAGAGAGCCAAACTTATTGCAAAAGGCAATGAACCTCACATACTCGTAATGTCTGCAACGCCTATACCAAGAACCCTTGCTTTGATGATATTCGGAGACCTTGACTTGTCTGTTTTGGACGAAATGCCGCCCGGCAGACAAAAAATAGATACAATTCTGATAAACAGTTCTATGAAACAAAAAACCTACAATTTTATAAAAAAAGAACTCGATAAAGGCAGACAATGCTATATTGTATGTCCGCTCGTTACTCAGAATACCGAAAATAATCTCATATCAGCCGAGGAATACAGCGATATCCTTGACCGGACTGTTCTGAAAAATTACAGGAGAGCTGTCCTGCACGGAAAAATGAAGGCTTCCGAAAAAGAAAAAATAATGCGTGATTTCTCCTCAGGCAACATTGACATTATAATCGCTACCACTGTTATCGAAGTCGGCATTGATGTTCCCAACAGTACCATCATAATGATAGAAAATTCCGAAAGATTCGGTCTTTCTCAGCTTCATCAGCTCAGGGGACGTGTCGGCAGAGGAAAACACAAATCTTATTGCATACTCGTTTCCGATATACAAAAGGAAAGTACCCTTGAAAGATTAAACGTCATGTGCAAAACCAATGACGGATTTAAGATAGCCGATGAAGACCTTAAACTGAGAGGTCCGGGCGATTTCTTCGGTGCAAGACAGCATGGTCTTCCCGAACTCAAAATAGCAAATCTTTCAAATGTTTCATCAGTGGAAAACTCTAAACAGGCTGTCCAAACTATACTTGAAAGCGACCCTGCACTTTCAATGAAAGAACACAGGGGACTTTATGTCGAAACTCAGAGGCTCTTTTCGGCAGTAGGCACAACCGAAAGACTCCAATAATAAAAAAACTTTACTATCAGAAATTTGTCAGTATGAACGAATATATAAATATTTTCTGTCTTGCAGAGTAACATACTCCTCCGCCTAAGCTAACGCTTAGAGGCGGGGGAATTTTTGCTCATTTGGGTTAAACAGTTTATTTTTTCGATACCGCCAGTAAATGCCCCGATAACCCTGTTATTTCTTCATGGTTATCCAACAAACGAACAGTATTCATCAGAGCATTTCTTGAAGTTTCGTTTTTCCAAAGCTCGTCAATATTGTGTGCCAACCATGCACCGCCCATGATTCCGTGGATAACGGAATCTGAAAAACCACCTGTCGATAATTCAGCTTTCAATGCTTTCGCTGTATGCAGATGAGAACTTCCTAACCCGTCATATACTGTTTTACCGGGGTTGATATGGCAGCCGTCCCTTAATTCACGTTCTACCATAGCTACAAAATCGGGATTTTCCAGATAAGTGTTTTTATTTTCGCCGTTTGGTGAATAGACTGTGATATTATACAGCAGGACGGAATAGGGCGTTAACGCAGCAGTAAATAACATACCTTTATCCTTGAGCAAACGGTAGCTTTCTTTTATGGCTTTAATTCGCTCGTCATAATCGGTGATATGATACAGCGGTCCCATTAAAAGAATAGCATCTGCACTGTTGTTTTCTTTTGGAATACTTCGGGCATCGCACACTTGACTTGACGCAAGAGTGCAGTCGGAATATTCTTTGGCAAGCTCATTGCTCATTTTGATGTTAGTTTCCGACAAATCAAATAAATGCACCTCATATCCGAGTGAAGCGAGCCACCATGAGTATTCGCCATAAGCTCCGCCGATATCATAGATTACAGCAGGTGGGTTCGGCAGATTTTCGAGCAGGATTTCTTTTGTTCTCTCAAATTCAATCAAACCGATGTTTGACCTTAAACGATTATATTCACGTCCGGCTTCATAATATGCCAAAACAGCTTTGTCGATTGTTTTCATAACTTTCTCCTTTTTGATAATGATTTTTTTGTTGTTGGGTTTGGTAAACTGTTTTTTGGTGGTGAGCGGACTGTTCCGGCATTGCAATCCCTTCTTTCAATTTGATATAAAAATAAAAATGGTCAGAAGCTGTACATGAGCCTCTGACCGTTTGAGTTTGTTAATTCAAATCATTAAGAACGCAACAAATTCAGCCAGTTGCCCAAATTGACACTGACCTGCTGCTGATTTATTTTAAATGCAAATAAATTCATCATTGCTGCGTACCTCTCTGTTTGTTGATTTGCGTTATTATAACACACGACAATTGATTTGTCAACGGGTAATCATTAAATATACAGGGTTTTTGAATGAGTAAACAAATTGTTAACAACTTTTAAGAAAAGATATGGTACACTAAAAAAGAGGTGAGTGTATCATGAAGAAGTTAAGCTTA
>CACZZB010000003.1 GCA_902785555.1 uncultured Ruminococcus sp.
CTGCTGTCACTTAATTCTTCAAAATATTTTTGCATAACCGACCAACTCCTTTTGGTCAATTATAACATACTTTTACGTATTTTTCATGCGGTTGCCCTGTTTTGGTCTTATTGACATATTGACAGAAAAAAAAAATAGTGATATTATATTTCTTGTAATTCATTTTCTGAAAGGAAGTCCTGACAATGGATAAGAAAAATATAGATTGGTCAAACCTCGGATTTGGCTATATCAAAACCGACAAAAGATTCGTTTCAACATTTAAAGACGGTTCATGGGATGAAGGTGCTCTTATTGATGATGATATGATATCAATGAGCGAATGTGCCTGCGTTCTTCAATACTCACAGTCTGTTTTTGAGGGTCTCAAAGCATACACTACACAGGACGGAAAAACCGTTGTATTCCGCCCCGACCTTAATGCCGAGAGAATGGCTAATTCTGCAAGAAGAATGGAAATGCCCGTATTCCCCGAAGATAAATTCATTGAAGCCGTTGAAGAAGTTGTTCGTGCAAACAAGGCTTTCGTTCCGCCCTACGGCACGGGTGCAACTCTCTACTTAAGACCTTTCATGTTCGGCATCAACCCCGTTATCGGTGTAAAGCCTGCCGATGAATTCCAGTTCAGAATTTTTGCAACTCCCGTTGGTCCTTACTTCAAGGGCGGTGCAAAACCTATCACCATCAAAGTAAGCGACTTCGACAGAGCCGCTCCTCACGGTACAGGCTATATAAAAGCAGGTCTTAACTATGCCATGAGCCTTCATGCAATTGTTACGGCTCATAAAGAGGGCTTTGACGAAAATATGTATCTTGATGCAGGTACAAGAACAAAAGTTGAAGAAACAGGCGGTGCAAACTTCCTTTTCGTTACAAAGGACAACAAAGTCGTTACCCCCAAATCCGACAGTATTCTTCCGTCAATTACAAGACGTTCCCTTATGGTCGTTGCAAAAGACTATCTCGGACTTGAAGTTGAAGAAAGAGAAGTTTATTTTGATGAAGTCAAAGACTTCGCTGAATGTGGTCTTTGCGGTACTGCCGCTGTTATATCACCTGTCGGAAAGATATATGACCACGGCAATGAGATATGCTTCCCGAGCGGTATGGAAGAAATGGGTCCCGTTACAAAGAAACTCTATGAAACTCTCACAGGCATCCAAATGGGCAGAATCGAAGCTCCAAAAGGTTGGATAAGAGTTATCGAATAATTTCAGGTGTATATGAAGTGACAATACAGAACAGGCGATACGGAAATTTTTATATTTCCCTATCGCCTGTTTGCGTTATTTTTTATCCCAAAATCCAATATATATGAATATACTGTATAAGAGAATTTTTTTCAAAAGGAGCTTTTGCAAAAATGGAAACTGTCATATATATTGTCAAACAGGGAGATAGTCTTTGCGATATCGCTAAAAAATACAATACTACCGCAAATATGATAGCACGATACAACGGTCTTGTTGACACCGATATTCTTGAAATGGACAAAATTCTCAGAATACCTGTTTCGACTATACCGAATATGGGTACTTCTATGGAATACACTATCCAAAGCGGTGATACTCTGTCCAAAATAGCCGAAAAATACGGAACTACCGTTGAAGCTCTCGCCAAATTAAACGGCATTGCGGATGCCGATGAAATATGGGCAGGAAATGTCATCAAAATTCCGCTGTATGCCTCAACCCTTCCCATGCCGACTCCGGAAATACATCAGGATGACAAGATGATAAAATACATTGTCCAAGAGGGCGACACCTTATGGAAGATTTCAAAGAGATTCAACGTCAAATTAGCCGATATAATCAACCTCAACAAACTTACAAATCCCGACCTTATATATCCCGACCAAGTTATAATTATCCCCGAGTAAAAAATACGGCGGTCTGTCACTTAACAGACCGTCTTTTTCTTTGTCAGAAACAAAAGTATTCCGTATGAAAACAAGCATATTATTATCTTAATAATAAAATCAACTGAAATAAATTTCATTAAAATACATGGCGTTATTATAAAAATCAGCGGAAATATTATCCAATCAAGGAACATTATCTTTATTTCAGTGACTTTTATCAGTCTTGCTATGCTCATCACGGTATTCAAAAGCTCACTTACGATTATTACTATTATTATGCCTTTTATACCGAGCATTGGAAGCAATATATATGTCAGTGCAACTCTTATTACCGAATCTATTATATTGAAAATGAGATAGCTTGTCTGTTCATTCAAGCCCTTTAATATCCCGTCAACGACCGAATCAAGGTACATGAAAGGTATCACGGGTGCAAGAACCGCTAAAAATATCCCCGAGGTATCATTGTGATAAAGCATCTGACATATATTTCCCGAAAAAAATATAAATATGACCGTCACAGGGATAGAATACAAAAGCGTAAGCCTGAACATCTTTTCGGAAATATGCTTAATGCTTTTGATATGCCTTTTGGTGAACACTTCCGACATTTCGGGAACTATCAGTGACGCAAACGGCAGTATAAATACTGTCGGAAAAACCAGCACAGGCATTACCATACCGTTTATTATACCGTACTGTGCAAGGGCATTTGCACTGTCAGAGCCGTTTTTCTTCAATCCCAAGGGTATAAGAACATTCTCGACCGCACTCAGACCACTCCTAAGACATGAATTTGCCATTACAGGAACGGCTATGGGAATTATTTTTCTGAAAAGCCTATCTGCCTTTTTATTTCTGCATGATAATTTTCTTACGTCAAACAAATAGCATATTATCGAATATATAAACGAAATGACCTCTGCCATAGTCGTTCCCAATACTGCCGTACAGCAGGCTTTTTCAAGCGTATCGGGCTTCAGGAGTGCAAATGCCGATGCAAATACACCCATTTCTATGACCTGTTCCAAAAGCTGTTCAACGGAAGTCTGTATCGTCTGCCTTCGTGCAACAAAATATCCCCTGATACAAGCCGATACCGCCATAAACGGCAAACTCGGTGCAAGGAATTTCAATGACTTTGAAGTCCTCACATCACGCAAAAAATATTCCGCTGTCATGTCTGATGTAAAAAACATCACACTTCCCAGAATCATCCCCAAAAAAAGCGATATCACAATACACTTTTCAACAGAATATTTTGCTTTCCCATACTCACCCTTTGCGGTAAAGTCCGAAAATAATCTCGTAGCCGTCAGTGAAATACCCGTTGTCGATACTGCCGCATAAAAAATATATACACTGATTATAAGCTGATACAGCCCTATTCCTTCCGCTCCTATCCTGTCGGACAAAAATACACGGAAAAACATATTCATACTTCTTATTATCAATGCCGATACTGCCATTATAATTCCGTTTTTTAAAAACAGCTGTTTCTGCATTTGCTCCACTCTCCACTTTTCTCTCTGATTTATCGGTTGACGGAATCTCTGTAATATTGTACAATATTGGGAGAAAATATATTTTTTTGAAAGGAAATGACTATGTTCAGATTAAGGCGTTTTTTGAAAAACTACAAACTCCAACTGACACTTGGTCCCGTCTGTAAACTTATAGAGGCAATTTTTGAATTGTTTATCCCTCTTATAACAGCGGATATCATTGATACAGGTGTCAAAAACCATGATGTGGGGTATGTCCTCAGACAAGGCGGTTTTATGATATTGCTCGGAGCTTTCGGACTCGGCTTTGCTCTTGTATGTCAGAAATCCGCTTCGATAGCTTCACAGGGATTCGGCACAGAAGTCAGAAATGCCATGTTCAGGCATATAAACAAACTCTCCCATGCCGAACTCGATAAAATCGGTACTCCCTCTCTCATCACAAGAATGACCAATGACATAAATCAATTGCAATTAGCTGTCGCTATGCTTATACGACTTGTTATAAGAGCACCTTTTCTTGTAATCGGTGCTGTTATAATGGCTATCTGCATTGACATAAAAATATCACTGATATTTTTATGTGCCTCTCCTTTAATTGCATTGGTACTGTTCCTCATAATGTACAGGTCTGTTCCTTTCTTCAAGAAAATACAGAAAAAACTTGATACCGTTTCCCTCATCTCAAGAGAAAATCTCTCGGGCAACAGAGTTATAAGAGCTTTCTCAAAGCAGGATTCCGAACAAGCCCGTCTTGAAGAACAAAACAACGAACTTTCACATACTGCCGTTACTGTCGGAAGAATATCCGCTTTATTGAATCCCCTTACCTACGTTATCGCTCAGGGAGCTATCATTGCAATAGTATGGTTTGGGGCAGGCTTCGTCAAAAGCGGTGACTTATCACAGGGTGAAATTATCGCTCTCGTCAATTATATGACTCAGATACTTCTTGCTATGATAGTTGTATCAAATTTAGTTGTCATTTTTACAAAAGCCTCTGCTTCTGCCGCAAGAGTAAATGAAGTTTTCGACACTGTTCCGAGTGTCCGTGAAAAATCCTCGGAATACATATCCGTTGACGAAAATGCTCCCGTAATTGAATTCAAAAACGTTTCATTCGGCTATGCCGATAACGGTCATGCACTGAAAAACCTGAATTTTTCCATTAAAAAAGGTGAAACCGTCGGAATAATAGGCGGTACAGGTTCGGGAAAATCCACGCTTGTAAATCTCATTCCGAGATTCTATGATACCTCCGAGGGTAATGTCCTTATCAAAGGAACTGATGTAAGGGAATATCCTTTCAAACAATTAAGGGAAAAAATGGGAATTGTTCCTCAGACAGCTATGCTTTTTGCAGGCACTATAAAATCAAATATGCAGTGGGGAAAGAAAAATGCCGATATTGATGAAATAAACAAGGCTCTTAAAATCGCTCAGGCTTATGACTTCGTTTATCAGAATCCCGAACAGTTGGACAGACCCGTCACTGCAGGCGGTAAAAATCTTTCGGGCGGTCAAAGACAACGGCTTACCATTGCAAGAGCATTAGTCTCACAACCCGAAATCCTTATACTCGATGACAGTGCAAGTGCTCTGGACTTCGCCACGGATGCCGCTTTACGCAAATCGCTCAAAGAAGAAACAAAAAATATGACTGTCATTATGGTATCCCAACGAGTAGGCACTGTCAGATATGCCGATAAAATAATCGTACTCGACAAAGGCGAACTTGTCGGCATAGGCAAACACAACGACTTATTCAATACCTGCAATGTCTATAAAGAGATATGCCTGTCACAGCTCAAACCGGAGGAGGTTCTGAACAAATGAAAAACAAAGGTACTGTAAAGCGAATCCTGAAATATGCAAAGCCATATCGTTCAAGCCTTATTTTCGCTATGATATTCGCTCTTTTATATGTCGTTCTGAATCTGACCGCACCTGTACTCATAGGCTATGCGATAGATAATATAACCGACAAAAACAATGTTGATTTCAATGACGTTGCACAGCTTTTATTGATGGTCGGTGTGACAGTCCTTTCATGCTCTGTATTCCAATGGCTCATGGGTCTTTGCATAAATACTGTCAGCTACTGCACTGTCCGTGACATCAGGAGAGATATTTTCAGGAAATTCAACGCTGTCCCTCTCAGATACATTGACGGACACCCTCACGGTGATTTGATAAGCCGTATGATAAATGATGCCGATGCAGTCGGTGACGGTCTTTTGCAGGGAATAACACAGTTATTTTCAGGTCTTGTAATGATTATATGCACTCTCGGATTCATGCTCTTTATAAATCCGTATATTGCACTTGTAGTCGTTGTCATAACTCCCCTTTCAATGTTCGTTGCGGCTTTTATCACAAAGCTTTCTCAAAAACAGTTCCGTGAACAGTCAAAAACTCAGGGCGAAATAAGCTCTTACATTGAAGAATACATAGGTCAGCAGAAAGTCGTAAAAGCATTTGGATATGAAGAACGCTCACAGGAAGATTTCGAGGAAATAAACTCCCGTCTTCTTGAATGCGGCAAAAAAGCTCAGTTCTATTCATCTCTTGCAAATCCGAGCACAAGATTTGTAAACGGTATCGTAACAGCGGCTGTATGCACTGTCGGTTCTGTAAGTGCTATAAACGGCACTCTCTCGGTAGGTCAGATATCAATGTTCATAACTTACGCAAACCAATATACAAAGCCTTTCAATGAAGTGACGGGCGTTATCCCTCAATTACAATCCGCTGTTGCAGGTGCGGCAAGAGTTTTTGCACTTCTTGATGAACAAGACCAGGAACCAGACAGCGAAAATTCCGTTGAACTTACCGACTGCAAAGGAAAAATTGATATCGAAAAAGTTAAATTTTCATACGTCCCCGAAAAACCGCTTATAACTGACTTCAATCTTCACGTAAAGCCCGGTCAGAAAGTTGCCATAGTAGGTCCGACAGGCTGCGGAAAAACTACTCTGATAAATCTTTTAATGCGTTTCTATGATGTAAACAACGGCAATATCAAAGTTGATGATACAAGCATTTATGATATCAAAAGAAATTCCCTGCGTTCACTCTACGGAATGGTATTGCAGGAAAGCTGGCTTTATAATGCAAGTATAAAAGACAATATCGCCTACGGAAAGCCAGATGCAACTCTTGATGAAGTCAAAAAAGCCGCAAAAGACGCTTTCCTTGACCACTTCATAGAAAGACTTCCCGACAAATACGACACGATGATTACAGAAGAAGGAGCTAATCTTTCACAGGGACAAAGACAATTGATGTGCATTGCAAGGGTAATGCTCTGCGACCCTCCCATGCTCATTCTTGATGAAGCTACTTCAAGCATTGATACCCGTACAGAAATAAAAATACAGCAGGCTTTCAATAAGATGATGGAGGGCAGGACAAGTTTTATAGTCGCTCACAGGCTTTCGACTATCAAGGAAGCCGACATTATCCTTGTTATGAAAGACGGAAATATTATCGAACAGGGCAGTCATGATGAACTGATAAAGAAAAACGGCTTTTACTGCACTCTTTACAATTCACAGTTTGCCGCCACTTAAAGGAGATTTTATATGGCACTTCAAAGAATCGACAAGATACTTTCTTCTCAGAATATCGCTTCAAGAAGCGATATCAAAGAGATGATACGAAAAAAGAGAATTTCCGCTGACGGAAAGACCGTTTTAAAGCCTGACGAGAAATTTGACCCCGAAATTACAGAGATAAAAGTTGACGGTGAAATAATTTCTTTCAAGAAATATATCTATATAATGATGAATAAACCGTCAGGCATACTTTCGGCAACTTATGATAAATACGATAAGACCGTTCTGGATATCCTTCCGAAAGAATTTCAGAGGAACGGGCTTTTTCCGGCAGGACGACTTGACAAGGATACCGAGGGCTTTGTTCTGATAACAGATGACGGAGAACTTGCCCACAAAATGCTTTCGCCAAAAAATCACGTCTATAAATTATACAAAGCTGTCGTTGACAAGTCGCTTTCAAATGAAGATGTGACAGCTTTTGAAAACGGAATATCCCTCGGTGAAGACAAATTTCTTCCGGCAAGTATGAAAATTCTTGATGAACACACGGCTCTCGTTGAGATATGCGAGGGCAAATTCCATCAGGTAAAAAAGATGTTCAATGCTGTCGGAGCAAATGTAATTTATCTTAAAAGACTCCGCATAGGAGGAGTCTTTCTTGATGAAAGTCTTGCTTTGGGAGAATGTCGTGAGCTGAACAAAAACGAAATTTCAGATATTTTAAGCAAATCACACGGCATTTAAGTATAAATCCAATGTGCAAAACGCACAAATTCAACTGTTAATATTTGGCTTATGTGAATTATACATAAAGTATTCGTAAAGATTTTAGTAAAAAAAAGTATTTTATTTTTAGAAAAAATCTGTTATAGTTATATTGTTGAATATTGGATTCAAATTACGCTTTTTATTAGCGAATAATTCAGGAGGCATAAATAATGGCTAGTGTATCATTAAAAAATGTTTACAAAATTTACGATGGAAATGTCGTAGCCGTAAACGACTTTAACCTTGAAATTGAAGACAAAGAATTTATTATCTTCGTTGGTCCGTCAGGCTGCGGTAAATCAACTACTCTCCGTATGATTGCGGGTCTTGAAGACATCTCTAAAGGTGAACTTCACATAGGCGATGTTCTTGCAAACGACATCTCTCCTAAAGACAGAGATATCGCAATGGTTTTCCAGAACTACGCTCTTTATCCGCACATGACAGTTTTTGACAACATGGCTTTCGGTCTTAAGCTGCGTAAAACTCCTCCGGAGGAGATAAGAAGACGTGTTGAAGAAGCTGCCCGTTCACTTGATATCGCTCATCTTCTCGAGCGTAAACCGAAGGCTCTCTCCGGTGGTCAGAGACAGCGTGTTGCCCTTGGTCGTGCTATCGTCCGTGACCCGAAGGTATTCCTTCTCGACGAACCGCTCTCAAACCTCGATGCTAAATTGAGAACTGCCATGAGAACCGAGATTTCAAAGCTCCATAAGAGACTTGGTACTACATTTATCTACGTTACACATGACCAGACAGAGGCTATGACAATGGCTGACCGTATCGTTGTTATGAAAGACGGCTTCATTCAGCAGGTAGATACTCCTCAGAACCTCTATGAGAGACCTTGTAACCAGTTCGTTGCAGGATTTATGGGTACTCCTCAGATGAACTTCATCGATGCTACTATCGTCCGTTCAGGTGATGACTACGGTATCCATTTCGGAAACTATACACTTCCTCTCCCAGAGTCAAAGAACAAGAAGAATATCCTTTCACACTTTGTCGGCAAAGAAGTTGTACTCGGTATTCGTCCGGAAGATATACACGATGAACCCGAATTCCTTGAAAGATCCGAAGAAAGCATTATCGAAGCTCAGGTTGAAATTACAGAACTTATGGGTAACGAAATTTATCTCTACCTCAACATTGAAGGCACATCTGCTATTGCCCGTGTTGACCCGTCTTCAACTGCAGAAGCAGGCGAAGTTGTTGAAATCGCTTTCGACGTTGAAAAGATACACATCTTTGACAAGGAAACAGAAAGAACTATTACTAACTGATTTCCCCTTTCAGTTTAATAAAAAATCTGAGGACTGTATTTATACAGCCCTCATTTTTTATTCAGATTACGAAGATTTATTCACACACATCCGGGTGTTTCTTTTGCCGAAAAATGGTTTTTTTGTACGAAATAAAAAAATTGACGGACTTTTTGCAAAAAACTCTTGACAAAAATCCGTCTTTGGAGTATATTATTATAATACATCATAGTAGAGGAGTGTCCGTTTTTGGCTTTATCCCCTCAGACAACTTATAAGAATATTAACACAGTTTACAAAAAAAATCAAGATATTTTTTGTAAATTTTTTTATCTCTTTTAAGCATGATGTTTTTCAAAAAATTGAATGGAGTGATTGTATGGTAAATGTCAAACCGGTTCGTCTTGGCAATACTGAACGTATGAGCTTTTCCCACACCGACGAAGTTATTCCTATGCCTAATCTTATCGAGATTCAGAAGGATTCGTATGAGTGGTTCCTGGATAAGGGCTTGAAAGAAGTTTTTGAAGACGTTTCAGGTATAACTGACTACTCCGGAAATCTTGTCCTGAGCTTTCTCGGTTATAAGCTTGACAGAGAACACCCTAATTATTCAATAGCTGAGTGTAAGGAACGTGATGTCACTTATTCCGCTCCGCTTCGTGTCAAAGCCTCCCTTTTTAACAGGGAAACAGGCGAACACAAGGACTCGGAAGTTTTTATGGGTGACTTCCCTCTTATGACACCAAGCGGTACTTTCGTCATCAACGGTGCGGAACGAGTTATCGTTTCACAGCTTGTACGCTCTCCGGGCGTTTACTATAAGATGGATCATGACAAAACCGGCAAGGAGCTTTTCAGTGCGACTGTCATCCCTAACAGAGGTGCATGGCTCGAATATGAAAATGATGTCAATGATATTTTTTATGTCCGTATAGATAAAAACAGAAAACTTCCCGTTACAACTTTCATTCGTGCTCTCGGACTCGGTACCGATCAGGAAATACTTGATTACTTCGGTGAAGATGACAGAATGTTGGCAACTATCGAAAAGGATTCCACCGATAATCAGGATGACGCTCTCAAGGAAGTTTACAGAAAGCTCCGTCCGAGTGAACCTCCGACAGTTGAAAGTGCAAAAGCTCATCTCGATATGCTTTTCTTCGACCCGAGAAGATACGATATGTCAAGGGTCGGAAGATATAAATACAACAAAAAACTCGGTATCGCAAACAGACTTGCAAATCATGTCCTGGCAGAGCCTGTTGCCGATCCGACAACCGGTGAAATACTCGCTGATGAAGGCGAAATGATAACAAAAGAACGTGCCTTTGAAATCGAAAATGCCGGCGTTACAGTTGCTTTCGTACTTAACCACGAAGGTAAGTCCGTCAAGATCATATCAAACGGCATGGTAGATATCAAAAAATACGTTGACTTCGATGTTGAGGAACTCGGCATAAACGAAAAAGTACGCTTTACTGTACTTCGTGAAATACTTGATACCTGCCCCGATGAAGAAACTCTTAAAAGAGAGATAAAAAAACGCAAAGACGCTCTTATCCCCAAGCATATCATAATAGATGATATATTCTCTACTATCAACTATATGAACTCACTTGCCTGCGGTATCGGTACGACCGATGATATCGACCATCTCGGAAACAGACGTATCCGCTGTGTCGGCGAGCTTCTCCAGAATCAGTTCAGGATCGGTTTTTCACGTCTTGAAAGAGTTATCCGTGAAAGAATGACCCTCAACGCTCAGGATATCAACAATCTTTCTCCGAATGCTCTTATAAATATCCGTCCCGTTACCGCTGCCATCAAAGAGTTCTTCGGTTCTTCACCTCTTTCACAGTTCATGGATCAGAACAACCCTCTTGCAGAACTTACTCATAAAAGACGTCTTTCAGCCCTCGGTCCGGGCGGTCTTTCAAGAGACCGTGCAGGATTTGAAGTCCGTGACGTTCACTATACACACTATGGCAGAATGTGCCCTATCGAGACCCCTGAAGGTCCGAATATCGGTCTTATCTCCTATCTCGCTACTTTTGCGAAAATAAACGAATACGGTCTTATCGAAGCTCCTTTCCGTAAAATCGACAAAGAAACAGGCATTGTTACAAAAGATGTTGAATATATGACTGCCGATACAGGCGATAATTATATCATTGCTCAGGCCAATGAACCGCTTGATGAAGACGGCAGATTTGTCAATAAAAAAATTGTCGGCAGATATCGTGATGAATTTATCGAAGTTGAGCCTTCAAAGGCTGACTATATGGACGTTTCCCCGAAAATGGTCGTATCAGTCGCTACCGCAATGATACCTTTCCTTGAAAATGATGATGCCAACCGTGCATTGATGGGCTCAAACATGCAGCGTCAGGCTGTACCGCTCCTCGTTACGGAAGCTCCTATCGTCGGTACAGGCATGGAATACAAAGCAGGTGTCGATTCGGGTGTCTGCATACTCTCCGAAGATGACGGTGTTGTTGAATATGTCAGTGCAGACCAGATAAAAGTAAAATACGATTCGGGAAGAACACAGACTTTCATCGTGACTAAATTCACACGTTCAAACCAGGGCACCTGCATAAATCAGGTTCCGATAGTTGATGTCGGTCAGCGTGTCAGAAAAGGCGAAGTTCTCGCTGACGGTCCGGCTACAAGCAACGGTGAGATAAGTCTCGGAAAAAATGCCCTTATCGGCTTTATGACCTGGGAAGGCTACAACTATGAAGATGCTGTCCTCCTCAATGAAAAAATAGTCCGTGATGATGTCTATACATCTATCCACATTGAAGAATATGAAACAGAAGCCCGTGACACAAAGCTCGGTGCTGAGGAAATCACAAGAGATATCCCGAATATCGGTGACGATCAGCTCCGTGAACTTGATGAAAGGGGCATAATCCGTGTCGGTGCGGAAGTCCATGCCGGTGATATCCTCGTCGGAAAAGTTACTCCCAAAGGTGAGACCGAGCTTACAGCCGAAGAAAGACTTCTCCGTGCAATATTCGGTGAAAAATCCCGTGAAGTCCGTGATACATCTCTCAGAGTTCCTCACGGTGAATACGGTATTATCGTTGACGTAAAAGTATTTACAAAAGATAAAACAGGCGACCCAAATGAAACTATATCCGACGAACTCGCTCCGGGCGTAAACAAAGTTGTACGCTGCTACATCGCTCAGAAACGTAAGATTCAGGTCGGTGACAAAATGGCAGGTCGTCACGGAAACAAGGGTGTCGTTTCACGTGTACTTCCCGAGGAAGATATGCCTTTCCTTCCCGACGGCAGACCCCTTGATATTGTACTTAATCCTCTTGGCGTTCCGTCACGTATGAATATCGGTCAGGTTCTTGAAGTACATCTCGGCTATGCAGCAAAGGCTCTCGGCTGGAAGATAATGACCCCCGTTTTTGACGGTGCTCACGAACAGGATATTTTCCAGTGTCTGCGTGATGCCGGTATCTCGGATGACGGCAAGATATGGCTCAGAGACGGCAGAACAGGCGAACTTTTCGATAATCCCGTTACTGTCGGCTATATGTACTATCTCAAACTCCATCACCTCGTTGATGATAAAATACACGCCCGTTCAACAGGTCCATACTCTCTCGTTACACAGCAGCCTCTGGGCGGTAAAGCTCAGTTCGGCGGTCAGCGTTTCGGTGAAATGGAAGTCTGGGCTCTTGAAGCTTATGGTGCAGCTTACACTCTCCAGGAAATACTTACTGTTAAATCCGATGACGTTGTCGGACGTGTAAAAACCTTTGAAGCTATCGTTAAAGGTGAAAATATTCCAAAGCCGGGCATCCCCGAATCATTCAAGGTACTTATCAAAGAATTGCAGTCCCTTGCTCTTGATATCAAAGTCCTTGACAAAGACAATAATGAAATCGACCTGCGTCAGGATTTTGATGACGGTCTTCCTGCAAACACTGTTTTTGATGAGAAAAACGTTATCACAGATGATATCAATGACAGCTATCAGACTACCGATGAAAAGGGCGAACCCGAAACCTTTGATTCTGATGATGACGAGTATTACAAAAACGATAACGATACACTCTTTGAAGATATCTATGACTTCAATTCAACCGATGACTGAAAGGAGGATTCCGATTAATGGAATTTAACAAATTTGAGTCTATAAAAATAGGACTTGCTTCCCCCGACCTTATCAGAGAATGGTCTTACGGTGAAGTTAAAAAACCCGAAACCATTAACTACCGTACCCTCAAACCCGAAAAAGACGGACTTTTCTGCGAGGCTATCTTCGGTCCTCAGAAGGACTGGGAATGTCACTGCGGAAAGTATAAAAAAGTCCACTTCAAAGGCAGGATTTGTGAACGCTGCGGCGTTGAGATAACAAGCTCAAAAGTACGACGTGAACGTATGGGTCATATCGAACTTGCAGCTCCTGTTTCACATATATGGTACTTCAAGGGTATACCTTCGAGAATGGGTCTTATTCTTGACATTTCTCCCCGTACTCTTGAAAAAATCCTCTATTTCGCCATGTACATCGTCACGGAAATCACTCCCGACAGTGATGCTTCCCGTGAACTCTCTCTCCAGCAGTGTCTTTCCGAAAAGGAATATATGGATTTCAAAGACAAGTATGAAGATGACTTTGAAGCTATGATGGGTGCAGAGGCTATCCAGAAGCTTCTCAGAAATATCGACCTCGATTCGCTCTCGGTCGAACTCAAAGAAGAACTTGAAGGTGCATCAGGTCAGAAAAAAGTCCGTATCCTCAAACGTCTTGAAGTTGTCGAGGCTTTCCGTCAGTCCGGAAACCGTCCCGAATGGATGATACTTGACGTTATCCCCGTTATTCCTCCCGATATCCGTCCTATGGTACAGCTCGACGGCGGCAGATTTGCTACTTCAGACCTCAATGACCTTTACAGGCGTGTTATCAACAGAAATAACCGTCTTGCAAGACTTATCGAACTCAACGCTCCCGATATCATTATAAGAAATGAAAAACGTATGCTTCAGGAAGCCGTTGACGCTCTTATCGACAACGGCAGACGCGGCAGACCGGTCACAGGTCCGAATAACCGTGCTCTCAAATCCCTTTCCGATATGCTCAAAGGCAAGCAGGGTCGTTTCCGTCAGAACCTCCTCGGAAAACGTGTTGACTATTCAGGCCGTTCCGTTATCGTCGTAGGTCCTGAACTTAAAATGTACCAGTGCGGTCTTCCGAAAGAAATGGCTCTTGAACTTTTCAAGCCATTTGTAATGAAGATACTCTCCGAAAACAACAACAATATCCATAATATAAAAGCTGCAAGAAAAGCCGTTGAACGTGCAAGCCCCGAAGTATGGGACGCTCTCGAAAGAGTTATCAAGGGACACCCCGTTATGCTCAACCGTGCCCCGACTCTCCACAGACTCGGCATACAGGCTTTTGAACCCGTACTTGTTGAGGGTAAGGCTCTCAAGCTCCATCCTCTCGCTTGTACAGCCTTCAACGCTGACTTTGACGGTGACCAGATGGCTGTCCATGTACCACTCTCGGCAGAGGCTCAGGCAGAAGCACGTTTCCTTATGCTTGCCGCAAACAACCTCCTCAAGCCTTCAGATGGTAAACCTGTTACCGTTCCTACTCAGGATATGGTACTCGGTTCCTACTACCTTACACTCGACAAAGACGGTGAGCTTGGCGAAGGCAAGATATTCCGTGATACAAACGAAGCTATCATGGCTTATGAAACTAAAGTAGTAAGCCTTCATGCTAAAATAAAAGTCCGCCGTGAGGGCGAATGGAACGGTGAGAAAAGATCTGTTCTCATAGATACAACTGTCGGCAGAATAATATTCAATCAGCCTATTCCTCAGGATCTCGGCTATGTTGACAGAACCAAAGAAGAAAACTTCATGAAATACGAGATAGACTTCCTCGTAGGCAAAAAACAGCTCGGTCAGATATTCGACAAGTGCATCAAAAAGCATGGTACTCAGCTTACTTCCGTTGTCCTTGATGATGTCAAATCGCAGGGCTACAAGTATTCAACAAAGGGTGCTATCACAGTTGCCGTTTGTGATGCCGAGATACCGCCTGCAAAGAAAGATATCATCAAAGATGCAGAAGGCAAAATAGACAGAGTAACCAAAATGTACAGACGTGGTCTTATGTCAAACGAGGAACGCTACAACAACGTACTCAAGATCTGGGAACAGGCTACAAAAGACGTTACCGAAGCACTTCAGGGCAATCTCGGAAGATACAATCCTATCTTTATGATGGCTGACTCAGGTGCCCGTGGTTCTATGAACCAGATAAGACAGCTTGCAGGTATGCGTGGACTTATCGCAAATACATCAGGTAAAACCATCGAAATTCCTATCCGTGCAAATTACCGTGAAGGTCTTAACATACTCGAATACTTCATCTCCTCCCGTGGTGCAAGAAAGGGTCTTGCCGATACCGCTCTGCGTACAGCCGACTCGGGTTATCTTACAAGACGACTTGTTGACGTTTCACAGGAAGTCATCATCCGTGAAGAAGACTGCGGTACTACCGACGGTATCGTTGTATACGACATTAAGCCCGATAAATCCGTTATTGAAACAATGCACGAAAGACTTCTCGGCAGATATCTCTGCGAAGACTTCAAGGACGAAAACGGAAATGTTCTCGTATCCTGCAACAAGATAATGGACGACCATGACGCTGATATAATCGCTGACAGCGGTGTCGAAAAAATAAAAATACGTTCCATCCTCGACTGCCGTGCAAAACACGGTGTATGCAGAAAGTGCTACGGTTCCAACCTTGCAAACGGTATGCCCGTTACAATAGGCGAGGCTGTCGGAATAATCGCTGCACAGTCTATCGGTGAACCCGGTACTCAGCTTACCATGCGTACTTTCCATACAGGCGGTGTTGCCGGTGCGGAAGATATCACACAGGGTCTCCCCCGTGTCGAAGAACTCTTTGAAGCAAGAAAACCGAAACGTCTTGCCATCATAAGTGAAATAGGCGGTCGTGTAACCTTCGAGGAAATAAAGAAAAACCGTCATGCCGTTGTAACGGACCTTGAAACAGGCGAGAAAAAAGAATATCTCATTCCATTCGGCTCAAGAACAAAAGTTGAGGAAGGTCAGATGATTGAAGCCGGTGACCTCATTACAGAAGGTTCTGTCAATCCGCATGATGTCCTCACTATAAAAGGTACTGCCGCTGTACAGGATTATCTTATCGAAGAAGTACAGAATGCTTATCGTATGCAGGGCGTTGATATCAACGACAAGCACATAGAAGTTATCGTCCGTCAGATGATGAGAAAGATTCGCATTGACGATCCTGGTGATACCGAACTTCTTTCAGGCTCAGTCGTTGATAAAGGCGACTTCTATGCAGCCAACGAAAAAATCGAAAAGAGAATCGCCAACGGTGAAACAGGTCTTTCACTTGCTACTTATACTCCAATGCTCCTCGGTATCACAAAGGCTTCTCTTGCAACCGATTCTTTCCTCTCTGCAGCATCTTTCCAGGAAACCACACGAGTTCTCACCGATGCGGCTATCAAAGGTAAAGTCGATCCTCTTATGGGTCTCAAAGAAAATGTTATTATCGGTAAACTCGTTCCTGCAGGTACGGGCATGAACCGTTACAGTGATGTTGAAATCGAATCTACTGAAGAAACTCCTACTATCATTACTCCTTTGACAGCACCTCCCGCAACAGGCGAATTTGAATAATTACAGAAACCTTTCGTTCTGACCGTTATTTTTTTATGCCTTCTTATATTCCATTATTATACCAGCTTCTTCCATTGATAAAATATCATCCTTCAGCGTATAATAGAATATTTCATTTTCATTCATTATCTGTCCTTTTGTCCATTTTATGTCCAAAATCGATTCTCCGCTTGACCATTTTCCTGTACCGTCTTCATTCAGTATGATATACCAGTCTTCCTCGTCAACCACATCTGTTATATCTTCCTCACCGTCAATAAGTAACGCTGAAAGCACATATTTTCCTGCATGAGACTTATCCGCACTTCCCGATAATTCAACCTTTTGTTTTTCAGGCGGTATGAGCGTTGCTTTATCTGCCCTCTCAAAAACCATCTCCACGCTCTCGTCAAACCATATCATAGTATCATTATTCAGCTTATACTTTGCTTTTTCACCCTCTAAAATTATATACTTGTCATTCCACTGCAATTCTACAACCGTACCGAAGTCATCAAATTTTCCCGTACCGTCTTCATTTATCGTTACCGTTCTTTTTAAATCAAGAACTGTTTCTCCGTTTTCCGTATACTCAGTAAGATTATAAAATCCTGCTATCTTTTTATTTGTAACAGGTATCGAGCCTTCATCTTCCGAACTTTCTTCATCCGGAAATTCAATTTCCGTTTCGTCGATATTACTTACTTCCGCTTCACTTTCTGTTTTACTCTCTACTGAACTTTCAGACATACTCTCTGCTTCGCTTTTATCTTCACTTTCAGCCTTACTTTCAACCTTAATTTCGGAACTGTCTTCCGAAGTATGTTTTTCCGAACTTATCTTGGAAGCCACTTCAATACTGCTTTCTGTAATGCTCTTTTCCGAAACTTCAGTACTTGTCTGTGAACTTTCAGCGGATATCTGCACTTCAGAAACCGATGTCTGTTCCTCTTTATCATTGCTGTTACTGCAACCTGCACTTATAAGCAATGATAACGTTATCATTATCACAAAAAATCTTTTCATTTTATTCTCAGTCCTTTCGGATATTTATTCTTTAATCTTGAATCAGCCGTTTTGCCGAAGCCTATTATTATATTCCCGTATACAACAGCCGTATAACCGTTTTGACATCCACTGTCCAACTCCATGCCCGAAAGAAACTTTTTCGCCTTGTCATCATCAGCTTTCAGAATTCTCCTGATATTCTCAGGCTTAGCTGACATGAACAATGCGTGTGACGGCTCAAATCTATTCTTTTTGAACTCTCCCACAAATATACCGGCTCTTATAACTCCGAGTCCCCTCATATCAGGCAGATTTTCAGGCATGATATACAGCTTGTCGTTTATTATATTATACTCGCCTTTCGGCACTTCATAAAATATATTTTCCAGCTCTTTTAAAGCCGTTTTCAGCAAAGTATCCTGTTTTTTGTCCTTGGCGGTCTGAAAGCAGCTGTCGGTGACATTCTCACCTTTTCGTCTTAATTTTGCCGCAAAATGTCCTTCTCCGCCCTCTATCGGGGTTATACGGACTGCACAGGGCAATTCTGTTTTTCTCCCGAAATGCCCGTCTATCTCACACTGTTCAAAATCGGGATTTTCTTCGAGAAATTTTTTTATTACTCCCTCATTCTCGCAATATGAAAATGTACAGGTCGAATATACAAGTATCCCTCCGCTTTTAACAGCCTTTGCAGCCGACCTTAATATAGAAAGCTGTCTTTCAGCACATGAAACGGTATGCTCCCTGCTCCACTCCAAAACGGCTTCGGGATTTTTACGGAACATCCCCTCTCCCGAACATGGGGCATCTACAAGGACTTTGTCAAAATATCCCTCCAATTTACTGCATAATACTTCGGGATAGCATGACGATACGATTCCCTTAGATATGCCCATTCTCTCAAAGTTTGACAATAATATCTGTGCCCTGTTCCTGACAACTTCATTTGACCATATAAGACCCGTATTATTCAGGCATGACGCTATCTGTGCGGATTTTCCGCCGGGTGCAGCACATAAGTCCAGAATCTTATCATTTTGGCAAACATCAAGAAGTGTTACCGCTGACATTGCAGACGGCTCCTGAACATAAAATGCTCCGCCTGAATGAAAAGGTGTATTCCCTATCCCTTTTTCGTCACACGGGATATAATATCCGTCTTTATAAAAAGGTGTTTTCTTCACCTCAAACGGCAACGCTCCTATAATTTTTTCATCCGTTTTAAGACGATTTACGGAAATTCCCCTGAAAGGTTCATCATCTGTACTTCTGGCATACAAATCATAGTCTTCTTTTAAGATATCCTTCATTTCTTCAAGAAATTCTTTCGGCAGCATAAATTTTTTTCCTTTCATTTGTATAATTTAAACATCCCCTGAAAATAATATTTACAGAAAGGTGGTCATCAAAATGAGCAAAAACAATAAGAAAAAGAACAGCAGTACCAATTGCGATAACAAACCTCAGTCCAAAAATTGCTGTGACAACAAATACGATGATAAAGAAACCGAATCATGTGAAAAATTCCAGACCTATTATGAGGACTGATTGACAACAACCGACAGCTATATTTTATAGTTGTCGGTTGATTTTTTTATTCAAAGGAACTGCTGTCAAAAGTATAGGGCAAAAGCTCGCCCATTTTTATTATCCTGTAATCGTCAGTGCTTTTTGCCGAAATAATTTCAAAATCATCTCCGCAGAATTCCGCCATAAACTGTCTGCACATTCCGCAGGGATAACAGTATGTTGATGAACTTCCTGCAATTACAATAACTGAAAACTTTCTTTCACCGTCTGAAACAGCCTTTGAAAATGCTGTTCTTTCCGCACATATCCCCACCGGATATGACGCATTTTCAACATTGCACCCTGTATATATCTTTCCGCTTTCGGTGAGAAGTGCCGCTCCTACCTTGAATCCCGAGTATGGTGCATAGGCATTTTCTCTTGCCCCAAACGCTCTTTCTATAAGTTCATTTATCATACTATTACCGTACCGTTAGGTGTATCTTTTATAGTGATACCTCTTGCTTTCAGCTCATCTCTTATCTTATCCGCAAGTGCCCAGTCTTTATTCTTCCTTGCAGCATTTCTCTGTTCAATAAGTACCTGCACATCATCTTCTACGCTGTCTTTCTTTTCCGTATACAGCAAGCCCAATACATCTGCTATCTCCATATACAGGTCATACGCAAATTTGCACAATTCCTTTGACGGACTCGTCTTTACACAGACATTGGCATTGATATCCCTTGCCAGCTCAAACAATGATGTTATACCGTCCGCTGTATTGAAGTCATCATCCATAGCCGTTATAAAATCTTCTTTATGCTTCAAAAGCATCTCTTTTATTTTATCCTCACCGTCTTTTTCACCCGATGGGGCATTATCCATCAGCAATTTCAGGTCATCACGGCAGTTATACAGTCTTTCAAGTGCAGACTTGCACTGTTCTATTATATCAACAGAATAATTTATCGGACTTCTGTACTGAGATGACAACATTAAATATCTTATCGGTTCATAACCGTACTTTTCGGCAACATCCCTTACTGTAAAGAAATTGTTGAGTGACTTTGACATTTTTTTGTTATCAACATTGATATAGCCGTTGTGCATCCAATAGTGTGCAAAAGGTACACCGTTGCAGCATTCACTCTGAGCAATCTCATTTTCATGGTGAGGGAATATCAAATCCTGTCCACCGCAGTGAATGTCTATCGTTTCACCGAGATATCTTTTTGCCATTGTAGAACATTCTATATGCCAGCCCGGTCTGCCCTTGCCCCACGGGGAATCCCATGACGGTTCATCAGGCTTTGCACCCTTCCACAATGCAAAATCCATAGGGTCTTCTTTTGTTTCGCCTATCTGTATCCTTGCACCTGCCTCCAAATCCTCAAGCGGCTGATGTGACAGCTTTCCGTATTCTTTGAATCTGTTTGTGCGAAAATATACATCACCGTATGAAGTCGAATAGGCATAGCCCTTTTCTTCAAGAGTTTTGACCATGTCAATTATCTGCTGTACATTTTCGGTCGCACGGGGATGAACGCTTGCTTCACGGACATTCAGACCCTTTGCATCTTTCTTGTATTCTGCAATATACTTTTCGGATACTGTCAGATAATCGCTGTTTTCTTCATTTGCCCTTTTGATTATCTTGTCATCTATATCCGTGAAATTCTGTACAAAAGTAACTTTGTAGCCTCTGTATTCAAGATATCTCCTGAAAGTATCGAATACACATATAGGTCTTGCGTTTCCTATATGGATAAAATTATAGACCGTAGGACCGCAGGCGTATATTTTCACCTCATTCGGAGTTATAGTCTGCAATTCCTCTTTCTGTCTTGTCATGGTGTTGTAAATTTTCATTTAATTTTCTCCCTTTCGTTTTATTTCTTCAAGCTCTTTTCTGAGCCTGTCAATTTCAGCTTCAAGACTGCAGAATTTCTGTGAAACAGGGTCTGTGAAATGTATCTGGTCGAGTTCCTGACATTTTACCTTCTCACCGTTTATTCTCACTACCCTTGCCGGTACACCGACAGCCGTTGCATTTTCGGGCACTTCGGTCAATACCACTGCACCTGCCGCAATACGGGCATTATCTCCGACTTTGAAAGGTCCGAGAACTCTCGCACCTGCTCCCACAAGAACATTATTTCCGAGTGTCGGATGACGCTTTCCGTGGTCTTTGCCTGTACCGCCGAGGGTAACATTCTGATATATCGTACAGTAATCCCCTATTTCAGCGGTTTCACCGATAACAACTCCCATACCATGGTCAATAAACAAGCCTTTGCCGATAGTTGCACCCGGGTGAATCTCAATTCCCGTTTTATGCCTTGCCCTTTGGGATATCCACCTTGCAATATATTTCATATTATGGCGGTAAAACCAATTGGCTTTCCTGTATGCCCTGACCGCTTTGAATCCCGAATACAGAGTATATACTTCAAATCTGTTTCTTGCTGCAGGGTCACGTTCCATAATGGAATCCAATTCCGCTTTAAGTTTGTCAAACATTAATTCACCCCCAAAAATCAAAAAAGCCATACCCCAATATAAATATAGGGGTACAGCGATAAACTGCACGGTTCCACCCGCAATCGACAAAAAATACTTTGTCCTCATTAAGTCAATAACGGTGACAACCGTGCAAAGATACTCAATTTCCCTCTGCAAGCTCAAAAGTGCATTTCACGGATTCACTTACAATGCCCTTTCACCTGTCGGCATCTCTCTGTGGAAAGTAATTTTCCGTTACTTCTCTTTATCAACGCTTTTTTCGTATACACATATTATACACTATATTTTCAGAAATGTTAATAGCTTTCCAAAAAATATTTTTTATTTAATCAAAAAACGATACATCTGTTTTTTGAAATCAGGTGATGTATCATACACTGCATGACCAAAACCGCTGTATATCTCCATTTCAAAGCCTTTATTAAACTTGAATATCTCAGCCATTTCAACAGTCGGCTCTGTTCCGAAAACTTTATCATCATTATCACTTACAAGCATAACGGGACATTTTATTGATGAAACTTTGTCGGTAATATCAAGGTCTTTTGCTCCGTTTGCTATGATTATAAATCTTTTTAATTCTTCATCGGAAACTGTTTCGGCTATCCCACAAAGTGCTTCCCTGAATTTTTCAAAAGTATCTTTGGGATATATCTTCTCTCCGAATGATAAAAACAAAGATTTTTTGTCATTGTTTTCGGCATATTTTATCCACTCATTAATTACCGAAAAGCGTTCTTCATCTATACGCATGGCTGTTGAACAGAGAACAAGTTTTCTGACAAGTCTGGGATATTGCAATACTATCTCCATAGCTATCATTCCGCCCTGAGATGCTCCGAAAATACAGATATTTTCAAGTCCGAGATGTTTTATTACCTGTATCGTGTCATACGCCATATCGCTTACAGTGTAAACAGGCGGTACTTCTGTACGGCGGTCAAATATATATACCGTAAAGTCATCCCAAAATAATTTGTACTGCTTTGATATAAAAAGAGGATATAATATACTGCTTTGTACACTCAGTCCGGGAATGATGACAAGAATATTTTTTCCATGACCGAATTTCAGATACTTCATTGAAAAACCGTTTATTGATACTTCGTCTGTCAAAAAATCCATAATATTCTCTCCTCAAAAATCATTTTGCATTTTTGATAAAATCAAAATTCTGAACTATGTAGATGATTCCCGACAGCAGTGTAAAGAACACCGACAGCCACATAAATCCGTCACATACTATTTTCACCCACAAGGCATTTTCTATAACACTAATTTCAATCAGATACTGCATAAGCATTATTACAAATACTGCTATTATTTGTGTAACTGTCTTGACCTTTCCCCAGATGTTAGCCGCAACGACTTTTCCCTGACTTGATGCTACAAGCCTTATCGAAGTTACCGTGAACTCCCTTGCAAGTATTATTATAAGTGCAACCGCACTTGTCAAGCCCAATTCCACAAAACACGCCAATGCCGATACTATCATTACTTTATCTGCAAGCGGGTCGGCAAATTTTCCGAAATCCGTTATCATGTTATACTTACGGGCAATTTTTCCGTCCAGATGGTCGGTATATGAAGCTGCTGCAAATATTATCAGTGCTATCAGATAATGATGCGGAATTGTCGGCATTAACAGAAAAAATACATAAAACGGTACTAATATCAATCTGAGTACAGTCAGTTTATTAGGCAGATTCATTTCCAAATTCCTTTCATCAACGCATTATACCTACAAGGTCACAATCCAATGTATCGCTTACTTCAACTTCAACTATATCACCGATTTTCGGTTTTTTGTCCTCTGCTATGATAAATACCTTTCCGTCAACCTCGGGAGCATCTGCCGCACTTCTGCCGAAGAAACATTCCGCCAGTCTGTCAAAGCCCTCACACAGTACATTGATTGTCCTTCCTATCATTTTCTGTGCATTTTCAGCCATTATTGCCTGCTGCTGCTCCATTATTATTTCCTGACGGTGCTTTTTTACTTCCTCGTCAAGCTGACCTTTCATTTTTGCAGCCGGTGTATCTTCCTCCGCAGAATACGCAAAACAACCCATTCTTTCAAATCTCATCTCATTGACAAACTCGGATAATTCTGCAAATTCTTCTTCCGTTTCACCCGGGAATCCCGTCATAAACGTAGTTCTCACCGTTATTCCCGGCACTCTTTCACGCAGCTTGTTTACAAGTGCTGTAAGACTTTCCCTGTCACCGTGACGGCACATTCTCTTTAATACATTTCCGTTGCAGTGCTGTAACGGTATGTCGATATATTTTATTATCTTATCTTCCTTTGCGAATACGTCTATCAATTCATCCGTCATTCTGTCGGGATAGCAATATAATACTCTCAGATACTGTACACTTTCTATTTTGCACAATTCTCTCAGAAGCTGTGCAAGATACGGTTTTCCGTAAATATCTTCACCGTAACAGCTCGTATCCTGTGCAATGAGTATAAGTTCCTTAACGCCTTTTTCTGAAAGTTCTTCGGCTTCTTTCAGAATATCCTCCATAGGACGGCTTCTGAATTTTCCTCTTATCATCGGGATAGCACAGTATGTACAGTTATTGTTGCAGCCCTCTGCTATTTTCAGATAAGCATAATAAAACGGTGTAGTCCTTACACGTCCTCCGCACAAGGGCAATGCCGTTTTATCGGGAAATGTCTCTTTTTTCTTTCCGTCAAGGACTTCACGGACAACACTTGTTATATCTTTATTCGCACCTATACCCACAACTGCATCAACTTCATACAGTTCTTTCATAACCTCCGTCTGATACCTCTCGGCAAGACATCCCGTTACTATAATAGCCTTTATTTTACCCTCTTTTTTGAGCTGTGCAAGTTCAAGTATCTCATCTATGCTTTCCTGTTTGGCATCCTCAATAAATCCGCAGGTATTTACTATTGCAGCATCACTGTTTGCAACGTCTGCAACAAGTTCATACCCTGCTTCACGCAAATTATATAACATCATTTCACCGTCAACACGGTTCTTGGCACATCCAAGACATACCATTCCTACTCTTTCAGCCATTTTCAACATATCCCTTTCGTTTAAAAATACACTTTTATTATATTACAATTTCCCCGAAATTACAACATAAAAATAAATATGCTGTGAGGAAACAGTTTCTTCACAGCACTTTACTCAATGATTTGAAATTTTTCCTGAAATATTTTTAACTGCATTTATCATTTTGTTGCTCGTGAAAGCAAGACACACCAATGCTGCCGCTATAACACTGACAACAAATATCACTGTATGAACAGCAGGAGAAGAAACAGCCTCTTTATACGGCTTGACAAATTCCATTACGAAAAGCTGTGACAAATACATGGGAAAACTCAGCTTTCCCAGAAAGTACACAAAACGATTATTCAAAAAGGATACGGAAGAACGCTCACTGAATGAAATAGCAGAAGCTGCCGCTGTCAAAATAAGTATAGTATAATCTCCCATGCTACGCAACGCAAGATTTGAAGCATACATAAGGACAACTATATATATCCCCGTTTCTATTATTATCAGAAGTATTTTCGGCAGTCTGTCAAGAATCCCCTTTTCACAGAAAGAATAACAGATACAGCCGAGTGATATTTCCGCAGCGGCTCTGAGAATACCGGCCTGACATATCCACGTCCACTGCCATGTGAAGTTTATATCACTTTTCTGATGATATAAAAGACCGATAATAACACCGCATATTATCGGACATATATAGTGCAGGAATATATCACGGTAACGTATTGCAAGCGGTGTAAGTATAAACATCACGATAATCATGGCTGACAGATACCATTCATATCTGAGCAAAGTAATATAACTCAGTCCGATTTGCTGCATCATGAAAAAATCAGGCATTGAGCGAAAGAAATGTGAGAATATATCCCCATATCCCCATTTGTCATGAAACATAGTATAAATAAAACAAGCAATAAAGAAAAAAACATGACACGGAAAAAGTGAGAAATATTTTCTTTTCATAAATCCAAGACTGTCTTTGACAAGAGTTTCCTTTTGATAATTTATCCTTGATATCGACTTTGCAAAAAGAAATCCCGAAGTAACGAAAAAGAATTCCACAGCTATATAGCCTTTTTTCATAAATATATAGTTGTAGTTTCCGACATTGAAATGATATATGACCACGACAATAGAAAATATAAATTTCATAAGGTCTATTTTGCCGTTTCGTACCGTTTTTTGCATAAAATTCCCCATTTTCAAAAAATCTACTCTTATTATATTACAATTTCTCCGAAATTACAACACAAAAATAAAAGAGTGGAAATTAATCCCACTCTTTATTCATTGCTTCATTTATATCCGACCATCTGTATCCCATTGCTTTGAGTGCATTTACCGTCTTTGCAAGGTCTTTTTCATTGGATAATCTCCTTGAAAACTTCGTCTGCAAGAGATGTTTTATCTGCTCAACGGGGTCGGGTTCAAGTTCATCCAAGATTTCCTCTGTCAAGTCCTTGTCAATGCCCTTTTTCATCAGCTCAAATGATGCTCTCTGACGTGAAAAGCCTTTTTTATTAAGCAAAACTTCAGCATATTCACGGGCATAGCTCTCATCATTTATCAAGCCCAATTCTTCTAAACGCTCTATGGCAAGAGCGGAGGCACTCTCACCAAAAAGCGGTATCAGTTTATCATATAATTCTTTTCTTGTACGGCTTCTGTATTCTATCAGATACAATGCCTTTTCCTTGGCACGACTGAATTTCGATATTTCTATCAATTCATAAAGTTCCTCGTCCGTTATCTCCGAACCTACTTTTTTTCCCGTTGAAAGGAATGTCATTGTATCCACGGTAACAGCGTATTCACCGTCTATATATAACGCTGTCTGACTTTTTTTTCTTTCTTCCGCTGATGTTATTGTCATTATTCTTCTACCAGTGAATCAATTTTCACATCCGCTGTATCAGTCTTTGGAGTTTCCGTCTTTTCCCCTTCAACAGCCGCATTTTCGGTTTTTTCCTCTGCCTGTTCAGCGAGCACCTTTGCACGGGCTTTTGTAGTCTTGGAGAAATTCAGCTTATCCGAGCTTGCTTTGAGTTCTTCCTCTACCTTTGCGGCAACTTCGGGATTATCTCTGAGGAAATTTTTCGCATTGTCACGACCCTGTGCAATCCTGTTGCCGTCATACGAGAACCATGCACCGCTCTTTTTGATGACATCTGCATTTACAGCCAAATCAAGCAGTTCACCTACTCTTGAAATACCCTGACCGTACATTATGTCAAATTCAGCCTCACGGAAAGGCGGTGCTATTTTATTTTTAACGACCTTGGCACGAGTTCTTGAACCGACTACTTCACCGCCTGCTTTGAGAGTTTCTATCTTTCTTATATCAATTCTAACGGAAGAATAGAACTTCAATGCACGACCGCCTGGTGTAGTTTCGGGATTGCCGAAAAGTACGCCTACTTTTTCACGAAGCTGATTTATGAATATCGCAACGCAGTTCAATTTAGATATAGAACCTGCAAGCTTTCTGAGAGCCTGTGACATAAGGCGAGCCTGCAAGCCTACATGAGATGCACCCATTTCACCGTCAATTTCAGCTTTCGGAGCAAGTGCCGCAACGGAGTCTATGACGATTATATCAATAGCTCCCGAGCGTACAAGGGATTCCGTTATCTCAAGTGCATCTTCACCTGTATCGGGCTGTGAAACCAAAAGTTCATCTATATCAACGCCAAGAGCTGCCGCATATACGGGGTCAAGTGCGTGTTCAACGTCTATAAATGCAGCTATACCGCCTGCTTTCTGAGCTTCCGCTATACAGTGAAGTGCAAGTGTTGTTTTGCCCGATGATTCGGGGCCGTATATTTCAGTGATACGACCTTTCGGCAGTCCGCCTATACCGAGTGCAATGTCAAGTGAAAGTGAGCCTGTCGGTATAGCATCAACTTTCATTGCCGCATTCTGTCCAAGACGCATTACCGCACCTTTACCGAACTGTTTTTCTATCTGACTCAATGCTGTTTCAAGTGCCTTCTGCTTATCAATAGCCATTATATATCCTTCCTTTACTGTGTTTTTTATTACAGCTATATTATACAATATTTTAATATGATTTTGCAACTGATTTTAATTTTGCTTAGTACCAAAAACTACTCTATTTAAGTTCTGAATATCCTTGACAACCGAAATTTGTGTTATTCCCTGCATTTTCAGCAGTTCGGAAACATCTTCAGCCTGTTCTTCGCCTATTTCAAGGATGATTTTTCCGTCTTTTTTAAGTTTTTTCACCCATTTATCAGCAATACACCTGTAAAAATCAAGACCGTCATTTCCACCGTCAAGGGCTGTTTTCGGCTCAAACTGTACTTCTTTCTGCAAAATCGGTATAACATCACTTATGATATAAGGCGGATTTGATATTATTATATCAAACTCCCCCTCAACACAATTTTCATTGAAAATACTGTCATGTATCAGCTTTACATCTGCACCGTGATATCTCACGTTCCTTTCAAGATATTCATAAGCCTTGTTTTCAAGTTCAACTGCATAAACTTCGGCTTTCAGAAATTCCTTTGCAAGCGTTACGGCAATTATACCGCTTCCCGAACAAAGGTCTATTACTCTTTCAGTGCCTTTCATTGAATTTATACATTCCGTTACAGCTACTTCGGTGTCATCTCTGGGGATAAGAACTCCCTCTCCGACAAAATATTGCCGTCCCATAAAATATGCCTTGCCTGTCGCATACTGCAAGGGAATACCCGCAAGCCTTTTTTCTATTGCTTTCATAAAATCCGTTTCACTTTCGGGCATCTCATTTCCGTATAAAGCAAGTCCTCGTCTGTCAATATCAAAGATATCCTCCATAAGACACAACGCTTCATAGTCTGTCAGACGGCTTTTGGCATACAAATACAACTCCGAATATGTCATTTTATAATATCCTCACCGTTTTCGGGGATGACATCTTTGATAGCTGCTATGGCTACTTCTATCATATCATCTTCGGGTTCTTTTGTGGTGATATGCTGCATCCATATACCCGGAGCTGCTATTATTCTTGTAATGAAATTATCATGCTTTCCGCATATCTTTATAAGTTCATAGCCTATTCCGACAGTTACAGGCAGAAGAAGTATTTTTATCGTTGAACGAATCCATACATCAGTAAACGGTATGAACAAGCCTATCAAAATTCCGACTATCAGCATAAGGACTATAAAGCTCGTTCCGCAGCGTGGATGAAATCTTATCTGTTTTCTGACATTCTCGACATTCAGTTCAAGACCCTTTTCGTAGCAGAATATCGTTTTGTGCTCCGCCCCGTGATATTGGAATACCCTTTTGACATCCTTCTGAAGCGTACAAAGACTCATATATATCAAAAATAATGTTATCCTTATGATACCCTCAAAAGCCGAACGCCATATTATTTGGTCATTCAAAAACGGAAATGCACCTGCAAGCAGGTTAAAAAGGAATGTCGGAACATAGAAAAATACTCCAACACAGAATATTATTGCAACTATCATAGATACTGTCATAATAATACTTACCATTTTGTCACCGAAATGCTTGTCAAGCCATTTATCGAATTTTGACATTTCCTCCTCGGCAACTTCCTCACCCTCCATAGCTATATCCGCTGAACGCATGAGGGCTTTATTGCCCGTCACAAGAGAGTCTATCATGTTTGCAACTCCCCTTAATATAGGCAATCTGAGAATTTTATATTTCTTTACCAAGTCCATCGGCTTTATCTCCTCAAGATAGATAGAGCCGTCATTTTTTCTTGCACCGATAGTTGATTTCAAAGGTCCTCTCATCATTATGCCTTCCATTAACGCCTGACCGCCTATTGATGTAACAAACTTTGTTTTTTCTTTTTTCAAAAAAATCCCTCTTTTCAAATATTATCCGTGAATATAATTCTATCACGAAAATCTCGGATTGTAAACAGCAAAAAAACAGGACAGAATTTTTTTATTCTGCCCTGTCGGAATTTATTAAGTAATTTGATTAAAGCAAAAGAAACACTACTTCAAATCAACCCAATTACCATTTGGATGAATCATCGTTTTATATTGATATGTTACACCAAAGTAATCAATGACACTCCCGCCATCATAACCATTAACATAAATCTGTAAATTATTTTTATCGTCAAAATACTCGTAAATATCCGAATTAATACATTTGTTATTTTTACAATCGAATAAATCATAAGTAATGCTCGAATCTTCGACGTTTTTTATAATTTGATATCTTCCAGACATAAAAGAAGCAACAACATTATTTTTTACTTCATATTTATTTGTAAAATAAACTATACAAGCAAAAATAAAGATAAATAACACAATCACAGTTGACAATATTAAACATACTTTTTTATTTTCTTTCGCACTTATCATTTTATCAAACTCCATATGATATATTAGTTTGTAGAAAGAATAGCTCCCTTATCGGCTGATGTTACAAGAGCCGCATATCTTGCAAGATAGCCTTTTACATCCTTTTTGAGAGGTGTCCAGCCCTTGCGTCTTTCGGCAAGTTCTTCATCACTTACCTTGATATTTATGGTATTTGCATTTATATCTATTTCGATAATGTCACCGTCTTTTACAAGTCCTATATTACCGCCTGCTGCTGCTTCCGGTGAAACGTGTCCTATTGATGCACCTCTTGTTGCACCGGAGAAACGTCCGTCTGTGATAAGTGCAACTGTGCTGCCGAGACCCATTCCCATGATAGCAGATGTAGGATTGAGCATCTCACGCATACCCGGACCGCCCTTAGGACCTTCATAGCGGATAACTACTACATCACCTTCAACTATCTTTCCTCCTGTGATAGCTGCCATAGCTTCTTCTTCACTGTTGAATACCTTTGCAGGTCCCGAATGTTTAAGCATTTCGGGAGCGACCGCAGAACGCTTTACTACACAGCCATCGGGAGCAAGATTTCCTCTGAGTACGGCAATACCGCCCGTCTGACTGTACGGATTCTCAACAGGTCTGATGATATCGGGATTCTTATTGATACAGCCCGATATATTTTCTGCAACGGTCTTGCCCGTAACTGTAATCAAATCTGTTTTCAGCAAGCCAAGCTTGTTTATTTCATTCATTACAGCATAAATGCCGCCTGCCTCGTTCAAATCTTCCATATATGTTCTTCCTGCCGGTGCAAGGTGACAAAGATTCGGAGTATGTGAGCTTATCTCATTGGCTATGTCAAGGTTGAGTTCTATACCGCATTCATGGGCAATAGCCGGCAAATGCAGCATACTGTTTGTACTGCATCCGAGTGCCATATCCATTGTGAGGGCATTTCTGAAAGCGTCCTCCGTCATGATATCACGGGGCTTTATGTCTTTTTCAAGAAGTTCCATAATTTTCATGCCTGCACGTTTGGCAAGCTGTATCCTGTCAGAGTAAACTGCAGGGATAGTTCCGTTGCCCCTGAGAGCCATTCCGAGAACCTCTGTCAGACAGTTCATGGAGTTAGCCGTGTACATACCCGAACATGAACCGCAGCTCGGACATGCTTTATTTTCATATTCATCAAGTTCTTCGGCTGTTATCTTTCCTGCATTATAAGAGCCGACTGCCTCGAACATACTTGAAAGACTTGTTTTATGACCCTGAACATGACCGGCAAGCATAGGACCGCCGCTGACGAAAATTGCCGGGATATTGAGTCTTGCTGCTGCCATGAGAAGTCCGGGAACGTTCTTGTCACAGTTCGGTATCATTACAAGAGCGTCAAAAGCATGAGCAAGAGCCATTGCCTCGGTTGAATCCGCTATAAGGTCACGGGTTATCAAAGAATATTTCATGCCCTGATGACCCATTGCTATACCGTCACATACAGCTATTGCAGGGAATACAACAGGATTTCCTCCTGCCATTGCAACACCTATCTTGACAGCATTTGTGATCTTGTCAATATTCATGTGACCGGGCACTATCTCGTTATATGAGCTCACAATACCTATCAGAGGTTTGGAAATCTCCTCATTTGTCATGCCGAGTGCATGGAGCAGTGATCTCTGAGGAGCACACTGCACACCTTTTTTCATATTATTGCTTTTCATTTTTTATATCACCTTTCAAAAAATATAAGATACTTATAAAGAACATTTTATCACGATTTTTTTATAATATCAACAAAAACTTTTCAGTTTTTCCAAAAAGCATGAACGGAATTTATTACTTCCTCAGCGGTTATATTCAGTTCATCATCTGCATTTGTAAGGAATATCTCTGCACAGAATACAGCATTTGCTTTTGTACTGTCAACATTAAGCACTATCATATCCTTTTTATTGACATCGGAATATTCCTCAGCAGTATATCTGTAGATTTCAAGTATCTTGTCACCGAATGAAGATGTCTTTGAATTCCATATATAGAAGGTCATTTTTCTGATATCGGGGTCTGAAACTGCCGTTACGGTATTATTTATCCACTTATTGGGCATTGTGATATAATACCTGTCATTGTAGTTTATGACCGTATTCATTTTCGTGCCGAGTGCCTTATTATATACAGAATACTGTTTCCATGCTGTCATACTGCATACATTCACGGAATTTGCCGAAGCCGGCAGAGGAGTTACAACGGGTACTTCTATTATACCGTCGTTATCTGAATCACGGGAATAGATAGTATCCTTTCTTGCAGTAGGATTTGAATAAACTCCGTTGTCTTCCGTAACAAGGGGATTCTGTAAATTTTCGCCGTCAAAATATATAAGCTGTGATGTCAGGATATTACCGTTTTTTGCACCGTCGATAACAACGCCTTTCTGATTCTGTGCAATATTTCCGACCGTCACGTTGACAAATGATATAACTTCGGGGTCTGTTTCAAGCGAATATTTAGCAATGGGTTTTTTTTCCTTTTCGGAATGTTGCAGAACTTTAAACGTAGCAGGATTTTTCTGTGTAGCGAGCGACATTAAGATTATATCATCAACATTGTCATCCGTTATATCAGCTATCACCATTTCGTCATAGGTATCTTCAATGGCTATTTCATAAGCCGTATCGGATACATAATAGGCACTCAGGGTTTTTTGTGAATTGCTGTATCCTGTCCATCCGATTATAATTTCATCTGTGCCGTCATTGTTCAGGTCACTGAACATCACACGGTCAACACCCGAACCGCTGTTCGGAAAATTTCCTATGCACTGCCATTCACCGTCAATAAATGATATTATACAGGCATTTATTTTTGTATTGTCATTGTCCGAAGCATACAGGGCAAGAGCAAATTCATTGACAGCTTTTTCGCTTTTCATCGTAATTGCGGAACGGTATTCACCATTCTGAGGATATTTGAACGTATACTTTCCGTTAGCCTGCTTTGAGATGATATTCTGTATCTCGGCTTTGTCACCTGTTGCTCTCGGAGGCTTCAAAAGAGTATTTCCCCCGAATGAAGTTGAACATCCGCTCAATAAGATAATGCTTAAAGACAATATTATTGATAATATCAGATTTTTATTTTTCATCGGGCAGTTCTCCCTTAACGGCAATAAGAAATTTTATCTTTATCCCTTCATCAGAAAACATTTTTTCATGTTCGGTCATAATATTAGGTTCATATCCCGAATCATGCAAATTGTATGTCATATATTTCACTGAAAAGCCACATTCTTTGAAATAATCAAGGCTTTCCTCAAAAAGCTCATCATCATCTGTTTTGAAATGAATTTCAGCGTTGTCTTTGAGAAACTTCCTGTAATTCATCAATTGTCTTGTATGCGTAAGACGGCGTTTCTTATGCTTTGAACGAGGCCACGGGTTGCAGAAATTAATATATATCCTGTCTGTTTTATCGTTTTCATCAAGCATCAAATCAATTCTTTCAATATTATGAGCTGTCAGCAGAACATTATCCGTAGGGATATCTTTTTCTTTATATACTCTTTCAACATTCCTTTTCGCAAGACCGAGCATTTCAAATTTTATGTCTATTGCGAGCCAATTCACATTGAGATTACTTGAAGCAGCCTGTGATATAAAACCGCCCTTTCCGCAGCCCAGTTCTATATATAAAGGCTGTTCTTTTTTAAAAAGTTCTTTCCACTTTCCTTTGAAGTTATCGGGGTCTTTAATAAAAAAACTGCTTGCCTCAAGCTCAGGCTTAGCCCATGGCTTATGTCGGATTCTCATTTTATCATCTTCCTTAATTTTATTTGCACGAATCAATTATATCAAAAGCTGATGCAGAGATTTTTCTTTGAAAGAATAATATATTTTTTTACGAAAAAAGACGGCTGTGAATAAACTATCCACAGCCGTCAAATTATATTTTCAGAGTTTCATGGACTCAAGGTTCTGAAATCAGCCCTCTTTGATTGCAGCCTGAGCAGCAGCAAGACGAGCTATCGGTACTCTGAACGGTGAGCATGATACATAATCAAGACCGATTTCATGGCAGAATTCAACTGATGAAGGATCGCCGCCGTGTTCACCGCAGATACCGCAGTGGAGTTCGGGACGGGTTGCCTTACCGAGCTTGATAGCCATCTTCATGAGCTTGCCAACGCCTACCTGATCGAGTTTAGCAAACGGATCGTTCTCGAAGATCTTAGCATCATAGTATGCACTGAGGAACTTACCTGAGTCATCACGGCTGAAGCCGAATGTCATCTGAGTAAGGTCGTTGGTACCGAAGCAGAAGAACTCAGCCTCTTTAGCTATATCGTCAGCTGTAAGAGCTGCACGAGGAATTTCTATCATTGTACCAACTTCATATTTAAGATCAGCACCTGCAGCAGCTATTTCAGCGTCAGCTGTTTCAACTACTACCTTCTTAACGTACTTCAATTCTTTTACTTCGCCTACGAGCGGAATCATTATCTCGGGCTCTACTTTCCAATCCGGATGAGCTTTCTGAACATTGATAGCTGCACGGATAACAGCAGATGTCTGCATCTTAGCTATCTCAGGATATGTAACTGCAAGACGGCAGCCACGGTGACCCATCATCGGGTTGAACTCATGGAGTGAGCTGATGATCTCTTTGATTCTTTCAACAGATTTGCCCTGAGCAGCTGCGAGCTTCTCAATGTCAGCTTCTTCTGTCGGAACGAACTCATGGAGCGGAGGATCAAGGAATCTGATAGTAACAGGATTGCCCTCGAGAGCTTCATAAAGAGCCTCAAAATCGCCCTGCTGTACAGGAAGGATCTTAGCAAGAGCTGCTTCTCTTTCTTCAACTGTATCTGCACAGATCATTTCTCTGAATGCGTCGATTCTGTCGCCTTCAAAGAACATATGCTCTGTACGGCAAAGACCGATACCTTCTGCACCGAGTTCACGAGCCTTTTTAGCATCAGCAGGTGTATCAGCGTTAGTTCTTACTTTGAGTCTTCTGTATTTGTCAGCCCATGCCATAACTGTTGCAAATTCATCTGCGATAGTAGCCGGAACTGTCGGGATAATACCGTCATAGATATTACCTGTTGAACCGTCTATTGAGATAAAGTCACCCTCATGGAATTCCTTGCCTGCGAGTGTGAACTTCTTGTTTTCTTCATCCATAGCGATATCCGAGCAGCCTGATACGCAGCATGAACCCATACCACGAGCAACAACGGCAGCGTGTGATGTCATACCGCCACGAACTGTAAGGATACCCTGTGATGCTTTCATACCTGTAATGTCTTCAGGAGATGTTTCAAGTCTTACGAGAACGACTTTCTTGCCTGCTGCATTCCAAGCTTCTGCATCTTCTGCTGTAAATACTATCTGACCGCAAGCTGCACCAGGTGATGCACCAAGACCCTTGCCGATCGGGGTAGCTGCTTTAAGAGCTTTCGCATCGAACTGAGGGTGGAGAAGTGTATCAAGGTTACGAGGATCGATCATAGCAACAGCTTCTTTTTCTGTTCTCATACCTTCTTCAACGAGGTCAACTGCTATTTTAAGAGCAGCCTTGGCTGTTCTCTTACCGTTTCTGGTCTGGAGCATATAGAGTTTGCCGTGTTCAACCGTGAACTCCATATCCTGCATATCTCTGTAGTGTTCTTCGAGAGTAGCACAAACCTTCTGGAACTGTTCAAAAGCTGCCGGGAATTTATCAGCCATTTCCTGTATTTTCATAGGTGTACGAACGCCTGCAACAACGTCTTCACCCTGTGCATTTGTAAGGAATTCACCGAACAAGCCCTTGTCACCTGTAGCAGGGTCACGTGTGAATGCAACGCCTGTACCACAGTCATCGCCCATGTTACCGAATGCCATTGACTGTACGTTGACAGCAGTACCCCATGAATACGGGATATCATTGTCACGACGGTAAACGTTAGCTCTCGGGTTATCCCATGAACGGAATACAGCCTTGATAGCTTCCATAAGCTGAACTTTCGGGTCTGACGGGAAATCATCACCGATCTTAGCTTTGTATTCAGCCTTGAACTGATTAGCGAGTTCCTTGAGGTCATCTGCATCAAGTTCAACGTCCTGAGTTACGCCTTTTGCAGCCTTCATCTTGTCTATAAGTTCTTCAAAGTATTTCTTGCCGACTTCCATAACAACGTCGGAGAACATCTGAATGAATCTTCTGTAGCAGTCCCAAGCCCAACGGGGGTTGCCTGACTGTTTAGCGATAACTTCAACAACTTCTTCGTTAAGACCAAGGTTAAGGATTGTATCCATCATACCGGGCATAGAAGCTCTTGCACCTGAACGAACTGAAACGAGGAGAGGATTTTCTTTGTCACCGAATTTTTTACCGGTGATTTCTTCCATCTTTGTGATGTACTCCATTATCTGTCCCTGGATCTCATCATTGATTTTTCTGCCGTCCTCATAGTACTGTGTGCAAGCCTCTGTTGTAATTGTAAAGCCCTGCGGAACAGGAAGACCAAGTCCTGTCATTTCAGCAAGGTTAGCACCCTTACCGCCGAGAAGTTCACGCATATTAGCATTACCTTCGCTGAAAAGATATACCCATTTTTTAGCCATTGGAAATTACCTCCTAGATATTTTTTTACTTGACTGGGTTGTCTTGATATATTATAACATATCATTCAGAAAATTTCTATTGTTTTTTGAAAAAATTTTCAAAAAAAACAAAAATTTTCCTATGAAATTATGCAATATCATTGTCAAGTTATTCGGAATCTTCTTTTTCCTCGATAAGAACAGGGATTTTTATAGTAACTGTCGTACCGACACCCTCTGTACTGTCTATATCAAGAGTACCGTTGTGAAGTTTAACTATTTCATCAGCCACTGCAAGACCTATTCCCGAACCCCTGACAGTCTGATTTGCCTTATAGAATTTCTGTTTTACTTTCGGAAGGTCTTTGGCAGATATTCCGCAGCCGTTGTCGGCTATGACTATTATTACCTGACCGTCTGTTTCCTCTGCATTTATCGTAACGACACCCTCTTTATCCGAATATTTCAGGGCATTGTCTATGATATTTATGAACACCTGACGCAGACGGTTCCTGTCACCGAGAACTATCGGAAGTATCTCGGGTTCATCATATACTATATGCTTATTTTCGGAATTTGCACGTTCACGGAGCATATATACAGATTCATCAAGCTCCGCAAGTATATCGAGCTTATCCATTATAAGCACCATTCTGTCCTGCTGTATCCTTGAAAAATCGAGTACCTCCTCAACTATCCCGTTAAGCCTTTCGGTTTCCTTTACTATGATAGAAATACCCTTCTCAAGAGTTTTTTGATCGCTGCATTTGTCAAGCTGCATCGTTTCAGCCCAGCCCTTTATTGCAGTGAGAGGTGTACGCAGCTCATGCGATACGGAAGATATAAAGTCATTCTTCATTTTATCGGCTGTACCAAGTTCACCTGCCATATAATTTATGGTATCGCACAGGTCGCCTATCTCATCATCATAGAATTTATTGATTCGGGCATTGAAATCCCCCTGAGCGATTTTTTTGGCTGTATCCGTTATTTCCCTGACAGGCTTGACTATTGAACGCAGAAAATATGTGCTTGATACGAATATGAAAAACAGCACTATCAAGCCCACCATGCACATCATTGAAATTGATATGAATATCTTCCTGTCGGATTCTTCGAGTGACACGACATATCTTATTGCACCCGTGGGAATATTCCTGCTGTCGGAAATAACTCTCGTCACAGCCATTACATTTTCACCGGAGCTTAAACTGCCGTGCCAGTTCCCGAAATTGTCCACGTCCTTGAGTGCAAGTTCATAGTCAGGCATTTTCTGCTGATTATCGGGGGCAAATCCCGTTGAAGTTATGATGACTTTTCCGTCACTGTTGATGACCATAAGCTCCATAAGCTCCTTGTCGGGAAAATTTTCTACATAATCCCTTGCCGTTTCGGTGAAATCCGCAGACGAATTGAATATATTCACGAGTTCCGTTGAACGTCCGTTAAGTATCTGAAACACGTCGTTGTAATAAAATCCCTGAACGATAACAGCAAATACCAATATTACTATGAATAATATTATCAGTATCACGCCAAACATATTGACAAGCCATCTTCTTGTTATTCCTTTCAAAAAAACACCACCGTTTCAAGCCGTTTGCTTTGAATTTTAATTATCATTCGTTTCCCATTTATAGCCCAAGCCCCATACAGTCGTGATATATTTAGGTGAGGAGGGATTGTCCTCTATTTTCATACGCAGACGACGGATATTTACATCAACTATTTTTTCCTCACCCGCATACGGCTCACCCCATACTTTTTTCAGGATATCACTCCTGTCAAGGGCTTTTTTGGGATTTGAAAAGAAATACTCCATTATCTGAAATTCCACCTGTGTCAGTTCAATGACTTTGCCTTTTTTCATAAGGGAATGATTTTTGAGATTAAGAACGAAATCGCCTGAACGTATCTCCTCTTTGAAATTATTTTCGGAACGCATTTCCGCAATAGCTATTCTCCTGTAAAGAGCGTCAACCCTTGCGACAAGCTCGGTCGGACTGAACGGCTTGGTCACATAGTCGTCTGCACCGTTCATAAGAGCCGATACCTTGTCCATTTCCTGAGTTTTTGCCGAAAGCATTATGATACCAAGACCGTTGTTTTTCTTTCTGAGCTCCTTGCACACCTGCAAGCCGTCTTTTTCGGGCATCATCACATCAAGTATAACGATATCGAAATCACCATTTGCATTATCATATTTTTCTACGGCAACCGCTCCGTTTTCAGCCTCTGTTACATTATATCCTGCTCTTTCAAGGTTTATAACGACAAAATCCCTTATAGCCGTTTCATCTTCCGCTACCAAAATATTTTTCATAATTCTGTTCTCCTTTTTATACTCAAGAATTTTTATATATTTTCCAAGCCTCTTTTGCCCATTCACGGTCTATTTTTATAAAACCGTGCTGTTTGCCGAATCCTTTGAAATACTTTTTTACTATACCCATTGAACGCTCATAGACTTCAAGACGAGTTGTCTGGATATACGGACGGTTTTCACTGCCTACAAAAAACTGAAAGCTGATAGTATTTTCACTTCTGTCCATATCAAGGAAATATCCCGACGATACCGTCATGTTTGCACTTTTTTCAACTATCCTCTCAACAGCATATTTTGCAAGCTCCACCGCCATATCATCTGCACCGAAATCAAATATTGCTATCTTTTCTTTCAGTTCATTGACACCCGATACAATACGTTTTTTGATATAAGACAGCTCAAAAAATTCTTTTTCGAGTTTTTCATCAACGACGACTTTTCTTTTTGTATCGGGTATGTAATACACCATGAACTTATTTTCTATATCATTATACAATAACGGGTGAAGCAGGTCACTCTCATGACCGCACTTCGGACATTTCCATTCAAAAAACTTATCCTCAAATATCCGTTTTTTCATATCGGGAAAGCTTTTGCCGTTCATACTGCATATCAGCTCGGTTTCCGATTCCTTGGAACATTTCGGACAAATTATCATCTTATTTACCTTTTCAGACATAAAATTCACCTGCAAATTTTTTTGATACAATTATAACACATAAACATTGGTTTGTCACATATATTTTACAGATTTTTGGGAAATAAAAAATTCTCTCCGTCAAAAATCCTTGGCGGAGAGAACCATCAATATATTATTGAGTTACGGTAACAGTAAAGTATTTTTTGGAAACAGTACCAATGCTGTCCTTTGCTTTTACACAAACATCATATTTTGTTGCAGTGGCAGGAGTTATTTTTATGCTTGTATTTGCTTTGAAATCCTGTACAGTCGACCATGTTGATGAGCTTGCTTTTTTATACAGAACAGCGTAGGTATATCCGCCTGAACCGTTTTTGGCGGAAGCCGTTACAGTCACGGAACTTTTGAGTTTTATCGAAGTTGCCGATATCGTAGAAGTATTTTCAACAGACGGCTTTACGGTCAGCTTTGCATAAGCCTTTGAAATACCGCCGATACTGTCCTTGGCTTTCACGCATACATCATAGGTACCGTCACTTACAGGTGTCCATGTGACCTTTGTATTTGACTTGAAAGCCTGTTTTTCGACCCACTTTGAATCAGTGGATTTTTTTACATAAACAGCGTATGTATAACCGCCGCTGCCGCTTGAAGCCGATGCCGTGACGGTATTGGACTGACCTTTGATTATCGTTGTCGGTGAAAGCGATAGCTTGGCAATAACAGACGGTTTTACCGTTATATTGAGATAGACCTTTGCAATGCCGCCGATGCTGTCCTTTGCCTTTACACATACTTCATAAGTACCGTCATAAGCAGGTTTTACAGCGAGTTTGTTGTTTGATTTGAAATCCTGCTGAGTCACCCATTTTTCCGTTCCCGACTTTCTCATAAATACAGAATATGTGTAACCGCCGCTGCCGTTTGAAGCAGTCGCTGTAACAGTCGTTGTCTGACCTTTGATTATAGTTGAAGCCGAAAGTGAGGCTTTCACCGAAACTGCCGCTGTCACCTTGAATGTAGAATATGCCTTCTGAACAGTACCGCTGCTGTCCTTTACCTTGACGCATACATCATAAGTGCCTACGGCTGTCGGTTTCATTTCAACCTTGGTATTTGAGGAAAATTTCTGTTTTTCTATCCAGTTTTCGGAAGCGGAATTCTTGTAATAGAAAGCGTATGTAAATCCACCTGTACCGCCTGTTGCAGTAACAGATGCAGTATTCGTCTGACCGCTTACGACAGATGATTTGCCTAATGTAAGTTTGGGAACTATCGGATTTGCGACTGTAAGGGTCTTTGTAACTTCTGCAACTTGTCCAAGACCATCCCTTACGCATATATTTACATCATAAGTGCCTGTTGCCGAAATTGCAAGACTTACGGAAGCATTTGAACTGTAATTTTGTTTTACTGTCCATGAGGAAGTACCGGATTTTCTGTACCGAACAAGATATGTATATGTGCCTGTACCTCCGCTTGCAGAACAACTCACTGTCAGTGATGTATTCGGGCTGACGGATGATGCGGAAAGCTTTGAAGTATTTTTAAGCTTGGGATTTACGGAGAATGAAAGATATTTCAAACCTATATTTCCCTTACTGTCCTTAACTCTTACGCAAACTTCAAAATCACCTGATTTTGTGGGAGTGATATTTATCTTAGCATTGGAAGAATAATCCTGAACAAGTGACCATCCTGTGGTACCCTTTGTATGATACCATACAGCATAGGTACAGGTATTTGTACTGTTTGAAGAAACATTCACTGTCAATGTCTGACCGAGATCTATCTTTGAAGCCGATAAAGTTGAAGTATTTGTAAATGCCTGTGTACATGATACAGTGAAAGTTTTATCAAGAATTTTTCCCGTGGAGTCCTTGACTTTTATGCTGACAGTATAGCTTCCGTCAGTCTTTGGAGAAAAAGCCACGGAATTTTTCGTACTGTATGCCTGCAACGTTGTCCATGAAGTATCGGTAGATTTTTTATAATAATAAGCATACTGATATGAACCCGAACCGCCCGTTGCCGCACCTTTGAGAGTTATTGATTTTCCGAGATAAAGCGATGTTGCACTTATTGAAGATGTATTGGCAAGTGCCGTACCGGTAACTTTGAAAGTCTTGTATAATTCTCCGCTCTGTCCGGATACGCTCTTGTATTTCACCATAACTGTATATTCACCGGGATTCTGAGGAACATAGTTATAATATGAAACGCTCGAAAAATCCTGTAATGTAGTCCATGAAGTGCTTGACGGAAGCTTTACCATAAAGGCATAGGTCGGAGAAGAACCGCCTTCCTGAGTGACAGACATAACGATTTTTTCACCCAATGCGTAGGAATCCTTTGACAATGACAGCTGACATACCATCTTTGATTCGGCTTGTACAGATGCCGTCTGAGATGCTTTTCTGCCTGCACCGTCAACAGCAGTTACCCTTACATTATAGGACTTTGCTTCAGCCGGTTTGAACTGACAGGTACTGCTTGTTGTTGAAGATGATATTGTCTTCCAACTTGAAGAACCTGCCTCGGCATATTCATAAGTATACTTTACAGGGTCGACTGCCCCTGCTGTACTTGCATTTATAGTTGCCGAAGAACCGAGAATAACTTTTGCAGGCGTAACGCTTGCAGAAACCGAAAATACACTTGAAGAATTGAGAATGATATTGAAGTTCAGCTTTTTCTGATAGCTGACATATTTTCCGAGACCTTTTACGACCGCAGTAGCCGTTCCTATATTAACATTATTCTGATATTCTACCGTATAATCCGTATTGAGTACAAGATTATTTCCCGAAGAATCCTTGCCCGATATCGCAGGAGTGATTGCCTTGCCCGTATAATACTGATCCGGTATCGAAGCAAATGAACATTCTTCAAGGCTTACCGCAGTCGCACGCAATGTTGCAGATGCCGATACGGAAGAATCATCCTTTAACGAAACTGTAATAAGACTTTCACCGGGATAGATTGCCGTAACAGTATTGTAATTAAAAGAAAAACATTTTGGATTTGCAATTGTCACTTTCATATTATCCGCAGTCAAACGAACGCTTGCCGAAGGATACATAGAGTTAGTAACATACATACCGACTTTGACACCTGAACCGCATATTATCAGTGCATTATTTGTAAAACTTGTTTTAGCATTTGTAAGAAGCGACGGCAAAACAGATATCGGCTTATCCATCACCTGATTGCTTTTATTAAAAATATTAGAATCAAATCCGCTTGATGAGTTGTATGAAAGCAGCACACATACATATTTGTAGCCGTTTACTTTTACAACGCCGACACCGACAGACTTAAAAACCGTAGACAACAGCAGATTAAGACTATCCTGATCGCTTTGCCACTGATACAAAAGAGATGAATTGCTCAGAACATTATATCCTATAAGCTGTGAACAGTCACCCACATATTTTGAACCATTCGGACGAACCACCGAGGCATATACCGAAAGCTCGACAGCTCTCGTAAAAGCATCATTCATAAGATTAGTATCCATTGCAAGAGCCGGACAATTCATTTCGGTACGATACTTGTTGATGGAATCAAAAATACTTTTTGTATCCTTATAGTTGTATGAAACATCGGCAACGGTAACGGATACAGCACTTGCCGCTTCCGCCTGAATCTGACCTACCGCAAATATCGAAAACAGCATAACCAATACTAATGATATACTTATGACCCTGCTTTTGAATTTAGAGATCATATTTAATCACACTCCTTTTTATTTTAGATTTTACCACATATTTTTTCAAAAAACAAGCATTTATAAACAAAATTATCGTAACAAAGACAGTATTATTATAACATACAAACAAAAAGCGGTGATACACTCCCATGTACCACCGCCCATAATTCAGTTATTTAACTGTAATTGTGAAATATTTCTTAACTATTGTTCCTGCATTGTCCTTAACTTTGACACATACATCTTTTGTACCTTTGCCTGCAAATTTAATTGAAGTAGAGGTTGTTGTTGAGAAAGCCTGTTTTTCAGTCCATGTGTCAGAGGAAGAAGCCTTGTAGTAAACTGCATACTTATAAGGAGATGTACCGCCTGTTGCTGCACACTTTACAGTTATTGGTTATTTGTAAGAGCTGCATTTGTTACTTTAACAGTAAAGTACTTTTTAACAACTGTGCCTGCATTGTCCTTAACTTTTACACAAACATCTTTTGTGCCTGTGCCTGTGAACTTAATGGAAACAGAAGCTGTTGTTGAGAAGTCCTGCTTTGTTGTCCAAGTTGAAGCAGTAGAAGCCTTGTAGAAGAAAGCGTATTTGTAAGGAGCTGTACCACCTGTTGCTGCACCCTTGACAGTTATTGCATTGCCGAGTGAAACACTTGTTGCAGAAACTGTTGAGTTATTTGCAAGAGCAGCAGATGTTACTTTTACAGTAAAGTATTTCTTCACTTCTGTACCTGCACTGTCCTTAACTGCCCATGTGCTGTCAGCAGTCTTCTTGTAGAATACTGCGAAGTTATAATATCCCGAACCACCTGTTGCTGCACCCTTTGCAGTTATGGAGTCACCAAGTTTTATTGATGTTGCGGAAAGCGTGGAATTATTGACAAGAGCCGCTTTTACAGTGATGTCGAAGAATTTCTTGACTTCTGTACCTGTCTTGTCTTTTACTTTAATGCAAATCTGATAAGCACCTGTTGATGCTGGTTTGATATTTGCAGTAGCAGTTGTGCTGTAAGCAGAAGCTGTTTGCCAGTTGGACTGAGTTGACTTTTTGTAAACTATCTGATATGTGTAAGGAGCTGTACCGCCTGTTGCTTTAGCAGTTGCCTTGATGGTGCTGCCGAGAGCAATGCTTGTTGCGGAAACTGTTGAATTGTTTGTCAAAGCAGCAACCTTTACTGTTACAGTGAAGTACTTTTTAGCAATATTGCCTGCATTGTCCTTGACTTTGACACAAATGTCTTTTGTACCTGTACCTGTGAAGGTGATTGAAACAGAAGCATTTGTAGAGAAATCCTGTTTTGTAGTCCATGTTGAAGTGGAAGAAGCCTTGTAAAGCACAGCATATTTATACGGAGATGTACCGCCTGATGCTGCACCCTTGACAGTTACGGCATTGCCAAGTGTAACTGTTGTTGCGGAAACTGTTGAGTTGTTAACAACACCGCTGCCGTTTACAGTGAAGTCGATATATTTCTTGACTTCTGTACCTGTGCTGTCCTTAACCTTGATGCAAGCCTGATAAGAACCTGCTGAGGAAGGAGTTGCAGATACACTTGTTGTTGAACTGTATGCTTTTACAGTTGTCCATGAGCTTGCAGAGCTGCTCTTGTAGTAGTAAGCATATGTGTAAGGAGCTGTACCGCCTGATGCTGAACCCTTGAAAGTTACAGCACTGCCAAGAGATATTGAAGTTGATGAAAGACTTGAACTGTTTATAAGTTCATCGGGATCAATAATAATGATGTCGCCGCCCTCAGATGTGAATGTCTTTGTAGCAGTAGCTGTTTTGCCTGTTGAATCTGTGATGACACACTTGAGAGTATGTTGACCGGCTGTTGTAGGTGTCCATGAAACAGTAGCTGTTGTGTTGGAAGCCTTGATAACTTTGCCGTCAACAGAGAATTCGTACTTGTAAGGAGCTGTACCGCCGTAGCCGATACCCTTTATAGTAAGAGCTGTTGTTGAAAGCTGAGGAGCTGAACGGTCTGTACCGAAGTTCACCTGGAGAGGAGTTGTTACAGGATCGGGATCGTCAGGATCAATAGGAGTATCTCCGCCGCCTGCACCTATTCTTGCGAGAGGTACTGTAACGAGGTCTGTATCAGCCTTTTCCTGTGAAGTGGATTCGTCTGCTGTATAGGGTTCTGTTGCATTGTCGAGGAATGTCATATCCATAGGAGTAGAGGATATACCGCCTTCACCGAATGTTGAGATGTGCATTACACCGATACCGTTGCTTTCAAGGTAGCTTCTTGTAATACCGAGAGTTGCAAGCGGAATAGTCATTGTATAGAAAGTATCTTGTGCCTTGTCGTGACCGAGTGAGAGGAAATCAACCCATTCAGAAGCCGAACTTGTAAGGTCGGCAGGTTTGTAACCTTCATATCCGTTCTTTTTGATACCTGTGATAGATGAACCAAAGAAACCATCTTCATAGTTGAATGAAATGCCGCCTGCTGTGAAGTCTATAACACCTTCTGTGTAGTCATAGTTGAAATAACCTGAACTGTCTGTCTTAAAGAGTGCAGGTTTACCTACTTTCGGTTTTGATGAGAAGCACATGAGTGCGTCTATCTTTGTTTCAAAGCCTACTTTGAGTCCCCATACATAGCCGCTTGCAAGTGTACCCTTTGACATATCGGCTGTTTTGCCTTTGCCAAGGTTGAAGGCTATCATCTGAGGAATATCACCGTTCCAAGGTTTGCCGTTGTCGCTTATCGGATAGCCCTGTGCAGGGTCAACAACGTCTGTTACATTTGTGAACTGCCAGCCGAGATAGAGGTTAGTGTCATCCCAAGCTGCATAGAGTGCATAAGTATCATATACGGGAGCTTCATGTGAACCTCTGAATATACGGGGGTCGTCATTTGCAACGCCCTGTGCGATAATCATGCTGTCTTTGAAGTCGCTTGCACTCTTGATAGTAACACCCTTGCCGCCAAGCTGACCTTTGGGGTTAGTTGCATATTTTCCTGTAAGAGCTGAAGCAGATGTGCTTGTTGTCTTCTTGACATACTTTTTAGTGTAAGTAAGTGTCTTGTTTGTTGTCTTTGAACCATCTGTTGCAGTTACTTTTACAGTAACATCTGTGTCGGCAATTTTACCTTCACCGATAGTAACCTTTGTTGTGGTTGTAAATTTCTTTTCAGGACCGTTATCAATTGAATAAGTACCTGATGTTGCATTTGAAAGTGAAAGAGTAATGTCAAATGTTTCAGTTGTGAAGCTTGTACCGCTTGCCTTGTCAACTGTAACATCGGGGTCTTTTGGGACAGGAATAACTACATCAGAATAATCCTCCCATTTGTGATTTGCACTGAACAGCTTTGAAGAACCGCCTATCTGCATACCGGGTTCCTGATCTGCAGGATATCTGTTGGTTGCCGAGCCTGTACCGTCATTGAAGATTGCACGACCGTTTTCAAAGCCTGAAACATCGAGCTTGAAATAGCCTTTCGAGTTCTTTTCCGTCAGTTTGACACCCGGCCATGCTCCCATATTCTTTGCACTTGCACCGTCACCCGTGTAAACATAAGCGTAAACGCTGCTCCAGTTGTATGATGAGTTGTCAAAATATATGCAGGTTGTTGCATTCGGGTCTTTCTTGGTGTACTTGTAGGTTTCGGAAAGTGCAGAACCGTCTGAGCCTGTACCTTTTACTGTAACGGTAACTGTACCGCCGACTGCCGTTGAAGAACCGACAGTAATTTTCTGACCGCTTGTGAAAGCACCTGATGCACCTTCTGATGTTGAATAAGTAAGGTTTGTTGCATCACTTGCTGTAAGTGTTACAGAGAGAGTATCCGTAAAGCTCGTGCCTGATGCGGGGGAAGCCAATACACTGCCGCCGCCTATGGGAGCACCGCCCTTATAGAATACTGCGATACCTGTATTGCCTATCTGACCGCTCATTGTTGAGCTTGTAACAGTCCATGTATTGCCTGTGATTTCGTCTGTATAAGTACCTGCCGGAACAAGTCCGCCGCCGTTTGGAACTGTAACAGTCTTGCTGCCGCCGCCTGCATTAACAACGACTGCACCGCCTCCACGGCATATTACGAAACAGTTGTCGCCTGTTGTGAAATATTCCTTTGTGCCTACCATTGCATTATGGAAATGGTTTACGGCTGCGACCTGTGCACTTGTAAAGTGCGTAGAGCCCTTTACATTATAAGCAATTGCTGTATGCTGTTTTTCAAAAGGTCTTGAAAGGTAAAGTGTTTGACAATCAGCTCTTGCACCCGAAACTGCAAATGCTCTGTCCATAACATCTTCACTCAGACCGTTTGTCCAGCCGTTGTTACAATAAGTATCATGGCTTTCAGGCCAGTAAACTATCTTGCTCTGACTTACACCACGATTAGCCCATTTGCCTGTATTTGTGGTAACTTTACCGTCTCTGATAGCACCTGTAATTTCACCTGAATAGTTATCATCGGTAACACCGATATACTTGGTATATTCTACCATAAGGTTATCGCCGCCGCTGTTTGTGGGACCGTCAAGGATTTCACCGTAGTTGTAAAGTCCTGCTGCAGTAACTGCAGGCCAGAAATTACAATCCTCACTCGGCAAACCTATATGCTTTGCAGCGTCCCAACGGATACCGTCAACACCGCATTCTTTAAGTTCATTTACAAGACCTGCAACTACCTGCTGTACATAGCTGTGTTCGGAGTTAAGGTCAGGCATACCGATATTACAATGAGTTACCTGCCAGCGGTTGCCCCAGTCAACATTTTTTGCCTCCGTGTTGTACTGTGTATTATGGAAATATTCATCTTTTGTAAGACCGTTCTGGATATAGTCCTTTCTTCTGCCGTCTGCCCAGCCTGCAACGTGGTTGGCAACAACGTCAACGATGACTTTGACACCGTACTTGTCAGCCTCTGCACAAAGAGCTTTGAGGTCTTCCTTTGAGCCGAGGTCATTACCTACCGAAAAGCCTATCGGCTGATAAAGCCAATACCATGTACCCGAAGCATCATGGGGCTGTAAAGGTGAAGTCTGTACGCTTGTGAAACCGGCCTTTGCGATATTTTCCATTTCTGCGGTAATATCGGAAATTGGCCAGTCGAAACAGTGAAGAATGTTACCGTCTTCAATCTTTGTTGCAAGTCCGTAGCTGTTTGCGGCTTCAACAGTAACTGTCGGAACCAGAGTTGCCCCAAGACCGGTGAAAGAAGATGCCAACATTGATGCTGTAAGAACAACGCTTGCTACTTTTCCTCTTACACCGAAACGGGTTGAATAAAATTCATTGTTCACTGAAAATCACACTCCTTTAAATAATATTAAATAATTTTTTCTGTCCTTAAAGTCTGCTGATATATCCCTTCCGCAGTTTCCTGCATATAACAGACAAACTCTCGTTAATATTATTTTAACATTTTATTAAAATTTGTAAAGCAATCCAAATTCACAAAATTATTTATAATTTTAAATATACCTCTGCTTTTATTGCTTTAAAGGAATTTAATTTCAAATATCTTTCAAAAAAATACTATTAAAAATAGTAATTTTTACAAGTAAATATTGATTTTTTCAGCATAATTAACATATTTTTATAACTAAAATAAGTAAAAATGCTAATTTTTATTTTTGTATAATTATACAATTATGAAAATATTTAAATTCCAAAATATGTGTATTTTTGAAATTTTCCTTGAAAATTTTTAAGGTTATTTTAAGACAAATGTGTGTCAGATTCTCAAAAATTCTCGGATTTTGGCGAAAAAAGCTCTTGAAAAAAATCATATTTTTTCCTTGTAAAAAGTTTATTTTTATTGTATGATATAGACATAAATAAAATGTCAGGAGAGATACTATGCGTAAAACTAAAATTATATGTACACTCGGTCCGTCAACGGATGATGAAAATGTACTCAGAGAACTTATGCTCAACGGAATGGACGTGGCAAGAATAAATATGTCACATCAGACACACGATACCCATAAAATAAAAATTGATGCCGTCAAAAAACTTCGCAAGGAACTCAACAAGCCTGTTGCGATACTCCTTGATACAAAGGGTCCTGAAATCCGTACAGGAAATTTCCCCGAAAAGGTCATTCTTGAAACGGGTCAGGACTTCACCCTTACAACAGAACCTTGTGACGGTGACAAAACACACTGTTCCATAACCTTCAAAAATCTGCCTGATGACGTTGAAATCGGTACAAGGATTTTGATTGATGACGGTCTTATCGAAATGCAGGTCAAAAGCAAGACCAAAACCGAGATTCACTGCAAAGTTATCAATGGAGGTCCTGTTTCATCACACAAAGGAATAAATGTCCCCGGAGTATTCCTCTCTCTCCCTTTTATGAGTGAACAGGACAAAGCCGACCTGAAATTCGGTGTTGAACAGGACGTTGACTTTGTAGCGGCATCCTTTACAAGAAATGCAAATGACATCAACGAAATGAAAGCCGTCCTTGAAAGCTATGGCGGAAGCGATATAAGAATCATCGCCAAAATCGAAAACAAGGACGGTGTTGACAATATAGACGAGATTCTCCGTGTAGCTGACGGTGTAATGGTCGCAAGAGGTGACCTGGGTGTTGAAATTCCCATTGCAGAAGTCCCCATTATACAGAAAATGATAATCAAGAAAACCCGTAATTCCGACAAACCTGTTATAACGGCTACTCAGATGCTTGATTCAATGATGAAGAATCCCCGTCCTACCCGTGCAGAAACGACAGACGTTGCAAATGCCATATATGACGGTACAAGCGTTATCATGCTTTCGGGTGAGACCGCTGCAGGTTCATTCCCTATCGAGTCTGTCAAGACAATGGCTGAAATTGCAGAAATTACCGAAAATCACATTGACTACATAAACAGATTCAATCATCTTGACATTCACGAAAGACCTGATGTAACTTCCGCTATATCCCATGCCGCCTGCACGACTGCACATGACCTCGGTGCATCTGCTATCATAACTGTTTCAAAATCGGGCATGACTTCAAGAATGTTGTCGAAATACCGTCCGAACTGTCCGATAATCAGCGGTACTCCGAGTGAAAAAGTCTGGCGGCAGACAAATATGTCATGGGGTATAATTCCCGTAATGATAGAGGAGAAAAACAACACTGATGAACTTATCAACCATGTTATCACTGTCGCACAACAGCAGAATCTTCTCAATAACGGTGATCTGGTCGTTATTACGGCAGGCGTTCCTCTCGGAATATCGGGTACTACGAATCTTATGAAAGTACATCTTGTCGGAAATATACTCGTCAGCGGTCAGACTATCGTAAATGACCTTTCCGCACACGGTCATCTTATGGTCTGCAAGAGCGAAGAAGAAGCTCTTGAAAACTTCACCGAGGGTGAAATTCTCGTTATTCATGAAACAACCAACCGCCTTATCCCAATTATGAAAAAGAGTGCAGGTATCATAACCGAAGTTGACGGCATAAACTCCCATGCGGCAGTTGTCGGACTTGCCCTCAATAAGCCCGTCATTGTCGGTGCAACAAACGCCACTTTCATTCTCAAAACGGGCACAAACTGCAATATTTATGCAGGAAAGAGCGTTGTTACCACAGCTACAACAAAATTCTGAAGATGAAAGGAATATTTTTATGAGCTATACAATAAACGGGAAAGAGATTCCTTCTGTCGCCATAGGTACATGGGCTTGGGGAGGCGGTACAAATGGCAGCAAAATGGTTTTCGGCTCAAAGTCTGACCCCGATACACTCAAAGAGAGCTTTGACATTGCTTTCAAAAACGGCTTTACCCTTTACGATACATCCGCTGTATACGGCATGGGAAATGCCGAAAAACTTTTAGCTGAATTTGCTGACGGAAAAGACTTTATTTTCAGTGACAAGTATACCCCCATGAAAAAGTTCTCACCTGAAACAGTCGATAAAATGTACAGTGAAAGTGTCGAAAAATTCAGCGGAAGAATACCCGACATATATTGGCTTCATCAGCCGAGATATATCGAGGAAACTCTTTCATATCTGTGCAAAATGAAAAAAGACGGCAAAATAGGCAGTATCGGTGTATCAAACTTCAATTTCGAGCAATTGCAGCTTGCCAATGATATTGTCAGAAAAAACGGCTGTACCATTGACGGAGTGCAAAATCATTTCAGCCTTCTGCACAGGGTATCCGAAAAAAACGGTGTACTTGAATGGTGTCAGAACAACAATGCAGTATTCTTCGCATACATGGTACTTGAGCAGGGTGCTCTGACAGGAAAATTCAATTCAAAAAAGAAAATGCCGATATTTTCAAGACGTGGTTTTGCATATAACAAACATCTCAAAAAAATAGAACCTCTTTTGGCAGAACTCGAAGAAATCGGCAAAAAACATAAACTCACCGTGTCACAGACAGCCACAGCCTATGCCATATCAAAAGGCATGGTTCCTATCATAGGCATTACAAAGCCGTATCAGGCAGAGGAGCTTTCAAAGACCGTTTCCGAAAAGCTGACTAAGGGAGAAATATTACAGCTTGAAACAACAGCCGATGAAACAGGCATTACCGTAAAAGCCGGCTGGGAATAATGTCAATCAGCAATTAGAAATTTAAACAACATATAAAAAAGGCTTGTTCTACTTTGAATAGAACAAGCCTTTTTTAATGCAATTAACTTTGATTCTCCTTCGGGGTCAGCCCTGATAAATTTATTTTAGTGTATCACATTTCGTAAGCCGTATCATATCTTTCTTTTTTATTATAAGGCATTTTTTTCTTTGATTTCTCAAAGATTTCTATTGAATATTCCTGTTCAATATACCTTAATGATCGCAATATCCTTTCTTTGATCTTTTGCTGTCTTACTTTGGAAGTATTTCCATACATTTCGTCTATTCTTCTGCCTCTGATGTAAGTATCATAAACATTGTAGGAAAAATAGTCCGTAGTAAATAGATAAATACCTTTATTTTCTCCCCTGTCAACTTTAAGGTAAAAATCTATAAAGCCGTTGTTAACATTTTTCTGACAAAAAACTTTAGGTTTGCTTTTACACATTTTTCATCACTCCATATTTTATTTTTTGCTCAGGACTAAACACCCAATTTATATATTACACCACTTTTTATTACAATTCAATTAACGTAAGCATAGAAAAATCTTTCTTTTTTCTGTCATTTATGACAAAAAAAGAGTACCCGAAAAAAGCGACCATAAAAGATCACTTTTTCAGGTACTATATTATAACAGTGGAGGCGAGGAGAATCGAACTCCTGTCCAAAAAGCACTCACAACGGTTTTCTACGAGCGTATCCCATGTTTTGGGATTCCCCCCACATAACGCCCACAGGCAGGCTTTATGCTTCGGTAGCCTTTAAGCCATGACAAAGAGCAAGGCTCATCTCTGTTCATGTTCACCACTAATCGACGCCCCTAAAGAGCCGTGGTCCTCTCAATAGGAACGCTTGCTAATTAAGCAGCAAGGGCAACAGTATTATTGTTGTCGTTTAATTTTAAAAGTCTGCGGATTTTATAGCGGTTCTGCAGTGCCGCTGCTCGCTTGCCGAGGCTCACACTCCCTGTCGAAACCTTTACGCCCCCATATATACAATTAGCAATTAGCAATGTGCAATGTGCAATTATCATTGCCGGCTATTTTTTTGGGTTTTCGTAATTGCCGCAAGAATTTTTATAAGTTCTTTACAGTCTGAATATATGCTTTCAAAAGCCTTTGTATCTATATATCCGCTTTCATGCAGTAATTCAAGCCAATACTCTGTTTCATTAGCCTCTTTGTAAGATATATACATTTTGGCATAAAAATCAGACTTGGTTTGTGCATTTACTCCTTCTTTTGCATTGGCACCGATACTTGTACCGCTTCACAAGATTTGTTTTGACAAAATATATTCTTTACTTATTTTCACAAAGATATTTATAAAGATTTATTATTCTCAATGCAAATGCCTTACTCTTATCCAATATCACATTGTTTTCCATAAAATTCTCCGTAACCGACAATTGCAAATTGCTAATTGCTGATTGCTAATTTGTTCTTCATTGCTCTGTCAATGTCACGTTTGGCATCACGTTTAGCCATGTCATCACGCTTGTCATAGAGTTTTTTGCCCTTGCACAGACCGAGCTGGAGTTTTACTTTTGAGCCTTTGAAATAGAGTGACAGTGGAATAAGTGAATAGCCGTCCTGTTTGACAGTGCCGTACAAACGCATTATTTCACGCTTGTGCATGAGGAGTTTTCTGACACGCATAGGGTCTTTATTGAATATATTTCCCTGTTCATAAGGACTTATGTGCATACCTTTGACAAATATTTCTCCGTCTTCAATGGTACACCATGCGTCTTTAAGGTTAACTCTCCCCTGACGTATAGATTTTACTTCCGTTCCGAAAAGTTCTATGCCTGTTTCAAAGCTTTCCATGACAAAATACTCATGGTAAGCCTTTTTGTTCTGTGCGATAGTCTTCAATGATTCTTTTGCCATGTACTCACCCCTTTTCAATGTGCAATGATTGCTAACCGCAACTACATTGTTTCACTTCACAAATGTGTTTGAGCAATCAGCCTGCAAAACGCAAAAAAACAGAAATCAAAAATAATTGCACATTGCACATTGCTAATTGCTAATTTATATGTTGCTTCTGCCGCTTATGGCACGGGAAAGCGTGACTTCATCGGCATATTCAAGGTCGGCACCGATAGGCAGACCATAAGCCAGACGAGTGACTTTTATTCCAAGCGGCTTTATAAGTTTTGAAAGATACATGGCAGTAGCTTCACCTTCAACAGTAGCATTTGTTGCCATAATAACTTCTTTTACTGTATCATCACCAAGTCTTGCAAGAAGTTCCTTTATGCAAAGTTTATCGGGTGTGACACCGTTGAGCGGTGACAGAACACCGTTAAGCACATGATACAAGGCATTGAATTCCCTTGTTTTTTCAAGAGCGATAACATCCCTGAAATCCTCTACAACGCATATTATAGATTTGTCACGGCTTTCATCACCGCACACCGAACATATCTCGGTATCCGTAAGATTACAGCATATCCTGCAATGATGTATATTCCTGTGAGCATTTATGATAGCTTTTGAAAAACCCTGTGCCTGTTCCTCCGACATTGAAAGGACATGATATGCAAGCCTTGAAGCGGTTTTATGACCGATACTCGGAAACTGCTCAAACTGCTCTATCAGCATTTCGAGCGGTGCTACTCGGTATTCGCCCATGATCAGAACAATCCCGGAACATTAAGACCGCCTGATATCTTATCCATAGTTTCAGTCTTTTCTTCACGAGCCTTTCTTATTGCTTCGTTGACTGCTGCCGTTATCATATCGGAAAGCATATCAATATCTTCGGGATCAACAGCTTCTTTTTTGATGTCAAGAGTTTTTATCTCAAACTTTCCTGTAACAACTGCTGTAACTGCACCGCCTGCTGTTGCAGTATATTCTTTTTCTTCAAGCTGCTGAGTAGCAATATCCATTTCCTCCTGCATTTTCTGAGCCTGACGTGCAAGCTGCTGGAGATTTGATGCTCCACCGTTTCCATAGCCCTTTGGTAATCTTGCTTTCATAATTTTATTAACCTCCGTTATTTGTATTATTTTTTTTATCTTCAACGGGTACCCCTGCTGCCTTGAAATCCGACAGTAATTTTGTCAGAGGATCATCTGCTTTTTGTTCATCGGGATAAGAATATCTACCCAAGCTGTAAGACTTACCCGTTACTTTCTGTATTATATTTTTCAATTCCGTTCTGTGTTCGGGCTTTCTCAGAAGCTCAAAGCACAAATCGTTATTTGAATCAACAAGAACATATTTTCCGCTTATATATGCTGTACTTCCGTCAAAACTTGTTCCGAGGCTTTTTGAATAATTCTTTATATTCTCGATTATCTCTTGCCATTGCTGAAATTTTACGGCATTTTTGCGAAGCTCGTCCATATCGACAGACGGTTTTTTGATAGGCGGTGCAATGGCATTGACGGTTTTTGAAGCCGTTTTCTGCTGCAAGACCGACGGATTGTTTTTTATAACTTCAAAAAACTTTTCGAGTACGGAAATTCTTTGTTCAAGATTTGAATTGACATTCGGATTGGAATTATCACTGCTTTCACAACTGCACAACTTTACAACCGTCATTTCCATTTCAATACGTCGGTTTACTCCCTGAAACATTCTTTCCATAGCCGACTGAAGCGTGTCAATCACTTGTATAACAAACGGCAGCTTCATCATTTCTGCCTGTTTTGAAACTCTCTCAAAGTCACTTTCCGACATAACGATATTATTCTTTGGGTCTTTTACGGTCTTTATCAGCATTATCGCTCTGAAATGTCCTATAAGCTCCTCGCAAAGCCTTGCCATATCCTTTGAATTTCTGTGCAGTTCGTCTACTGTCTGAACAGCACGAGCCGGGTCTTTGTTCAGAATAGAATCCGTTATTTCAAACAAATGGCTTTTGTCTGCAAGTCCGGCTGTTTTTCTGACAGCTTCCTCTGTAATGTGTTCAGTCTGTCCCATGCACTGGTCAAGCAATGAAAGAGCATCTCTCATTGCACCGTCAGCTATTCCCGCTATAAGCAGGGCTGCATCATGGTCTACCGAAACATTTTCCTCACCGCATACATATTCAAGTCTTTTGGCGATATCCTCGGGGGATATCCTGTGAAAATCAAAACGCTGACATCTTGACGTTATCGTTGCAGGCAGCTTATGTACCTCTGTCGTTGCCAATATGAATATGACATGAGGGGGCGGTTCTTCAAGGGTTTTGAGCAAAGCATTGAATGCACTTATCGAGAGCATATGCACCTCGTCTATTATATATACCCTGTATTTTGCCTCAGCAGGAGTGAAATTGGCTTCCTCACGAAGTATTCTTATATCATCAACACCGTTGTTGCTTGCTGCATCTATCTCAACGACATCTGTTATTGAGCCGTCATCTATTCCACGGCATATCGCACATTCACCGCACGGGTCACCGTCTTTCGGAGAAAGACAATTGACAGCCTTTGAAAGTATCTTTGAACAGGTAGTTTTGCCTGTACCTCTCGACCCCGTGAACAGATACGCATGAGCAAGGCGGTCTGCTTTAAGCTCATTTTTCAGGGTATCCGTCACCTGCGGCTGACCTATGACATCGGCAAAATATTTCGGACGGTACTTTCTATACAGAACTCTATACAAATTTAACACTGCCTTTCCGAAATTTTTGTCGCATGATGCTAAACCGTGAAAAAAACAAGACAGACCGCATAAAAGCGAGTGTCATATTCTTGGATATACAGACGGACAGACTAACTGCATCGCACAGAAGCAAACGCTTAATGCTGCTCGATTCCTCGCCTGACATGGTTCACGGTGTTCTGTCGCACAGCACCTGCCCGACCGTATATCCAAAAATATGAATCTGTCTTGTAATAGACTAACATTGTCAACGAACTAATTATACTATACTCTTATCAAAAAATCAACTGTATTTTAAAAAATTTTTTTCTGCTGTTTATTCTTCGATAAAAGAAAAATGTATAGCATACTATACATTTTTCTTTCAAAGAATCATAAAAGCACTCAGAACAGTTTGTTCATTACAAGTCCCGTGATGAGCTTCGGATAAAAATATGTTGATTTCTGGGGCATTTTTTCGCCTGCTGCCGCTACATCTCTTATTTCCGTTACCCTTGTCGGATTCAGTATAAATGCACACTGGAATTTACCGCTTCTGACACTCTCGACTGCTTCATCAAAAAGTCTTGTATATGTCAGGTTTATCTGCTTTGCCATATTCTCGGCATCTATCCCGAATATCTTTTCAAGCACAAGCGTATGCAGTACCGTTACATCAAGTCCCTGTGTTGCCTTGCTCTTGTTCGGCAAAAGCTCTGCTATTACATTTTCGTCTTTCAGCACAAGAATATTATATCCCTCGTCACCACTGTAAAATGCAAATGCCTTTTTGCCCTCGTCATAAAGCGTCTTTAATTTACTCTCGGCAGTATTTATATCCTTTTCCTCGGTTATATCAAAATATTCCTTGCAGTCATTCAACAGCTTTTCTTTATCAAAATCCGCCAAATCTCTTACAAGCCTGTGTGTGGGAAGTACGACAAGTCCCTCATGCTCCATGTCAACGAGCATCATCATTACATAGTTTTCTCCGCCGTCACCGATATTATTCTCGTGACAGTAATTTCTGTAATTCAATGCCGTTTCATATCTGTGATGACCGTCTGCTATATACAGCTTCTTATCCGCAAAATCTCCGCAAATTGCATTTATCTCGGTTTCATCATCAACTATCCAAAGTCTGTGAGTTACTCCGTCACCGTCTGTCAGTTCAATTTCGGGCTTACCCTCCGAGAGCTTATCCAATCTGTTTGTTATTTTGTGTTCGCTGTCCATGTAAAGAGAATATATCTGACTGAAATTGCAGTTGGTCGCTTTCATCAGATTGAATCTGTCCTCTTTTGCCTTTGAGAGAGTTTCCTCATGCGGAAGAACGATACCCTTTGAAAACTCCTCCAATTTAACTCTCACGATACAGCCCTTGAACTTTGTATGGATATCATTTATAGAAAATTCTTCTTCATAAATATATATCCCGTCTTTTTCATCTCTTTTAAGTATCTCCTCATTGAGCCACTTGTCAAGTGTTTCGCCTGCTGTTTTATACGGCTCGTCACCTTTCGGAAGTTCAAGACGGATTATATTATTCTCATTCTTTGCAAGATAGCCTTTTCTTTGTTCCTCGCTGATGATATCATAAGGCGGACATACAAGCTCATCTATCTTGCCTGCCTTTTCCGTATTGAATCTCAGTGCCTTGAATGCCTTTACCTCTGCCATTTCCAAAAAACCCCTTTATTCTAAAAAATAATATTTATTATATAACAAAAAATCAATTACTGTCAATCATTCCTGTATATCTTCGGAAATTATTTTTTCTCCCGTCAGGAATTCGACCGACCTTTCAATGCTGTCACGGGAATTTCCCCAGTCTGCCCCCTCGTTCCTGTAATCGAACATCGCACTGAAATGGTGTATGTCATCTCTCAACTCCATCAGATATTCTACTGCCAACGCAAAAGTTGCCTGATAAAAAGCATCAAAATTTTTTCCAAGCCCCTTTGAGTCTACGCTCAAAAGCATTATATAATGTTCAAGGCATATATACGGCTGTTCGGAATAGAGCTGTCTGAATTCGGGCTCACTTATCCACATTGCATGGACTATCCTCACCATATTCTCCATATTATCCTTTATATCACGGCATATAAAACAATCCTTTGACATATTTTCCAGCTGTTCCAGCTTTTTCTTGTCGAATTTTCCTCTCGGATTCGTTAAAGACAACTTTCCCATAACTTCCTCAAGGTGACTCTCAAGTATCAGTGCATTGGACAATCTCTTTCCCAACTTTATCATCATTGAAAAATGCCTGTAACAAAAGCCTTCTTCATTTGTTCTTACCCTGACATTAGGCTCCATCATTGCCGAACCCGTCACATATTCCGCTTTTCTTCTTTCAAGCATATCCCTCATCCTGCACATCGGACAGCCGTCCCTCGGCATAAAAACATCATTTATCGGTATACTGCAAATATTTTCCTGCATATTACAACACTCCTTGATATAAAACTTCTCACTTAAATTATAACTTAACACTATCCCAAATACAACTTTTTTAATAAAAATTTTTTCTGAAAAACTATTGACTTTTTATATTTTATGTTTTATAATAACAACTGTTGCTGAGAGCAAATGCGGATGTAGCTCATCTGGTAGAGCGCAACCTTGCCAAGGTTGAGGTAGCGAGTTCGAGCCTCGTCATCCGCTCCACATTCTCTCAGATATAAAATTTTAATACATCTGCGGATGTAGCTCATCTGGTAGAGCGCAACCTTGCCAAGGTTGAGGTAGCGAGTTCGAGCCTCGTCATCCGCTCCATCAAGTTAAGGAACGCTCAAAGCGTTCCTTTTTTTCTGTCATAAAAAATTTATTGAAATTGTATATTTTTTATTATATAATAAAACCGATTTGGATTCCTTTCAATAAATTTCTTTTTACATCTTTATTTTTTCGACATTTTGGAATATAATCTATTTCATAAATCATATATATATTTGATTGGAAGTGCTTTTATGATCGAAAGTTATGAACATTTGCTTGACAATGTCAAAAGAATACATTTTGTGGGAATAGGCGGTTCGGGTATGTGTCCGCTTGCCGAGATACTCCACAGTGAGGGCTTTGAAATCACGGGTTCGGATACTGCCGAATCGGATACTCTCGCCCGTATACGTTCATATAATATACCCGTTACTATGGGGCATTTCCCCGAAAATGTCATCGGAGCCGACTTAGTGGTATATACTGCCGCTGTCAAACAGGATAATCCCGAACTTGTTTCCGCAAGAGAAAATAATATTCCTGCGATAGAACGCTGTATAATGCTTGGTGCTGTCGTTGACAAATACAAAAAATCCGTTGCCGTCAGCGGTACTCACGGCAAAACCACTACTACTTCAATGATAACACAGATATTCACAATGTCGAACTTCGACCCGACTGCCGTTATCGGTGCAAAACTGCCTTTCATAGGCGGAAACAGCCGTGTCGGTCAGTCTGATATAATGGTCTGTGAAGCCTGCGAATATGTCGATACTTTCCTGCATATCTATCCTGCCGTATCCGTCATTCTCAACGTAGATGAAGACCATCTCGATTATTTCGGTACTCTCGACAGGATAAAACAGTCATTCACCAAGTTCATCTCTCAGACTACTTCCCTTATCGTAATAAACGGTGATGATGCAAACTCCATGGAATGTGTCAGAAATGCCGATACAGACGGAAAAAATATCGTCACTTTCGGTTTCGGTGAAAACAATGATTTCCGTGCAGTCCTCACAAACAATGAAAAGGACGTTTTCGACAGTTTTGATTTGATACACGACGGAAAAACTCTTTGCAATATATCTCTCAGAGTCCCCGGAAAATTCAATGTTATGAATGCTCTTGCCGCTTCTGCCGCAACTATATCAATGGGCGTTTCTCCCGAAAATGTCAAGACTGCTCTCGAAACATTCGGCGGTGCTCACAGAAGATTTGAAATTCTCGGCAAGCTTCACGGAATCACTGTTGCAGATGATTTTGCACATCACCCGACTGAACTGCGTGCAACTCTCACTACTGCCATGAATATGCACTTCAATAACGTATGGGCTGTTTTCCAGCCACATACTTTTTCAAGAACTTATATGTTCCTTGATGAATTTGCAGAAGTGCTCTCTATTCCCGACCATGCGATTCTCTCTGAGATTCTCCCCGTGCGTGAAACGAATACCTATAATATTTATGCAAAAGACCTTGCCGATAAAATAGACGGCTGTGTATGGTTCAAGACCTTTGAGGAAATTGCCGATTATGTCACAGGCAAAGCCAAAGACGGTGACCTGATAATCACAATAGGCGGCGGAAATGTCTATATGTGTGCAGATATGATAATCAAAAAACTTAAAGACAAATAAAAGGTTGTGATGTTAAAGTTGGATAAAAGACTTAAACTCTACGGATTCAATAATCTGACCAAAACTCTGAGTTTTAATATATACGATGTATGTTATGCCAAAACGGAAAGAGAACAAAAAGATTATATCGCCTATATTGACGAACAATACAATTCCGAGCGTCTGACAAATATCCTTTGTCAGGTCACTGAAATGATAGGTGCTTCCGTTCTGAACATTTCAAAACAGGACTATGACCCTCAGGGTGCAAGTGTTACCCTGCTCATATCCGAAAAAGGTCTGCCCGAAAAAATAGACAAGTCCTGCAACTGCGGCAAATATACCAATGTTTCGGAAATTATCGCCGCTCATCTCGATAAAAGTCATGTCACTGTCCACACCTATCCCGAATATCATCCTCACAATGCCATTGCAACTTTTCGTGTTGACATTGACGTTTCAACCTGCGGGACTATATCTCCTCTTAATACCCTTGACTTTCTCATTGACAGCTTCGATTCCGATATCATTACAATAGACTACCGTGTACGGGGATTTACAAGAGATACCGACGGCAAAAAACTTTTTATCGACCATAAAATCACTTCCATACAGGACTACATAAAAGAGGAAACCCTTAAACGCTATGATACCGTCGATATAAACGTATATCAGGCTAATATCTTCCATACACAGCTATTGATAAAAGAAATGGAACTTCAGAACTATCTCTTTAAAACAGATGTCTATGAGATTCCCCCAAAAGAACGTCTTGCAATTTCAAACAGTCTGCGACGTGAAATGATAGAAATATTCAGCGGTCAGAATGTATACGGTGAGGGGACTTGAAAAAATGAAACTTAATCAAAATAAAGCTCCTGTCTATGAAGCTCTCTGCCAATACCGTGAAAACAGGATAGTATCATTTGATGTCCCCGGACATAAACAGGGCAAGGGCAACCCCGTTTTAACGGAATTTCTCGGCAAACAGTGCATGAGTGTTGATGTAAACTCAATGAAACCCCTTGATAATCTATGTCACCCCGTCAGTGTCATCAAAGAAGCCGAAGAACTTATGGCTGACGCTTTCGGTGCGGCTCATGCTTTTTTTATGGTAAACGGTACTTCAAGTGCTGTTCAGGCTATGGTAATGAGTGTCTGCAAGCGTGGCGACAAGATAATCATGCCCCGAAACGTCCACAGAAGCAGTATCAATGCTCTTATAGTATGTGGTGCTGTCCCCGTCTATGTCAACCCGGGAGTAAACAAACAACTCGGAATACCTCTCGGAATGTCCGTTGATTCCGTTAAACGTGCCATCAAACAGCACCCCGATGCCAAGGCTATTATCGTAAACAATCCCACTTATTACGGTGTATGTTCAAATCTCCGTGAAATCGTCAGAATCGCCCATGAAGCAGGCATGAAAGTCCTTGTTGACGAAGCTCACGGTACTCACTTCTATTTCGGGGATTATATGCCATTATCCGCAATGAGCGTGGGGGCTGATATGGCGGCTATCAGTATGCACAAAACAGGCGGTTCACTTACTCAAAGCTCCGCCCTCCTTCTCGGTGAAGGAATTTCCGAAGGCTATGTCCGTCAGATAATAAATCTTACTCAGACAACAAGTGCATCATATTTACTTTTATCTTCCCTCGACATTTCAAGAAGAAATCTGGCTCTCAACGGCAAAGCTATTTTTGAACGTGTAACGACCCTTGCCAATTACGGCATTAAGGAAATAAACAAATTAGGCGGTCTGTATGCCTTTTCAAGAGAGTTAATAAACGGTGATACGATATTCGACTTTGACCCCACTAAAATTTCCGTACATACAAGAGATATAGGTCTTGCAGGCATTGAAGTCTATGATATTCTCCGTGACAAGTACGAAATCCAAATCGAATTCGGTGATATCGGAAATATCCTTGCCATTGTTTCGGTAGGTGACAAAATTCTTAACATAGAACGTCTTATTTCCGCTCTCTATGAGGTTAAAAGACTTTACTCAAAAAGCTCCGCAGGTATGCTCGACCACGAATACATTGAACCCGTTGTCGTATGCTCTCCGCAGGAGGCTTTCTACTCCAAAAAAATTCAACTGCCTTTAAAAGAAACTCTCGGTAAAATTTGTGCGGAATTTGTCATGTGCTATCCTCCCGGAATACCCATTCTTGCCCCGGGTGAACTCATTACAAAAGACGCCCTCGAATACATAATCTATGCAAAGGAAAAAGGCTGTAACTTAACAGGTGCAGAGGATATCAACACCGAAAAAATAAATATCATGGTCGAATGACAGGAGGCTGATATTATTATGGAAATGTGGTACACCGAAGAACAGACTGACAATGTCCGTTTCTCCATCAGGTGCGACAAACAAAAATATTCCGCTCAATCCGACTTTCAGCGTATCGAAATTTTCAGTACGCCCGAATTCGGAGATATTCTTGTTCTTGATGACAGGATAATGCTTACTCAGAAAGATGAATTCATCTATCATGAAATGATAACCCATGTCCCCGTGGCAGTCAATCCCGATATAAAAAATGTTCTCGTCATCGGTGCAGGTGACGGCGGTACTGTCCGTGAGCTTACAAAATACAAGTCTATTGAAAAAATAGACATGGTTGAAATCGACAGAATGGTCGTTGATGCCTGCAAGGAATTTTTACCGACCGTTTCATCAAAACTCAGCGACCCCCGTGTGCATATCTTCATTGATGACGGCTTACGCTTTGTCCGTCATGTTGAAAACAAATACGATTTAATTATCGTTGACTCAACAGACCCATTCGGTCCCGGTGAAGGTCTTTTCACAACTGAATTTTACGGAAACTGCTACAAAGCCCTTACAAGTGACGGCATACTCGTCAATCAGCATGAAAGCCCGTTCTACAACACTTACTCAAAATCCATGAAACAGGCTCACAAAAAGATTCTTCAATTTTTCCCCATAGTAAAAGTTTATCAGGCTCATATCCCCACTTATCCCTCGGGTCACTGGCTTTTCGGCTTCGCTTCAAAGAAATTCCATCCTGTCAATGACCTTGATGTCGGAAAATGGAACCGTCTTGGAATTGACACGGAATATTACAATACAAGACTTCACAAAGGCTGTTTCGCACTTCCTACATACGTCACAAAACAGCTTTTGGAAAATGAATAAAATTATTAAAAAAACGGAGGTTTTTTAAAAATGGGAAAGGCTTTAATTATCGGTGCAGGCGGTGTTGCAAGCGTTTGCATACACAAGTGCTGTCAGAATTCCGACGTATTCGAGGAAATCTGCATTGCAAGCAGAACTAAATCAAAGTGTGATGCTCTCAAGGCTAAACTTGACGGTGGTAAAACCAAAATTTCAACTGCTCAGGTAAACGCTGACAATGTCGATGAACTTATCGCTCTTATCAAAAACTTCAAGCCCGATGTTGTAATCAACCTTGCATTGCCCTATCAGGACTTGACTATCATGGACGCTTGCCTCGCTACAAAAGTAAACTATGTTGACACGGCTAACTATGAACCCCTTGACACCGCTAAATTCGAGTACAAATGGCAGTGGGCTTACTGTGAGAGATTTGAAAAAGCAGGTATCACCGCACTTCTCGGAAGCGGATTTGACCCGGGTGTTACAGGTGTTTTCAGTGCATACGCCATGAAACATGAATTTGACGAAATAAACTACATTGATATTCTCGACTGCAATGCAGGCGACCACGGTTATCCTTTCGCTACAAACTTCAATCCCGAAATAAATATCCGTGAAGTTTCCGCAAAGGGAAGCTATATTGAAGACGGCAAATGGATAGAAACCGAGCCTATGGAAATAAAGAGAGTATATAATTTCCCCGAAATCGGTGAAAAGGATATGTACCTGCTCCACCATGAAGAATTGGAATCCCTTGCACTCAACATTAGGGGCATCAAGCGTATCAGATTTTTCATGACATTCGGACAGAGTTATCTCACACATCTCAAATGTCTTGAAAATGTCGGCATGACTTCCATTGAGCCTATCGACTTTGAGGGTCATAAGATAGTTCCCTTGCAGTTCCTTAAAGCCGTACTGCCCGACCCTGCTTCACTCGGTCCGAGAACCAAGGGCAAAACAAATATCGGCTGCATCTTCATCGGCAAAAAGGACGGCAAAGACAAAACTTACTATCTCTACAATGTATGCGACCATGAAGAATGTTACAAGGAAGTCGGCTCTCAGGCTGTTTCCTATACGACAGGCGTTCCTGCAATGATAGGTGCGGCTATGCTCCTTACAGGAAAATGGAACAAGCCCGGTGTACATAACATTGAAGAATTTGACCCCGATCCGTTCATGGACGACCTTAATAAATTCGGCTTGCCTTGGAAAGAAAGCTACAACCCTGATTTAGTTGAATAATAAAATTACAAGTGAGGAGTGAGAAATTATTTTCTCATTCCTCATTTTAAAAAGGTGGATTTTTATGAAAAATATTTTATCTCTCCCGACTCCATGCTATGTCATTGACGAAAAATCTCTCATACATAACCTTGAAATTCTACAATACGTTGAACAGCAAACAGGCTGTCATGTTCTCCTCGCTCAAAAAGCCTTTTCCGCTTATCACACTTACCCATTAATTGCAAAATACATCAGCGGTACAACTGCAAGCGGTCTTTTTGAAGCAAAGCTCGCTTATGAAGAAATGCCCGATAAACAGATACACGTCTATTCCCCGGCATATACCGACAAGGATTTTGATGAACTTCTGACAATGTGCGACCACATTGTTTTCAACTCCTTTTCACAATGGAAACACTTCCGCAAAAAAGCTCTCCAACATCCCGAAATCGAATTCGGTTTGCGTATCAACCCCGAATATTCTGAGATAGAAACGGATATTTACAACCCATGCTTCACAAATTCCCGTCTTGGGATAACTCTTGCAAATTTTGAAGAAGATGAACTTGACGGCATTTCCGGACTGCACTTCCATACAATGTGCGAACAAGGCTCCGATACTCTTGAAAGAACTCTCAAAGTCGTTGAACAGCGTTTCGGAAAGTATTTCCACAAAATGAAATGGATAAATTTCGGCGGCGGTCATCATGTTACAAGACCTGATTATGACATTGAAAAACTTATCAACTGCATTGACAATATCAAAAACAAATACAGCGTACAGGTTTATATCGAACCCGGTGAGGCTGTCGCACTCAATGCCGGATGGCTTGTTGCCTCTGTCCTTGACATTATCAAAAATAATATGAATATTGCAATAGTTGATACATCTGCCGCCTGTCATATGCCCGATGTCCTTGAAATGCCCTATCGCCCTATGATTATCGGCTCAAAAGAAAAAAATATCCTCCCTTATACTTACCGCTTGGGTGCTCCTACCTGTCTTGCAGGTGACGTTATCGGAGATTACTCCTTTGATAAACCTCTCAATATCGGTGACAAACTTATTTTCACAGACATGGCTATATATTCAATGGTAAAAAACAATACCTTCAACGGTATGCCTTTACCGTCAATTTATCTCCTCAAATCAAATGGTGAAACCCAACTCCTCAAAAAATTTGACTATTCCGACTTCAAACGAAGATTATAAAAAGAGGTGCTTTTTAATGAAGAAAAAATTTATCTGTCTATTCTTATGTCTTTCACTTGCAGGAATTTTTACAGGCTGTGATGATGATTTATTCCAAATACAAAAAGAAGATTACGAAAATTCCATTGAAACAGATGCAAACGGCTATCAATCTTACAGCAAGAAAATATCCGTTGATGAAAAACCTGAAATTACAAATGTTGAAATAACCGCAAAATGTTCAGGAAACATAAAACAGGAATGTTATGTTCGTGATGATTATAACGGCAATGTATTTGTACGTCAAACGGTCGGAATTATAGGCTCACCCATTGATGTTCAATACGAAAACTCAATTGAAGATATTACTCTCACATTCCAATATAACCCCGATGAACTGCGTGGTATACCCGAAAAAAATATTACTCCTATGTACATAAATTATGACGATAATATTTTTAAACTGATTTATGATTTTGAGTTGAATGAAGATGAAAACAAAATTTCATTTTCACCTGACAAAAGCGGAGTATATATACTCTTGGATATATATCAATATGGAACAGCTATGGGTATGGAAGTTTCTAAATATGCCTATGAAAAAGACAAAACTCTTTATCCGTCAGACTGGGAACGTGAAAACGATACAGGAGATATCCTGAAATTAGCCGACAAAAAATGGGCTGTACAAAATGCACCCGTATTCCACGTTGAAACGCCCGAGCAACTTGCAGGCATTGTCTATTACGTCAATGCCATCAATGAACAGCCTGTTGAAATTTATCTTGAAAATGACCTCGATTTGTCAAATTATGAATGGAAGCCTATGGGCTGGACAAATGCCTATGCGACAAATCTCACTTTTCACGGACAAAATCACACCGTCAACGGATTGAATATCAACTGCCCCGGCAATCATGAAGTAGGCTTTACAGGCTATGCGTGGAGCATTGTGATGGAAAATGTCAGTTTCACCAATGCCAATATTATAGGTCGGAGATGTGTGGGCGGTTTCAGCGGTGAATGTTACGGTACCAAGAAATTTACAAACGTATCTTTGAGCGGCACTATCTACGGTGATGACGAAGATACAGGCGGCTTCATCGGTCGTGGCGGTGAGGGCATTTACACCGACTGCCAACTTGATGTGACCGTCAACGGTGAACCCTGCAGATATTTTTCTTATACCGATAAATTCCTGACGGAAAATAGAGATGAAACGGCTTTCACATTGAGCGTCAATTCCAATAACCGTGTACAGCGTACAGAAAATGACAAATATGACCGTATCAGTTGGGTGATCTATGACGGTGACACTCATTTAATGAGCCGTGGGGCTGAAAATGAAACGGAAATCCCCGATTCCCTTTGGAAATATCTCAAAGCCGAAAAAGGAAAAACCTACACAGTTTACATGGAGGCTTACAAATCCATTGACGGCGGTCGTGCAGGCGGTTATATTCGTGTCAGCAACATTCTTAAATATATTTATGAATAAAATTTATCACCTGTCGTTCAATTCCGACAGGCGATTTTTGTATGCGTGACGGCATTTTTCAAAAATTCCTTTATATTACCGTTTTTATACACTTCGGGATAGGCACTCCTTATATACTTACCTATCGAAAATACATCACTGCCTGTCTGTAAAATTGTCTTTTCTATACCTGCATTGACTTTTCGGGCAATATCATTTTTTATATCCTTCAAAATTTCTTTATCGTAATTTTTATCAAGATACACCTCTATATCAAAATCAATATCAAAAAAGCCGTCTTTCCATACGGGAATGATATTGGATTTGATACGCCTTATCTTATAATCCGCTTGTCCGACTGTATCGGTAAAATCATTTACCTTTTGATTTATGATAAGAGTACCGAGAGTTTCATCACTCGTCATACTGTAATAATCCCCGTTTTTATCGGCAAGATAACTTCCGTCCACACTCAGTGCGGATATATCATCTTTTATCACGATATGCGGAAATAAAAGTGCTTTTGCATTTTTGAGAGATGATACATAATCTATCAGCGAACAATGCACCTCTGTCTGACTTATCGCCTTACTGTCCGCCAATACATTTATATATTCCGACTGATATCCTAACTTTTCTACCGCTGTGGAAATGGTATCTTTCGTACTGCTTTCAGTGACCATTAAATTTGAAGTTTTCTGCATTTCCCCCAAATCGGCAAAATATGAAAGCGTCCTTTCATAATTCTTTGATGCCTCTTTATTCATCATTATAAATAAACACTGACTCAGTAATAATTTCTTTCCACGCTGATTTTCTATCCTGAACAATGCTTCATCAACATTTTCACCGTCAGTATACATCAATTTCACTGCATTTTCTTTTTCCTCATTCTCCGTATCAAGAACTATCAGCGTTATATCATATCCGTCATTATTTTTATCTATCCCCATTCCCTGCACTATGAGCCTTTGATTAAGCTGTGTACTGTTACAGCCCGAAAATATTATCATAACAAGTGAAATTATAATAGTCATTGAAGCTGTTCTGACAACTTTCCGTGATATCTTCGGCTGAGGCGTTTTTGTAAATAAATATACGACTGAGGGTACAACTGCCGTGAACATGACTGTCAGTACACACCATATATATTTATTGAATATTATACCGCTGTCGGGTATCAATATCATGCCGAATAATAATATCACTCCGCTTATCACAGAAATTATCTTTCCGAATCCGTCCCGAAAAATCGTTTTTACACTTTCAGACAATGCAAATAACAATACCGATATATTGCAGAATATACTGCACATCGTCACGAATATAAAAAACGGATTCAGTCTTTGCAGACTGCCTGCTCCCTCTGTTGCCTGATATACGCTCAGTTCTCTTGAATCAAGATAATCTCCTATTGCTCCCCTGAAAAGCAAGAGCATGAATATCATAAACATGAATACCATGACCGACCATATTATACCGCTTTTCCACAATTTACCCTTGGTTGACGGTATCAGAATATTCAAAGCCGCTGATGTATTCATTCTCGATATGATAAAGACTGTTCCGTCCATGACACCGTTGAATGTCACATATTCAAAAGGAAGTATATTTTCGGAGGAAAAGCCCTGTATCAGATATATAAATGTCAATGCTCCCGACAGAAGTATGAATCCCAATACTATCGCACTCATTCTCGAAAGTGCTTCTATCCCTTTGACAGACGCATATATACAGGCAATTATCAGTACCGACAGGACTATCTTTGAATTTATATCATCAGGCAGTATTACATCCAAAAAATGTTCCAACGCTTTAACAGCGTAAATACATGACAATAAAAAATATACTGCATACAATACAGGTATCGTATATCCCATCTGACCGAATTTTTCAACGGATATCTTACATACGGATTTTTTTCTGCACTTACTGTAAAATACATTGACAGGTATCATCATCAGTATGCTTAATGCCATTGATATTATAAGGGGCATTAAAAAACTCCATATTGAATTTATCTCCGATACGAATACAGAATATATTACCGCAAGTGATATCCTGCTTATAAAAAGAAGTGTATACATCTGTCCGACCGTTACCGTATTCTTTTTGCTCATCTGACATCAGCTCCCGGTAAATTTTGTACTTTTGCCGTCTTTTTTGAAAGTATCTTCCAGCCTGCTCTTATAATAACATCTCTGACCGCAACCGCACTGAACGGGGTTATAGGCGTTGTATACGGAACTCCGAAACTGTTTTTTCCGCATATATTGACAAGTACCGCACAAAGTACTATCGCTACTCCCCATATCCCGAGAAATCCTCCCGCAAATGTAAATATCACTCTCAGTACAGCCGACGGTGCATATAAATTAGGTATCACATACGAGCTTATAGACGTTATCGCTACGACCATTAAAGTCGGTGCTCCTATCAGTCCTGCATTTATAGCCGTATCACCGACTACCAATCCACCGACTATACTCACGGCATAGCCCAAAGGCTGTGGCATTCTCAGACCTGCTTCTCTCATTATCTCATATACGAACTGTATCAGTATAGTTTCAGACATGAGCGACAGCGGTGTTGCTCCTATCGAACCGGCTATTTTATTAAGCATCAGAGTCGGAAACATTTCAGGATTAAAAGTACCCAATGAAACGTATACTCCCGGCAAGAGCATTGATATAAAAAACGCACAGTATTTCAATAATCTTGTGAAGGTCGCAAAATATGCCCTGTTTGAATAATCGTCAAGTGTCTGGAAATACTCCGCAAACAGATATGGAATTATAAGAACGGACGGCACTCCGTCAACTAATACAGCAATTCTGCCCTCGGTTATCTTTCCGCATACAGTATCGGGTCTTTCCGATACGCCTATACCGCTGAAAAATGAAAAATCATTTTTTTCCTCTAAAAAAGGCACTAAATATCCCGAAGTCAGAACGGTATTTATATCGACACTTTTAAGTCTTTTCCTCAATTCGTCCAAAATATCCTCCGAGGCTGTCCCTTTAAGATAGCAAATACATATCTCGGTACGGCTCACATCTCCTATTATCATTGTTTCAAAATGCAGGCTCGGATTTTTTATTCTTCTCCTCAGCATTGACATATTTACTCTCACCGATTCAACGAAGCCCTCTTTTGACCCTCTCTGGACTACATCCGATTCAGGCTCTGATATTCCCCTTGAAGAATATCCCTGTATTCCCACTCCGAGCATTTTTTTACATCCCTCTACGGCTATGACCGCAAAGCCAGACATTATTTGTTTTTCGACTTCCTCATAGCTCTCAAACTCCACCATATCAGCCGTATACAAAACTTTATATTTTATCTCGTTATAACACTGTTCTGATTTTTTATCCCTGAAATCATAATTCATCAGCGGAGTCATGATACCCTCTGCCAAGACCTGTTTGTCTATCATATTATCTATTGATATTACAGCCGAATTTATCCCCGACAGCCTTATCTCTCTTATAGTCAGATCTGCACTGTTGCAGAATCTTCCACGAAGATAATTCAAATCATCTTTCAGTATTCCCGAAACAGGCGTATATGTCTGAATATAGGGCTTCGGCTTTGAATGTGTATATATATCCTTCACATCCCTCACGAACTCATACAATGAAAATTCCCCCTTTATTACTAATTTTGCTCAATGATAATTTTTTTATTCACAGTATAATTCTTGTTTTAAATACACAAAATTAAAAAAGGGGGATTTTTTTATGATAATAGCATCTATAAGAACGATTTTATTATATATAATAATAATCTTTGCCGTCAGAATGATGGGAAAAAGACAGATAAGCGAAATGCAGACAAGCGAGCTTGTCATAACTCTTTTGATGTCAAATATAGCCTCTATCCCTATGCAGGATACCGACCAGTCCATGCTCAGCGGTGTCATACCTATTATGATACTCCTTGTCTGTGAGATACTTATATCTTATCTTATGCTCAAAAAATCAAGTATCAGACGGATAATATGCGGAAAACCCGTCATTGTCATCAACAACGGCAAAATCGAACAGCAAGCTATGAAAGAACTGCGTATCAGCACCGAAGACCTTTATGAACAGCTGCGTCAAAAAGATGTTTTCGATATAAACGAAGTGGCTTATGCCGTCCTTGAAACCAACGGTAAAATGAGTGTCTTTAAAAAATCCGTTTTTGAAGCTGTCACCCCAAAAGATTTAGAGATAAAAAAAGATGAAAATATATTACAGGTAGTCATAGTAAGTGACGGTGAAATCGCCAAATCTTCAATGAAAATATGTTCTCTCGGTACAAACTGGCTCTATGATACACTTAAAAAAGAAAATGTTAGTCTGAAAGATGTATTTATCATGACTGCCGACAAATATAAAAATTATCAGATAATCAGAAAAGAGTGATTCAATGAACAGAATTTTCGGTGCATTTATTGTACTTATTATAGTTATCGTAACCGTTACAACAGCTTTTTCTATAAATACAAATACAGCTTCTTCCGTCAGCAGACTTCTGTCGGAATCAATTGATTCAGCCGAAAAAGGTGATATCCAAAGTGCAGGGCTTTTTCTTCAAAAAGCTAAATACGAATGGGATACTAAAATGGATATCATGCTTTTATTCGTTTCACACGGAAAACTTGACCAGATAGAACAGACCATAAATATAGCTTATTCTTATATAAAAAGCAATGAGGTTTCACTTTATATGGCACAATGCCGTAATGCACGGCTATTGATAGATAATTTCAGACACACGGAATATCCCGAAATAGATAATATATTCTAAAGAAAAAAATCAGCCCATTTTTTTATATGAGCTGATTTTCTTTTGACATCAAGTATATATCCACCGAATCTATTATTCCGTTTTCTTTTATATCTCCCGCTATTATCTGATACTTTGAAAATTCCTCTTTGCCGAATATGTAGTCTTTCATCAGGTAAATATCTTTTGTATTGACATTCCCCTCACCCGTTACATCTCCTCTTACTACTGTGTAATAGCTTTTTACTTCACCGTTACCGGAAAAATCTATTCTCCACCCTGTACCCACAGTACCGCTTGTGACACTCTTTCCGTTATGATTTGTAAAGCTTATCTTATTATCACCGTAACTTATTCCATTTTTCAGTTGTGAAACGGTCGTTCCCTGTTCAATAAATATCATATCTTCATATACTGCATATTTATCTATTGAAATGCTGTAATCATGCCTGACTATCTCTATAACAGACTTTTCTACAACTCTCGGATATTCCTTCACAGAACTTTCGACAACCGATTTTTGAATTATCCTTGAAGGCTCCGAAACGGATATTTCGTTCTTGCTTTCTTCCGCCTTGGAAGATTCCTTTTCGGAAATTTCCGAAACAACGCTTTCATCATTTCTGTATCTGACAAAACCGCTTTTTGGAATATAAACAGCATCTTTATCAGAAATACCGTACAAATTCTCTCCGCTCGAAGCTATATCCGAAATATAAACTTCGGGATGGCACACCGATATTATATCCCCGTTTTCATCCAAATTATATATCTCTCCGTTATCCAAAGCATAAACATCATTCCTGATACAGCATATCTTTTCATATCCCGTATCAAGTACTGTTTCAAAACCTTTTTGACTGTCAAACGAATACACTTTCCCGTCACTGTCCGTAAACATACTTCCGTTACACTTGAACGGGATTTTCGGCACTTCACATTCTATAAAATTATTCTTATCTACATCAATTACACCGTCTTGTGCGATTCCGAAAACTACTTTTCCGACAGTATCGGTAAAAATCGTTTCTATATTCCTGTTCAAATTTATTTCCTCACTGATTCCACGATAAGAATTATATTTTATAATTTTCCCCGAATCCGATTTGTCAAGGAAGTACCTGTAATCACCATCAACTGCCATGATATATTCATCGCTCAGGCTTACCTCTGCCAATTCGGATTTATTATTCATCGGCATGATATATAATATTCTTCCCTTATTCTCCGTCAGGTAAACGCTTCCGTTTGAATAAAAAATACTGTCGAAATTTTTTACACCTTCCATGACTTTTACTTTGCTGTTCTGACAATAATTCCACAAAGTCATATAACCGTCATTATCCTTTTCAACAAAATAAAGTCCGCTTCTTCCGTCAGGAAAATATGTACTGTCGTTTATGATACAATCGGCATTGATATCAAAAACAAACATAAATAACAAAATTATCACGCTTAAAACAAATGTCTTTTTCATAGCCAAAAATCTCCGAAAACTGTTTTTTCTACATTTTACAACAATTTTCGGGGCATTTCAACAAAAGAAATTATTTATCACAAAAATTCTTTGACAGGCAGTATGCCGCCTATATCGTATAATCTCTCATTGCTCAAGGAAATTATATCAACATTATAATTATTAGCAAACGCTTTTATATTCTCATAATTTCTATGTAAATTTATATTTCCGCTGAATACAAGGGTCTTTTTATCAATGAATCCGCAGCACCCTCCGATAAATCCGTAATCATATCCGTCAAGCTCTATATCCCCGAATGATATTTTCAGTACGTCTATATTATTTTTCAGACATACCCTGTATATACTCTCATCAGATGTTATTAAAGCATTTTCACCGATTACCGCACTTGAACATTTTGCATAGCTCTGATTCGTATGCAAAATTCTTTTCCCCTCTTTTCCGAGAATTTCAAGCAAAGGTTTATAAGCCTTTTTCGTATTGCATATAACATTTTCCCCGAATATACATACATTCAGCAAAGGTTTCCCAGCCGTCACAATTTCATCTATCTCATCAGCATAAAAGAATCTTTCTCCGCCCAAATGACATACCGCCATATCAGCATGATACGATTCCGAACCTTTCACGAACTCCAATCGCTTCGGCACTCTTACTTTTATTCCCATCATTTCAAGCTCTTTTTTCAAAAAAGGCTTATAATCCGACATTATAACTTCACTTACTTTACTCTCAGGCAAATTTGCCTTTTGTACAAATCTTTCCACAAAAATCATATCTCCTTAAAAATACGGGATACAGGAGGCATTGCCCCAATAAATATTATCACATTGTCCTCAATGCTTCGACAGGCTTTAACTTTGACGCTTTAAGAGCCGGATATATCCCGAATATTACTCCGACTATCAATGAAAATGCAAGTATTTCCATTATTATACCAACTCTCATTACAAACATCAATCCCAATAATATAACTCCCACCCATGATATTATTATTCCGAGCACTATCCCGAAAACCGCTCCTATCAGTGTCAGGATGACCGATTCAGCCAAAAATTCCATTACGATTATTTTCCTTGACGCTCCAAGGGCTTTTTTTATGCCTATCTCCCTTGTACGTTCACTCACCGCTACGAGCATTACATTCATTATACTTAACCCTGCCACAAACAATGATATTACTCCCACTGCCGTAAGCACTATCGAAAATATATTTATTATATTATCAATATTTTCCTTTTGCTGTGCCATGTTCATGAAAGAATAAGCTCCGTTTATATTTGCATTTCTTTCCATTGTTTTGATGATATTCTTTCCTGCCGTTTCATTATCGTAATCATCTTTTATCCTGACGGCTATCTGTGAAAAATTACTGCTTCCCATATTATTCTGCATTGTGGTGTAAGGGATATATACAAAATTCGGTATATATGAACCCATTATATTCTGCAATATCCCGCTCCCCGTTTTTATGACCCCGACTATTATATAATCCGAGCTTGAACCTCCGCTGTTTATAAGTATCCTTTTTCCGACAACATTATCCGTTCCGTAATATGACCTTGCCAGTGTCTGGTCTATCATACAATTTTTACTGCATGACGATATATCTCCCGTATTTATAAATCTTCCGTACTCCAATTCAAGTGCTATCACATCCTTGGCTGTCCTGTCTATTCCCCAGAGATATATACTGCTCTTTTTGTCACGTATATATGCGTCTGTTGCCTCGAACATCACAGGCATTGCATAATCGACATAAGACAATGATTTTATTTCATTCAGTTCATTCTGTGAAAGCTGTGCCGACTGTTTTTTGAGGCTCACGGTTATACCGCCTATTCCAAGACCGTCTATTTCACTCGTTAAAGCCGTCTTTCCGCACTGACTTATATTATTTATTATAATTACAGATGCCACTCCGACGGCTATACCGCTCAGTGTCAGTATAGTCCTTCCCTTTTTCCTGAAAAGTATTTTTATTGAATTTATTATCAAGTCAAGCATCTGCAAACGCACTCCATTTATTTTTTTATTATGATATTCTGACCCTCATACACGTCATTCTTTATTATCTTATCATTTTTATTCAGTCCCGATATTATCTGTGTACCGTCTTTATATTCACTTCCTGTTTTTATATATATCTTCTTTGCCCTGTTTCTGACTGCCGAAAATACATAGTCACCTTTATTGTCCGAATGTATATATTCATATGGCAATACAAGCACATTTTCATCAGTTGATGTAACTATCGTGCAGTCGGCACTGTAACCTATCCTTAATTTATCATCTTTCTTATCATCAAGCGTCACTGTCACTGCAACGGTAGTTTCCTTTCCGCTGAGTCCCGTTGTCTGAACCGCTTCATCAGATATCTTCGTAACTTTTCCCGAATATTTCTTTCCCTCGACAGCATTGAAAGTTATCTGTACATTCTGACCCGTCTTTACTCTCTCAATATAATTCTCATTTATATTAACAGTGATTTCAAGAATATCCCCATTGGATAATTTTATAATTTCACTGCCTTTTTGTACTATATCATTAGTCGTATACTGTATTCCCGTAACTTTTCCGTCTGATTCGGCATAGACTTCCTTTACCGTACAATATTTTTTAACTTCGTCTAAAATCTGTTCTTTTGCAGTAAAATTGCTCAGCAATGCACTCAGATTCTGCAAATCGGCATATTGTGAAGCTATTTCCGCCTGATAATACGAAAATAAAACATCTCCTTTTTTTATCTCATCACCGTTTTTTACATAAATATCCTTTATTATTCCCATTTCATTTGCTTTGACACTCTTGCCCGACCTGTACTGCAATTTTCCGGAAGATGTTATCGTATTGTCCATATTCTTCGTTTCAAGAGAAAATACTTCAACTTCCGCTGTATTCCCGTTTACTGCATATCCGGATAATATTGTCACAGTTATTATCAAAAGAGTAGATAAAAATAAGTATATATATTTCTTCATCTGCCTCATCTCCCTTTTTCTATTATCTGTAATATTTTTCGATTTATAACTTTATCGCTATTGCCAAGTTATAATATTTATGTTAAAATTATCTTGAAAATCTGATGAAGAAAGTTGGAAAAAGAAATGATAGCTGTTATCGACTACGGTGCCGGCAATCTGCAAAGCGTTGTCAAGGCACTTAATTATATTGACTGTGACTGTATTATCACGGATAAAAAAGATGACATACTCAATGCCGACGGTGCAGTTTTACCCGGTGTAGGCTCATTTGCCGATGCCATGTCATGTATGAGAAATTCGGGTGCAGATAAAGCTGTCCTCGATTTCGTCAAAACAGGAAAACCCTTTCTCGGTATTTGTCTGGGACTTCAGCTGCTCTTTGACGGAAGCGATGAAAGCAGGGGCGTTCAGGGACTCGGACTTCTCAAAGGCTCTATCACCAGAATACCTAATCAAAATAATACTCTCAAAATACCTCACATGGGCTGGAATTCCATTGATATACTCAAAAATGACGGTATTTTCAGGGATATCCCCCAAAATTCCTATGTATATTTCGTTCATTCATATTATCTTAAAGCCGAAAGTGAAAATATCGTTGCCGCAAGGACAAATTACGGTGTTGATATAGATGCCGCCGTTCAATATGAAAATATCTATGCCACACAGTTCCACCCCGAAAAAAGCGGTCATGTCGGTTTGCAGATATTGAAGAATTTCGCTGATATAACAAGGAGGGCTTGATATATGTATGCTAAAAGGATAATACCATGCCTTGACATAAAAGACGGCAGAGTCGTAAAAGGCACTAACTTTGTAAATTTACGTGATGCGGGCGACCCCGTTGAATGTGCAAAGATATATGACAAGGAAGGTGCAGACGAGCTTGTTTTGCTTGACATAACCGCATCAAGTGATGCAAGAAATATCATTGTTGACGTTGTAAGGGCAGTTGCAGACAGTGTTTTCATTCCGTTCACAGTAGGCGGAGGTATAAGGACTGTTGAGGATTTTACTGCTATCCTCCGTGCAGGTGCAGACAAAGTTTCCGTCAATTCGGCAGCCGTTCACCGTCCCGAGATAATAAACGAAGCCGCATATAAATTCGGCAGTCAGTGTGTTGTCACAGCAATAGACGCTAAAAGAAGAAGAGATAAAAGCGGCTGGGATGTTTATATAAACGGTGGTCGTATAAATACAGAAAAAGACGTTTTAAAATGGGCTGTCGAAGCTGAAAAACGTGGTGCAGGCGAAATTTTGCTGACCAGCATGGACTGTGACGGCACTAAAAACGGTTATGACATTGAACTGACAAGAGCCGTTTCCGAAAATGTGAGCATACCTGTAATAGCCTCGGGCGGTGCAGGTGCTTTGGAACACTTTTCGGATGTATTCACTCTCGGAAAGGCTGATGCTGTTTTAGCCGCTTCCCTTTTCCATTTCGGTGAAATATCAATCGGAGAACTCAAAGATTATCTCAGTAAAAATAATATTTCCGTAAGACAATAAAATTATCCCCTTATGCAGGATGATATAATCCCCATAGAGTAGACACTTGAAAAAAATCTTTCAAGTATACTTTATGGGGGTTAATTTATGTCAAGAAAGAGGAACAAAAAATACAGCAGAGAATTAAAGATAAGAGCAGTCAAAGCATATCTTGGAGGAGAATGGAGTCAAGCAGAAATATGCGAAAAATACGAAATACCAAGCAGTAGACGTTTATGTGATTGGATAAACTCGTATTTGAAACCTTTGATGAAGCTGTTCGCCATAACCCCTGATGCACATCTTCTGTTTCATAGTGACAGAGTATTTCAGTACACAAGCAAAACCTTTCATAACAAATTGATACAGGTGGGTATGTCACAAGTCGTAAGATGTATCGACAACGGACATATGATGCGTAAAAAAATTCCACCCTGTTTTTCTGCAGGATGGAATTCTATGAAAATATTTTTTGTTTTTACTTTGAATATTTTTTTATAAGGTCTTTCATGAGGGAATAAATGCGTTCTGAGGAGTTTCCGCAGGAGCATTTTTGGATAGAATCACGCATTGCAGAGAGTTTATCCGGATTTGACATCAGTTCGGTGACGGTTTCGGTGCACTGCTTGTTTTTGGCTATTTTGACAGCCATACCGTTTCTTATAAGATAATCGGCATTTTGTTCTTCCTGACCGGGGATAGCCTTGAATATTCCCATAGGCAGACCGACCGCAATGGATTCGCTGACAGTAAGACCGCCGGGTTTGGTTATTATCATATCGGACATATGCATATATTTTTCTACTTCATTTGTGTAATATAGGAGTTTTGTCGGCTTGAACGGCTTTTTGTGACGGGAAAGTTTAAGGCTTGTTTTTAATCCGGCAGGTTTTTGAAGGTCAAATTCAAATAAAGTGTTGTTAAGGGTGAGCTTGCTCAGATATTTGACGAAAGTTTCATAGAGCTTTTCATTTTTTCCCGTGATGACGATTATCTGAAAATCACAGGGCGATTTTACAATTTTATGATATATTTTAAGAATATCCGTAACACCGAAACTTCCTGCCATTATGAGTATAACGGGAATATCAGGATTCAATCCCTCTGTTTCAAAGGCTTCTTCACGGTTTATCGGCTTAAAGAAATTTTGTTTTACGGGTATACCGTACGGAAAAATGGTTGAACCGTCAACACCTCTTGCCATCATCTGTCCAATCATTTCGGTGCTTGAAACGATATAAGCGTCAACGCCTTCGCTTACATAGGTCTGATGAGATGCAAAGTCGGTCAATATGCTTACTATCGGAACATTGGCATAGCCTCGGCTTTTGATGGCTGATGCCATTTCAGTACCGATAGGATGAGTTGTTACGATAATATCGGGCTTTACATCTTCGATAAGCGGAGAGAATTTTTTGCTGTATTGGTTCACAGCCATTTCAAAAGTTTTGTTCATAGGTGATTCTTTATCAATGGTCTTGTAAAATGTGCCGTACATACCCGGAGTTTTAGTTGCCATATATACATATCCGCCTGTAACGGCTTTGTTGAGAAACGGGCTTGCATATTCGATAGTGTCCTCTATTTTGATAACGGAATCAGGTTCTTTTTCCATGATATATTCTTTGAGAGCATTTGCGGCTCTCATGTGACCGCCGCCCGTTGTTGCCGAAAAAATAAGTACATTCATAAAAAGATAGCTTCCTTTCAAAAAAATTTGTGATTTAATATATAATAACACATATAGTTTTATATTTCAACCATATATTAAAAATCAGACTTATAAAAAAATGATGTATATTCTTTTATAGAATTATAATAAGTGTAAGCTATATTAAAATTTAATTAAAATATAAACGAAAGAGGGAATTTTTTATGGCAAATGTGAAATACGGCATTAAAAAAGCGACAAGTATTTTAATGTCAGCGGTACTTTCAATGTCAGTATTTTCGGGCATGAGTGCTTTGAACGTCAATGCAGTGTCGTATTCCGAGATGTCTGCACTTGACCAGTATGCGTACAGCGGAGATGACCTTGGTGCAGTGTATACGCCTTCATCAACTACTTTCAAGGTCTGGGCACCCACAGCTTCAAAAGTACAGATAAAGCGTTACAAGACAGGCAGTGATTCCGAAAGCGGTGCGGCAGTTATCGAAACAAAGGACATGACGAAACAAAGTCAGGGTGTATGGTCGATAACTATTTCGGGTGACCTGAAAAATACATATTATACGTATCTTGTGACGGTTGACGGCACTACAAGGGAAACTGTCGATATTTATGCACGTTCAACAGGTGTCAACGGTATGCGTGGAATGGTCGTTGACCTTGACGGCACAGACCCGACAGGATGGGCTAATGATAAGCGAGTAGACTGTGACAATCAGACAGACGCTATTATCTGGGAAGCTCATGTAAGGGATTTTTCATCATCAGACGATTCAGGCATGAAAAATAAAGGCAAATATCTTGCCTTTACCGAAACGGGTACTACTGTGAATAATGACGGAGTACATAAAACCGGTATTGATTATCTGGAAGATTTGGGTGTAACTCACGTTCATCTTTTGCCTGTATATGACTACGGCAGCGTTGATGAAACAAAATTAAGCACAGACCAGTTCAACTGGGGCTATGACCCTATGAACTACAATACGCCTGAAGGCTCTTATTCAACGAATCCATACGACGGCAGTGTCCGTGTAAAAGAGTTCAAACAGATGGTGCAGGCTCTGCATAAAAAGAATATAGGCGTTGTAATGGACGTTGTATATAACCATACTTATGCAGGCTCGGATAATAAAAATGATTGGTTCAACTATACAGTCCCCAATTATTATTACAGACAGAATGCAAAAGGCGGTTTTTCAAATGCCTCGGGCTGCGGAAATGAAACTGCAAGTGACCGTGCAATGTATCAGAAATACATGATAGATTCTCTTGTCTATTGGGCAACGGAATATCATCTTGACGGCTTCAGATTTGACCTTATGGGTGTACATGATACAGATACAATGAATAAGATACGTGCTGCACTCGATAAGATAGACCCTGATATACTCATTTACGGAGAGCCTTGGACAGCCGATACCACTACTTGTCCGAAAGCTACTGCTACTCAGCCGAACATGAAGCTTGTTTCGGAAGAAATAGCAGCTTTCAACGATAAAGTAAGAGATGCGATAAAAGGAAGCTGTTTCAATGCGGCAGACCCGGGATTTATACAGGGTGCAGGCTTTGAAGAAGCTCTCAAGGGCGGTATACAGGCAAATTCAACTACAATGTCAGGTACAAGCCAATGGTCGAAACAGCCTTCACAGACTGTTACATATACCTCGGCACATGATAACTATACACTTTATGACAAGCTCGTAAAATCCGTCAAAGGCGGTTCGGGCTACGGCAACAGATATGATGACCTCGTAGCTATGAATAAAATTGCAGGCGGCATTATCCTTACATCTCAGGGAATGTCATTCTTCCAGGCAGGCGAGGAATTTGCGAGAAGCAAATACGGTGATGAAAACAGCTATAAGTCACCTACAAATGTCAATCAGCTCAAATGGCAGAATACTATTACCTACAATGATATTTATTCTTATTACAAGGGACTTATCGAAATAAGAAAAGCATATTCACCGTTCAGAGACCCGACCAATACAAGCAACGGAACGATATATTTCTCATGGGGAACGAATTTCCCGTCGAATGTCGTTGCATTTACAATGTATAACAAGATAAATCCGGGCAGTGAATGGAACTTCGTGGCAGTTATCCATAATGCAAATGCCTATCAACAGACAGTGACCCTGCGTACCTATGACGGAGTTACACTTCCGTCACAGTGGGTGATACTTGCAGACGGCACTAAGGCAGGTACGGTTTCCCTCGGTACAACAGGCAGTACCGTTACTGTTCCGGGACGTTCAACGATGGTACTCGTTGACAAGACGAGCTTTGACAATACAAGCCTTGACAAAAAGTGCACTGTCACTGTCAACCACGTTGTAAACGGTCAGAATTACAAGACTGAAACTCTCAAAGGCAATGAGGGTACATCTTATACAACTTCACCTCTTTCGGAACTTGTAAATCAGGGATATGATGTAAAAGTAACAGGTTCGGCAAGCGGTACTTTCTCAAAAGCCGGTGCGACTGTCACATATACTTATACCATTGACGATTCAAAGATAGGTACAGTGACTGTAAAATATCAGGATATGTCCGGTACTGCAATTTCATCCGATGACACTTATACGGGACTTATCGGAAAATCATATTCATATCAGCCGAAAACTATAAAAGGCTATGAATATGTTTCAACAACCGGAAACGCAAGCGGTACATTTGCAAAGACACCTGCAACGATTATTTTCAAATATCAGGAAGTAGAAGAAGAAAAACTCACGGTGCATTATTATAATTCGTCAGGTTGGTCAAAGGTATGTATGTATGTCTATACGGAAAGCGGAACTTCCACCAAACAGCTTACGGGAGCATGGCCGGGCAAAGTCATGGCTCAGGTAGATGATAATTGGTTCATTGGTGAAATAGATACGACTGAAAGTGCGTTGTTCATAGCAAACAACAATAACAATGGCAGTCAGGATCCCAACGGTGTCGGTACGGCAGGCTATAAAGTTCAGGGCGAAGTCTGGATAAAATCAGGCAAGGTTTATCCGACAGGTAAAGTAAGTGTAAAGTATTCAACGGAAGACGGAAAAATACTTGGCTCGGAAACTCTGAAAGGCATGGCAGACGGTACAAATAAATATACCACTTCTGCAAAGACCTTTGACGGATATACACTGACGGCTACACCGACAAATGCATCCGGCATTTATAAAGATGGTACAGCAACAGTAAATTATGTTTATAAGTCCAATGAGATAATCATAAAAGAACTCGAAAATAATTCAACGCTTTCTGCTGAAAGTATTAAGCTCGGTGAAACCATAACAGCGAAAGGCTCTGCAACAGGCGGTACAGAACCGTATCAGTATCAGGTAGTCTACAAAAAAGCTGCCGACAGCAAATGGTCAACCGCACAGAGCTATAAAGAGAATACAACGGTCACATTCAAGCCTGCTTCGGCAACAACTTATGATGTATGTGTGAAGGTCAAGGACAGCACAGGCAAGGAAATCAAAAAATTCTTTACGGTGACAGTATCAGGTTCAAATACTTTGACAAACAATTCAACGCTGTCAGCCGAAAATATCAAGTTGGGTGAAACGATAACAGCCAAAGGCGTGGCTTCGGGCGGTACGGCACCATATCAGTATCAGGTAGTTTATAAACAAACTTCTCAGACGAAATGGGCTACGGCACAGGCCTATAAAGCCAATACGACAGTTACATTCAAGCCCGCCTCGGCAACAACTTATGATGTATGCGTGAAAGTTAAGGACAGCACGGGTACAGAAGTTAAAAAATTCTTTACAGTGACGGTTTCAGGCTCAAAGGCTCTTACGAATAATTCAACGATTTCGGCAGAATCAATATCACTTGGAAGTACATTTACGGCAAAAGGTTCTGCAACAGGCGGTACAGGCTCATATACATACGCTTTCTATTATAAGCAGACGGCACAGACAAAATGGACTGAAAAACAGACATTCAAATCCAACAGTACAGTATCAATAAAGCCTGCAAAAGCTACGACTTATGATGTATGTATAAAAGTAAAAGACAGCTCGGGCAAAATCGAGAAGAAATATTTCACAGTAAATGTTACAAGCGGAGTTCTTGCGAATAATTCAACTATTTCTTCGGAATCTGTAACATTAGGAAACAGTATCGCCGTTGAGTGTAAAGCGACAGGCGGAAAGACTCCTTACAAGTATGCGATATATTATAAACAGACATCTTCCTCAACATGGGAAACAAGACAGGATTTCAGTGACAACACCTCAAATACTGTAAAACCTGCAAAGAAAACAACTTATGATATATGTGTTAAAGTAAAGGACAGCTCAGGTACAGTAGCGAAAAAATATTTCACTTTGACCGTAAAATGATGTAAAGAAATCCCCATAAAGTATACTTGAAAACTTTTGTTTTTTTCAAGTGTCTACTTTATGGGGATTATATTAATCATTCGTCAGACAGATTTTTTAATTAATCTTCATATTTTACTGCTTTGTCAAAAAGTTCTTCGACCTCTTTTGCAGGCTCTTTTGTTACAAATGATACAACAACCGCTGCAATCATTCCTATTACAAATGCCGGTGCAAGTTCATATATGCCCGTTGAACCTGTGAGGAATATCATCCAGCATATATCTGCTGCCGTACCTGCAACTATTCCTGCAATCGCTCCGTATATGTTAAAGCGTTTCCAGAAAAGTGAAAGGATTATTGACGGACCTATCGCTGCTCCGAATATGCCCCATGCGTTTGATACAAGGCTCATGATAGAACCCGAATCGGGTGAAGCTGCTATTACAAGGGCAATCAATGCAACTGCAAGCACCACTATTCTGCCTGCCCACTGCATTTCCTTGTCACTTGCCTTGTTCTTTCTTATTACAGGCTTGTACACATCACTTGCAAATGATGATGATGCCGACAGAAGCTGACTGTCTGCCGTACTCATTGAAGCTGCAAGAACTGCCGAAAGAAGTATGCCGGAGAGTACAGGCGGGAATATTTTTCTTACCATTGTAATAAATACAAGCGAATTTTCATCAATATACTTATCATATCCAAGGAACATCAAGCCTATTACGCCTATTGCCGCAGCAAACAATACGATAAACACTGTCCATGTAATTCCTATTGCTGCCGATTTTTTCATTTCTTTCTGTGAACGTATCGACATATATCTTATGATGATATGCGGCATTCCGAAATATCCGAGACCCCATGCCATTCCCGATACTATATCCTGCCAATTCGTTATCGGATTCCAGAAATTCGGATTTGTCACAGCCATCTGCTGTGCAATTTCCTGTGCCTTGTTCATATCAAGTATTGAAACTGCTGTGACAGTTGCCGTGAGCATTCCAAGGAATATCAACATTCCCTGAAAGAAGTCTGTCCAGCATACTGCCGAAAATCCTCCCAAAAATGTATAGCCTACAATTATAGCTGCCGCAATATACATTGCAATATTTGCATCCCAGCCTATAACGGTATTGAAAAGCGTTCCGCAAGCTTTCAGGCTTGATGCCGAATAGATAGTGTATGCTACCAGAAATACCACTGCACACAATATCTGCAATACCTTTGACTTTGACAAAAATCTGTTTGTCAGATACTGAGGTATTGTAATGGAGTCATTCGCAACTATCGAAAATTTACGAAGTCTCGGAGCTTCTATTATCCAGCTTATAGTATAGCCGATAGCCAAGCCTACGGGTATCCATATTTGTCCCAGACCCAACGCATAAATTGATGTAGGCAGACCCATAAGCACCCATGCACTCATGTCGGATGCACCTGCCGACAATGCCGTTACCCAAGGACCCATCTGTCTTCCGCCGAGAAAATAACTTTTATCTCCTCCGCCCTTGCTCTTGAAGAAAAAGTATACGCCTATTCCGAGCATAAAAAGAAGATACACAATAAAAACAACTATTTCCCAGTTCAAAATTTTTTGACCTCCTGTTTATTTATATTTTCGGGCAATATTCTTACCCGAATATTTTGAATGTGCTTTTACATTATAACATATACAGTTATTTTTTCAAACATTTTTTACGAAAAAAATTCAAAAAGAGCGGAGAAATTGCCTCTCCGCTCTTTCATTTTACTCGGATACTTTGAAAATAACTTCAAGCTGATTTATTATCTCACTGAAATATCTTTCATTCACATCATTCAGCTTCAAAGCGTATTCCTCTTTTACATCATCATCTATTTCTGTTTTTGCATTTTCGGGCTTATAGAATCTTATCTCGCCTATATCGACTTCTTCACCCATTCCCGATACATACATTCCGCTGAAATTCACTACAACGGCATTGCCCTTCAATGTCACTGTACCGTCGGGATTTTTGATACGCTGTGTTATATCTTCCCTGTAAAATGTGCTGAAACAGCCTGCATCAAGCACTGTGCCCTTTTGCCAGCCTAATTTTGTTATCCTGCCCAAAAGCGTGAAGTCATTTATCTTTCTGTCTTTATAACGCATAAGGGTCTTTTTGCCGACTTCATCTTCTTTTACCCTGTAAACCTGTCTTTCAAGCTGTTCTATCGGCTGTATCACTTCATAATCCGAAAGCTGTTCTTTCCATGCCGTAAGAGTATCTTCGTCAAGGTCTATCGGATGTGCAAGACCTATCATACAATTTTCCGTCAATTCATATTCATCCTCGTCACAGGTATTGAAACTGCCGTCTTCCATATATCTGAATGTCTGTACAAGCTCGTCATTCTCATAAGCACACCATACAAGTCCGATAGCAAAGCTGTGCATTACGGGATTCTTTACGAACAGTTCCTTCCATGCTGTGACATTCCATCTTCTGTCTGCCAGAAGTGCAGTTTCCAAACGTGTTTTCTGTATTGTTATGACACTCTTTAACTGCTTTTTCATCTGTTTGAACTCTGCATTTGACTTTTTTGCAAGAACTTCATCATCTTTTTTACCCGGAGCCGGCATTGTCTTTAATTTTTTATCATTCTCGTCAAACACTTCGACTTCAAGTGCAGGCGTCAGATATACTTTGAATTTCCTCTCTCCGTAATCGAAAACCTTCTCCATATTTTCATCAAAGCCGAGGTCGGGTACTATCCTGTCACCAAGTTCCTCAGTCGTAATGCCCAATTCCTCAGCCGCCTTTGACATTGCATCTATTGCGGCATTTTTGACCTGTCGCTGCTTGAATTTATGAGCCATATTATCAACTGCCATAAGTGCCGTTGAGCTTCCGTTCATTGCCAATGCCCTTACAGCCTCTGCAGCAATAGCTCCCCTTGAATTTTCCGCCCATTCTTTAATATATCTGACTGCAAGTTCCTGCATATCATATCCGCCGTGTATCAGGCTGAAATAAAGCACCCATTTTTTCTTTGATTCGGCACCGAGCGATATCCATACATTGAATGTTTCCAATGCCAGTTTATTCAGTTCATCCTGATTCAGGTCTTTTGCAAGAATTTTTGCATTTTCATTTACGCCCAACTGTGTCATACTCGTATAACTGAGCATTATTGCCTGTACATACTTTTCATCTGCAACAGTGCCGTTTGTAAAATGCACTTCCGTGAAATTGGATTTATCATACAGCCATGAAAGCTGTCTGCTTCTTCCGCCCTTGTGTATATCGGCTACTATCGTTGTCACCGAAACAGGCTTGTCACCGTCACTTGCAACACTCACGGACAATACTGTCTGTATCTTTTCAATTAATTTCTTGCTCTTTTCTGTTTCGAGAACTTTCATCAGAACATCTCTGTAATTCTCAGCACCCCATGATGACAGTACATCTACAGCTGTTTCCCTGACGGCTAACTTCTTTGCCTGCAAACAAGCAATGACTTTTTCTTCATATTCCTTATTCTTTGACATAACATCAACAACTGCCTTTCTGACTTCCTTTGAGCTGTCCTCGAATACTCCGAAAAGCACATCCACCTTGCCAACTTCACCGAGATAACGCACATATACCTTTCTTGTGAAAACTCCTCCGTTCATGCACACTCTGTCATAATCCTCATACTTGAAATCTGACATATTTCTGACAACAAAATCCTCAAAGCTCTTTTTCTTGTCATACCAAAGATTATTGTCTATCTCATCATAGGACTTGAATCTGTATTCGGCAGGAACTTTTTCATCTATAAACTCGCCTATTACCAATTCATCTTTATTGTCGTAAAAATGATAAACCGTTGACGGCACAAGGCTCGGACACTGTATTGCCTTTAATGCAAGATAACGTCTTTTAAAACCGCCTATACTTTTTTGGGCACAGGTAGCTATATTTCTGCTTATGTTCGTGTAACGGCTGTAATAATTATTTCCCGACTGAAAATTACCTTCAAGACTGTCAAAATACGGCTCCAATACGGAAATATCCTTTTCACCCGTCAGATACTCTCTTATTTCCTCTTTGGCAATCTTGGATTTTTCCATTTCCTCTGTTACTGCAAAATTAAGTATACCTTGGTTAAAATCAAGTTTTTCATTATTAATAGCCTTTGGATTTTCTTTTTTGAGTATATTGTACATCAAATCATAAAACGAACTGTAATAATCCGCTGTCGGCTGATTGAAATAATATGTTCCGTTGTTACTTATTTTTATTTCTTCGTTGAGAGTCATTACATAGATAAACTGTTTCGGGTATCTCTTTGCAAACCCATGAAGCATAATTTCCGCTTTCTGACCGTTCTGCTCGACTTTCCACGCATATTTTACAGCCTGCTTTATACAATCCGTTGCATAACCGTCAACATGACCGTCTACTGCCATTTCAAACACTTTATCAACATTACTTTCAAAATAGCTTATCGGTAAATTGGTATAAAGTGCTTTGAGGAATTGCATTTCTTTTCCATGTATATACTCCTGCAAAAAATTCTTTATCCTGTCGCTGTGATTCATTGACATGAACATTATCGGCATGATGAATTTCATTACATTGCTTTTCGACTTATTCTCCTCTGCCCTGTCAAGAATATAATCCGTCATTTCCTTTATGGCATCACTTTCGGGATTTGATACAACGAGAGATTTTAATTTATCAAGAAAATTCTTTTTATCTTCAGGCTTGGTGTATGCAAGTGCATAAGCATATAATTTCAGCTTTGCATTGGAATACTTTGATGTACAGTAATTTTTTCCTGCCTCATACAAAAGTTCGGGGTCACTTTTTGCTGTGGTAATAAGCTTTTGTGATACTATGTTATCAATATTGCACTGTGCTATTATCGCAAGCACTTTCATTTTGGCCTGTCTTGCATCATACTTTCTCTGATATGCGTTTAATACTCTGTATGTAAATTTACTGTTGCTGTTATAATAGCTTTCAAAATTGTATGCAAACATACTGCCTATCGTATTACCGCCTATTGCATCCAAAAACAATACCATTCTGTCATGGTATTCCTTTTCATCGTCATTTCTGAGTTTATCTATTGTACTTTCCATGGTATAATAATTTGTTCCCTGAAATTCGTAAGTTCCAATACCGTCCAATATGCTTAAATCCATATCCTTAGAGAAATCAAAAAAATTCTCTGCTTTCTGCATATCTTCACTGCTGATATTAAGACTGCCTATTGCTTCCATGATATCCTTGTACATTTTGTTTGAATGAAGGTTCATTAAATCCATTTTTTACTCGCTCCTCTTTAAATTTGATAACGCTATATAAATTTCTGTCTTTGAAATGCCCGTCTGAAGATACATATATATCTTCGTGAGCAAGTTTATTATTTCGGAATTGTCATTGCTGTATGTATGATTTTTCGCTCTGAAATGCTCCTCTAATTTTTCAAGCATATTTCCGAGTTCAAGAAATCCCATTTTTTTGCTTTCCTGTGCATTGTCGCTTATCTGTGTATACAGGTCAAATGAATTTATACCGCATTGTATCACATCACAAAGCATACTCTGCACTTCCTCAAACAGCTTTTCAAAATAAACATACGCTCCTGACACTTCCGAGATATAATGCGTTTTCTGCACCATTTTTGAAACATATATATCATCATAAACGGCTATCGGATATATATAACAATTACCGTTTTCTATATATGCACTTCCGAACATAACATAATTTATCCCCGGATTATTCATCATTATCTTAGCTGTTTTATCAAGCCTTTCGACTATATCCTTGCTTTCATTCCTGTATCGTGCTTTCAGAGCAATCCTGTTGCCGTACCTGTCCTCTATGACGACTTTCTGTGACTGGGTTATATCGTCAAATTCCGAACTTACGCATTTTTCCGAAGCTATGAAAACAAGTCTGTCATTTTCATTTTTGGATTTCCTGGTGAATGTTTCGTATACCATTTTAACAAAGTCAATGTACACATTTTTGTATATACATGAGGAATTGATATCCTTTTTGCCGAGGATAACAGCCTTTGATTCGGCTGACGAGGATAATTTTCCGTTGGAGATCCTAGGACTTTTAAGACGTATCTCATTTTTCATTATATCCTGCATATTTCCGGAAAGTCCCCACGGTGCAGATGTGTATTTTGAATTTGACCTGTTTCCCTCGTAAAATTTCGGTCTTATATCTGAATATGTCAGAAATTTATTTTCAGATTTTTCGTCTTTGTTTATGAAATAATAGATATTTCCCTCATAATCAAGTGACGAAAAATGTCTGCTTGTCAACGGGATAATATCCATGCTTTCACTTAAAATATATTCCGCTTTGAACTCTCCCGAATATTTTGAAATTTCCTCCGCACTTTCGGCTTTCATTATCTTTTTCAACAATCCGATACTTTCTATTATCAGCAGATACAGCTTTTTTGAATCAAATTCTGGCGAATGGCTTATATATTTTTCAAGACGGCTTCCTATTTCCCGAATCTGTCTTTCACTGTCGGCTAATCGGGCATTATGGCACATTACGGCAACTGTTTCAGCGTGTTCGGCGGTATTCTCGGAAAGTCTTACAAGACCGTCTGATAATATCCCCGACAGGAATTTCAACGCATATTCGGCTGTATCATGTGCTTTTGCCTCATCTATTAACGAATCCTCTTTTGTTTCCAGAACTTTCGGCTCAATTATTTTATTTTTTATCTGCCATGCAAGTATAGCCGCCGCTTTGTGCTGACATAATTCCTTGCTGTGACAGCTGCATGATGAATATTCAAGCGGACTTATAAGTCTTACAGTCACTTCTTCATCAGGGAATCTCACCGATACTATCGTGGTTTCCTCTGTTTCGGGCAATATTCCGATTTGGGCTTTCCGCATAAATTCATTATAATATTTTTTCTTCATAGCTTTTTCAAGGGCTTTCAGCGGATAGCACGACAATTCATCTTTCAGTGTCTTATCAAGTCCCTTTTGTTCAGGCTCTTTTGTTTCCTGTTTTTCATCGGAATTTTGTTTCAGCCATAAAATCGAAGTTATGATATGCCTGCATATACTCCTTGACGGACAACTGCATTTGCTTTCCGCCAAAGGATTTTTTATCGTGCATTTCTCACCGCCTACGGTTACGATAATTTCACTGTCACCGTATTCGGCTGAAATATCGCCCGATTCCATATCTTTATACGCTCTTTTTAAAGTACCTTTATTTGTTAATCCCGTTAAATATTCGTCATCAGCCGATAATATAGCATTTATCAACTCTCCCATTCTTTCACCCCGTTCAGCTTATCATCTTTCCGATATAGTCACCCAATTGTTCCGGAGTCATTGCTCCGACAAATGCCCCCATATCAGCCAGTTTCTGTCCCAAATTCTTGTCATAGGCGGGATGTGCGTCCCTGTCGAGTGCCGTCAGAAATATCATCTTGCTGCCGCTGCCGATAATATCAGCACAAGTCCTCAGTAAATTTTGTGTACTGCCGCCCTCATACAAGTCTGTAACAGTAACGAATATCGTTTCATGAGGATTTTCACAAAGACTTTCACAGTAATTCAATGCTCCGCCTATATCCGTTCCGCCGCCTAACTGTACTCCCATAAGCACTTCAACGGGGTCATCTGTATATCCGCTCAAATCGACTACATTAGTATCAAATATAACGAGTTTTGTTTCTATCATTGGGAGTTTGGCGAATATCCCTGCCATTATTGCACTGTATATCACACTGTCAAGCATTGAACCGCTTTCATCTACCGCTATGATTATATTCCATTTATTGAATCTTTTTACACGGCTGTTGAAATAGACATTCTTCAGAACTATCCTGTCATTCTCAGTATCATAGTTTTTCAGATTCCTTGCAATAGTCTTTTTTATATCAAGATTTTTGATAGACTTGACATTTGAAGGCATATTCCTGTTTAGCTTTCCCAAAAGTGATTTTCGTATATCCGTCTGCAATTTCTCCGTTATATCATCAACTACTTTTTTTATGATTCTTTTAGCTTCCTCTATGACATCACTTTTCATCAGGTGCTTGAATTGCAGGATTGTTTTCAATAAATCGGTGTTGGGCTCCATTTTTTGCAGGACTTTTTTATCCGTCAGCAGTTCGGTTAAATTAAAATGCTCCAATGCCTGTTTTTCGAGTATCTCAACGGTCTTTTTCGGAAACAGCTTTCTTGCTTTTTCAATCCACTTTGCGGCACTCGGTCTTGAATTGCCCGAACCGCCCGCACGCATTATTTCATCACCATATTCCTGACTGTATAAATAATCGAGAGTTTCTTCCATGTCCTGATAGCTTATTTCATCCGAATATCTGCCCGTGAAATTTATCTGATTTTTAGAATCCTTGCCGAGTATCAGCCGCCATTTATTCAGGTTTTCTTCCATCTCACTCATATACCTATTCCTCCGAAAACTCTTTCAGTATATCTTTTTCAAGCCTTATACCCTCCGCATAAAGGGCACTGTAAAGCTCTATATTTTTCTTGACTTCTTCCTTTGACTTTCCGTATAATAAAGCTACTTTTTCGGCTATGCTGTCAATTTCGGAGGGTGTGAAATAGCTGAATGCCAATCTTAATTCAGGCAGTATTTCCATGAAATCTTCCGTTTCAAACTCACTTATCAGTTTATTCGTTGTCACGATAAATTCATTGCCTACCAAGACAATATCCCTTGCTGTTGAAAAAAGTCCTCTTAAAAATACCGCACCCTGTTTTTTTATCTCCTCACTGCCTGTCAGATAACCGTTGAGTGCCTGTCTGATATTTTCTTTGTACGCATTTTCACTTCCGTAGAGAAGTCCCAATACTGCACCGTACAATGACGGTTCAGGGTCATCTTTTTCTATCATAAGCCTGAAAGCGTCAAACAAAGTATCATATTCTTTATGCAGTACATCTCCCGTCACAAGATTATACATCATCCTGCATATCTTTATACATTCATTCGCATATTCTGCATTTACGTCCATCATTGACGGAAGCATTATTATTATCTTATTAAAGCATTTCTCAAGAAAATACTCCGTTACAATGCCTTTTGCATTGTACATTTTTTTTAGAGTGTCAAGCATATTGAAATAATACAAGCCTTTTCCGAGAGAGAAAAAATCTCCGTCATTTATTATTATCTCATCCAGCTTTACTTCAAATTTTTCCGAAATATCTATACCCATCAAAAAACATTCTACATATAATTTAGCCGCATCACTGCATTTCTGTTCATCTTTTATCTGTCGTGCAGACATTGTCCTGCAGACTTCTTCTATTGCAGCTCCGTATACGCTGACATCTATCAATGCCGAATCCGTATTGACTGTACGCTTATATGACCATGTTTCTCTTATACGGCTTCTGTCTTTGTTATTTATTATATCCGCACCCTTTGTTCTCTTTGCAAACTCCGTTTTAAGATAACTCATTCTGTAAAATAAACGGCTTATTTCCATGTGTGCAGGCTTTGAAAATATATCGAGTTCTATCTCCTGTTCAGCGACATTATCCACTTTAAGACGGTATTTTCTGCACTGTTCTTCAAAATCCTGTATAACGGGTATCTTTTCTGCCGTACTGCACAGACTGCCTATTTCACTGCCCGTTGCGATTTCACTCAATATCCTCAACGGCAAATCGCTTGACGCATTGAGTTCTCCTTTTACGAAACAGCTCTGTACACTGTCATATAATTCATAAAGTCCCGGAGCTTTTTTATTTCTAATGGAACATAATCCCCTGTATATTGAAACAGCCGACGATATATCCGACATTGTGATAAGCAATTTTTCCTTGCCCGATTCTTTGGCACATTTCAAAAGGGTATCCATTACAACATTTTCATAGACCTCCGAAACATTGCCGTCACCCTCTGCAATGCCTTTCCACACTTTATCGTAAAATCCGGGATTCTGCATACCCGACGCATATCCGTTCAAAGCATCTGCCGCCTCGAATGAATATATCATGGCATACACATTCTGCACTTTTTCATTGAAGTTATGTATCTTCAATTTCTTCTCTTTTTTATTCGCACTTGTCAACTGATACAGTCCGTATGTATGGAATCCTCCTGTAACTACCAATACTCTTTGATGTGTTTCCGCTGATTTGAGGATATTTTCCGCCATGAATTTTTCCCTTATCAGACAGCCGTCTGCTTCCATAAGTTCTTTGGGTGTATTTTCCCTCGTCAGATAACAGTATGTCATCATATTTGCAACAAATTCATCTGTTTCCATATAAAGTCCGTTTATCTCAAAGTAATTTTCCCAGAATTCCTCAAAGCTCCTCATGCCTGTCTTTTCACAGACTGCATTGAAAAACCTGCTTTCCGACAGATAATAGTCATCATTGTAATTGCTTACTTCCTTTTCACGGAGGATACCTTTGCTTTTTTCGGTATGTATAAGTATCTCTCCGTATGGCAGGTCTATGAAACCGCAGTCGATATTTCTTTTTCTCGCCTGCACAAGAGCGTTATATTCAGGCGATGTATTCAAAAACGGATAGTAGCATTTATAATCTTCCGCATCTTCATTAATTAACTGCTGTGTATCTTTATAGTAATAATAAAATGCTATCGGGAGCTTGGTTTCTTCATCCGTAAGTACAGGTATCAGTTTATTTGAATTCTCGGGACCTTCCACCAATATGCAATCGGGCTTGTATTCTTCGATAGTCCTCAAAAGATGATACGAACAGGCGGGGCTGTGATGTCTTATGGGAAAATATAATATATTCTGCCGAAAGTCAAACGGTATTATTTCAAATATTTCTTTGTGTCGTAAAATTCTTTCCATATTCCACCCAGCTTTTCTGCTTTGAATTTTATCACTGTATTAAAATAGGCTTTCAGTCTTTCAAGGTCATCTTTCGTATCCTTGCAGACTGCATTGTTAAGATTCTGAGTCAGTTCCGCTAAATTTATTTTCTCCTCGTAATACCACGCATTTGAAAGTGTCTGATAGAATACCGATACTGCCTCGGCTGTACTCATTACTGCCGACGGTTTATCTATCTTCATGCCGTTTTCGGAAACGCCCTCCCTCAACTCATGATACGTTATAGCAAGGAGTTCCGCTACATCCGTATCTATCGGCATTTCTATATTATTCGCCAATGCACTCTGTTCGACTTCATTCAAAATTATCTGCTTTTCAAGCCTTACATCTTTGACGGGATTGACTGTTTCAAAATTGAATCGTCTTTTCAATGCACTTGACATTTCATTAACGCCCTTGTCCCTGATGTTAGCTGTACCTATAATATTGAATCCCGACTTTGCGAATACAAGACCGTCTTCCTCCAATTCGGGAATATTCAGCACTTTATCACTCATTACAGAAATAAGGCTGTCCTGAATTTCAGCGGGTGTTCTTGTGATTTCCTCGAATCTTGTAATAATCCCCTTTGTCATTCCGACATAAAGCGGTGAAGGTACAAGAGCTTCCTTAACGGGACCTTTCGCCAATAATAAAGCGTAATTCCAACTGTATTTTATCATATCCTCGGTCGTACCGGCTGTTCCCTGAACGGTATTTGTACTTGTTCCGCTGATAGCCGCCGAAAGCAATTCCGACAGCATAGTCTTAGCCGTACCGGGTTCACCTACGAGCATAAGTCCACGGCTTCCTGCAAGGGTTATTATACATCTCTCTACAAGTGCGTCATTTCCGAAAAATTTCTTTTTGATACCGATACTCTTTCCGTTATATTTTATCGCTTTATTTGACCCTAATATAAAAGTTCTTACGGCTTTGGGAGAAAGCTGCCAATTTTCGGGTTTTCTTCCGTCATCATTGGCTTTGAGTGCTTCAAGCTCCTCGGCATATCTTATCTCTACGGGTGGTTTAATAAAATTTTCCATAAAACAAATTCCCTCCAAAATTTTCATACACATATTATATCAATAGTAATGAGCCGTTTTTTGTACAACAAATGCCCCCTCATGTAAAAAATCCACAAGGGGGCATAATTACTTTTTAAAAAGACTCAAATATCAATACTCAGGTTCCAAAAGTCCGTAAGTATTATTTTTACGCTTATAAACTACGCATATCTGATTTGTGGAACTGTTGAGGAACATAAAGAATTCATGTCCTATCATGTTCATCTGAAGGATAGCTTCCTCAACGCTCAAAGGCTTCACCGTAAAGGTCTTTGTTCTTACCACGTTATATTCATCTTCAACGACTTCTTCATCGCTTTTGAATTCTGCAAAATACTGTTCAATGGACTCTGCTCTGAGTTTTTTGCTGAGCTTGGTCTTATTCTTTCTTATCTGTCCTCCCAATATATCAACGACTGCATCAAGTGCATCATTCATTTCAAGGGCTGTGCTTTCGGCACGATAAGTCATGCTGTTGTCACGGATAGTTACTTCAACTGTCTGACGGTTTTTTTCAAGAGTTACTGTTACGGTAGCTTCCGCATCTTCCGAGAAAATCTTTTCAAACTTTCCGAGTTTCTTGTAAACACGTTCCTTAAAATTATCTCTGAGATTTACTTTTCTGCCTACGATATTGTATTTCATAAAATAAGCCTCCTTATATCTTCGCTTGACCTCTTTTAAAGGTCAAGTATATTATAACATATTAAACAAAAAAATGGAATAGTTTTTAAAAAAATTATGTAAAAATTTTGGTTTACAATTTTATACATTATCACAAGAGGATTATTTTATGATTTTACCGTTTATTATAACACTGTCGGGACTGTTCATGATATCAAGAGGGTCTCCGCTGTACAGTAGGATATCGGCATCCTTGCCGACTTCAAGAGAGCCTACTTTGTCTGATATACCGCATATTTCGGCAGGTATTGATGTTATCGCCCTCAAAGCATCTGTCCTGTCCATTCCCTCTTTTATGGCAACTGCCGCACAAAGTACAAGATATTGTACAGGTGTTTCGGGATGGTCGGTTACAACAGCGGTTTTTATATGATTATTCGCAAGTATCCCTGTTGATTTGGGAGTAAGATTTTTGAGTTCGGGCTTGCTTCTGTCCGTCAGAATAGGTCCCGAAAGTATGCCTAGCATATTTTCTTCGGATAATTCATCACATATCAGATAAGCGTCTGTTGCGTGTACAAGAACATAATCTATGTCAAATTCTTTGCATATCCTTACAGCCGTAAATATATCATCTGCACGGTGTACATGAAAATGTGCGGGAATTTCTTTTTTAAACAGCGGAATAAGGGCTTCATATTTCATATCATATTCGGGACAGTCGTAATTTTCCCTGTCATTCTCGTAGTTTATCTTGTCTTTGTAATATTTCTCGGCTTTTTTCAGAGTTTCACGGATAAGTGCCGCTGTTGCCATGCGGGTCACGGGAGATTGTTCCTTGTCGCTGAATGTAGCTTTGGGATTTTCACCGAGAGCGAATTTTATTCCGACAGGGGCTTTGACTGTCATTTTATCTATCCTTTTGCCGAAAGTCTTTATTGCCGCAAGCTGTCCGGCAATGGGATTTGTACTTCCCGGACCCGTTATTACAGTGGTTATACCTGCACTTACCGCCTCATCAAAATATTTTTCCATAGGGTTTATTGCATCTATTGCCCTGAGATGAGGAGTTATAGGGTCGCTGTCTTCATTGCCGTCATCATCCTCGATACCGACGGAATCACCGAACATTCCAAGATGTGTATGTGCATCTATAAATCCCGGGTAAGCCGTTTGTCCCTTTGCATTTATATCATCATCTTCATAGCCGAATGAATGGAATGAAGACATTTTTCCGATATGCTTTATTTTTCCGTTTTCGATTTCTATATATCCGTTTTCTATGCAATTATTTTCCTTATCCATGGTGCATATCCTGACATTATATATTATCATAAAATTTTTCACCTCAATGTCAAAAAAAGAGAGCCTTTTTCAGACTCTCCAAAAATTTTTTTTACGGTTTCTGTGAATTGCTGCGTCTGGGATAGCTGCCTCTTTTATTTTCGTTCATACGCTTGAGATCAGACATTTTTTCTTCGCTTGTCTGCTTGAATTTTGACATCATATCCTCAAAGCTTGCGGGTTCGGAACGCTTTGGCTGCTGCCATTCATAGCTGTTATTATTCGGTTTCGGAGAACGATATTTCTGATTGCTTCGATTTGGGCGTTGGTTCTGAGGATTATTGCTATCATTCTGCAGGACAGCCTTTTTTATTGAAAGACTGATTTTTCCGTCTTCACCTATGCTCAGTACCTTTACTTTTACAGTCTGACCCTCTTTGAGATAATCATTGATATCATTCACAAATGTAGGGGCTACTTCGGAAATATGTACCATTCCCGTTTTTCCCGGTTCAAGTTCAACAAAAGCTCCGAATTTTGTTATACCTGTGACTTTGCCTTCCAATACCATTCCTGTTTCAAGACTCATACTTCAAAAATTTTCTCCTCTCAATTACCGGCAATATTTATAAATACAACTTCTCCGTCTTTTGTAAAGCCGTATTCCCTTGCCTTTTTTTCAATATAATCATCAAATTTATCAAAATCCTCTTTTTCAACAGCTTCCGCAACATCCCTGAGTTCGTCAATTTTTATTTGTTCAAGATTGGCTTTGTCCTTCAGTCTTTGAAGCTCCTCACGGGCATTGCTTATCTGGATAAGCTGAGTTACTATACCGATAGTAACGGTTATTATCACAACAGTAAGAGTTATCCAAACGACCCAGTTCATTCTTTTTTTAGGCACATCATTGGCAGACACAGATGGATTTTCTGATTTTTTGGTCTTCTTTTCAGTTTCCAGCATATAATGTTCCTCCTTGGATTCTGTTGTTTCAATCCACGCACGGTAGTGAAACAGAGCTACGAAAATATTTTACATCCTGCATCTTTGAAGGATGATCCATCTTATATTCTCGGGCGTGGATTGCCCTCTTGTCAGCAGAGGATACCGCTGCACTCCGCCCCTGCTGCCGTTTTTTATAATAGCATGATAATATTTTGTTTGTCAATGACAAACTTACAGTAAGCAATTCATCCCACTGCCTCTACAGACAAGGCAATCATTGCCTGTTAAGTTGAAATATCGGCAAATTCAATAGCAATATTATACAACATTTCATCACCATATTGCAAGAGATTTTCGGCTACTTTTTTATTTTTTTTACTCTCTTTGACATAATATGTGAAATATTTTTCAGCATTTTTCTGAAAGGTGACGATATTTTTCCGAGACCGCATGATATTATCCTTACAAAAAGTGACGAAAGATTTTTCAGAAATTTTCCCACAGTGAAATATATCAAAGAAAATGATATCATCTGTCCCAATATCACATAAGCTCTTATATATCCGTGAGTTTGTGACAATGCGAAAAAAAAGTTCAATGCCGATACTATTCCCATAAAAAGAATATCCTCTGATATCATCATCAGTTTTTTCGGGGGAGAAAATTGTCTTATGACTTCCATTATTATATATATACATACTATGATTGTTCCGAGAACCAATGACCATAAAAAAGTGACCGTCTGTTCATAAAGCGTAAACTCCACAGTATCACCCTATTTAAAAAGTCTTGAAAAGAATCCGCCCTCGGTCTGCTTATTTTCGGCATAGACCATTGAATATATATTTCCGTCAAGATTCAGTTCACCTGTTTCAAGACTGAATTTGTTTATGTGCAGACTGCTTCCTTTGACCGTCAGTTCTCCGAGTTCGGTTTCAAGGACAACTATCTGTTCATCAAAGCCCGATACATCAGACACTCCCGAAAGTGAAAGCTGTTTTCTGTCCTCAAGTATGATGCTGTGTTTCTTTTTTATGATATTTTTTTCTTCTGCCGCCATAAAAATACCCCTCTGTCACATAAAGATATATATAATTATGCTCCGACAAAGGGGATTATTCAATATTCACGAAATTATTTTATACATCAGACCTGCTTCGTCTTTTTTGGCATACTCGTTTATGCTTATTATTTCGGCTTTTATCGGGTGTGCTCCCATGCTTATTTCAATTATATCTCCCGTTTTGACTTCGTATGATGCCCTTGCGATTTTTCCGTTGACAAGGACTCTGCCTGCATCACACGCTTCATTTGCAACTGTTCTTCTTTTTATTATTCTTGATACTTTAAGGTATTTGTCAAGTCGCATTGATAAAATTCCTCCTCTAAAAAACAGAAAGCCGGCTGTATTTCAAACCGACTTTCCTTCTTAATAAAATTATTTTGCGTCAACAGCCTCTTTAAAAGCCTTGCCTGCCTTGAATGCAGGGACTTTTGATGCAGGGATAGTAATTTTTTCCTTTGTCTGAGGATTACAGCCTGTTCTTTCTTTTCTGTCATGACGCTCGAAAGTACCGAAGCCTACTACACGTACTTCTTCACCGTCTGCTACCTTTTCGATGATAGTATCAAAAAGAGCCGATATAGCTTTTTCGGCATCCTTCTTTGTGATGTCTGCCTTTTCTGCTACTACTGAAATAAGTTCTGCTTTGTTCATTTTGTGAACCTCCATTAAGTTTTATTTTCGCTTTCCGGGACAGCTTTCACCATTCCGGGAAACGTATTCTGTATGTTAACACCTGACTTTTCCGCATTTTCCTCAAACTCTTTGAAATGTTCGATAAATCTGCCGCAGGCATTGTACAGCGATTTTTCGCTTTCTATATTTATGACCTTTGACAAGCCCGTCATCATGAACAGTATATCTCCGATTTTTTCCTCACAGCTTTGGGTCTTATTTTCGGATATATCCTTTTTCAGTTCCTCAAGCTGTTCTGAAATATCATCTATTATCTTATCCGGACTTTCAGACGAAAGACCGCCTCTTTCAGCTTTTTTATTCAGCTTCTGAGCCCTCATCAATGACGGCAGGGTCTTTGATACGCTTTCCATTGATTCACTTGCCAATTTCTGAGCCTTTGATTCCATTTTTATCTTATCCCAATTGGCAAGGACTTCCTCGGGAGTATCGGCTTTTATATTTCCGAAAACGTGGGGATGTCTGAGTATCATCTTCTGACAAACATCATTTGCCGCATCATCAAGGTCAAAATTGCTTTTTTCTTCTTCGAGCACACAATGAAAAACGACCTGTAAAAGTACATCTCCCAATTCTTCTCTGAGATGCTCTGTGTCATCCTCGTCAATAGCCTCGACCGCTTCATACACTTCCTCGATAAAATCCTGACGTATCGTCTGATGTGTCTGGACTTTATCCCACGGACAGCCGTTGGGTGAACGAAGTATCTTTACTATTTCTACAAGGTCATTGACATTATATTTATCTTTATATTCAAAATCCACCTGAAAATATCTCCTCTCGGAATAAAAGTACAGCATACTTATTTTACCTTATAAGTTTATATTTTTCAAGTATTTTTAAAATTTTATTTCCTTTCGGCATTTGAATGATATCTTCTCTTTTAACAGCCCTGAAAAGCAGAAGTGCTATTATATAAACAATTACCGCTGTAACGACTGCCAATACAGTCGCTATACGCTGTCTGAAGAATATATCAAAAAGCTGTTCGGAATAATAAGCCGCCAATGCACATACTATCGCTGCTGCAAGAGGCTTGACGAATATAGATATAAAATCGGGGATTATCTTGGTTTCACGGCAAAGGAAAAACATTGCCATCACAGTCACGAATCCGTAGCATACTATTGAACCAACATTTGCTCCCTGAATATTTATTTCGGGTACGCCCACGAGTATATAATTTACAATTATCTTTATCGCCATTCCTATCGTATATAGCTTCAGCGGTATATCCATTCTGCCCGTTGCCTGTATCATGGAACACATTGGTGTACTTGTTGCTATGAATACAGCCGATATTCCCATGACTGTAAGAACCTTTGAGCCTATCTCGACTTCATTTGCGACTCCTCCGCCGCTGTATATCAGTGAAAGGAGAGGTTCGGCAAGCACCGACATTCCTATGCCCGACGGTATCGTCACAAGCATTGTCACTCTCAGTACAGTTTCCATGCTTTTTTTCATCTGTACTTTGTCACCGCTTGCCCATGCTGCCGTTACAGAAGGCAGGGCAGTTGTGCCGAATACCTGTGTAACTGCCGATACAAGCATCATAAGGGTCAGTGCTATTCCATAACAGCCATAAAGATATATATGTGTCTGTCCCGATGTATAAACATCATTCGGGATAAGTGAGCCGTATATGTCAAGCAGTGCTTTCGGGTCGGTCTGCATTATATGGTCTATTCTTCTCTGAACAAGTGTCGCATCTACCATATCCGCAAGGCTCATTATTATCGAACCCATTCCGACAGGCAAAGCCGTTTTTACCATTATTTTAAATATAGTTCCTTTTCCTTTCGGAGGAGGAGATTTCCGAAGCTCCTCTTTGGTAATGCCGTCACCGCTTTTCTTGTACTTGATAAACAGATATACAAATCCGAACACTGCACCGAGAGATATACCTGTTATCGCTGCACCTATTGCTATCGGGATTATCACCGATTCAGCTTCAAATTCACTCGTACACTTTGTTCCGAGAACGTATCCCGTATCTTCATACTGCTTCATCAGCATTTTCATTGTCAATGCCGATGCCGTAAATCCGAAAAACAGCTTGAATACTGCCTCGATTATTTCCGATACGGCTGTCGGGGTCATATTCCTCATGCCTTCAAAATATCCCCTGTATATCGACATAAGGCATCCGAAAAATATTGTCGGTGAAAGACACAGCAATGCAAATATCGCATTTTCGGCATTTATCACTTTCACATACAGAAAGCTGCCGAGCACCATTGCCGCAAAGCATATACATCCGGCTATCACAAATATCGGCACAGACACCTGATGTATTCTTTTTACATCTCTGAAACGTTTTTTTGCAACGCTTTCCGAGACCATTCTTGATATCGCTATCGGAAAGCCGGCTGTTGAAAGCATAAAAAGGGGATTATACAAAGCATAGGCAGCGTTGAAAAGTCCCGTTCCGACTCCGCCGTACATATTTGAGAGAAGTATTTTATATATCATTCCCATCAGTTTGACTATTATCATACTTGAACCGAGGATAGCCGCACCTTTGAGAAATGACTGTGATTTTCTCTCATTTTTAGTTTTGGACACTAACGCACTTCCTTTCAGGAGTGTTATAGAAAAGTGAATTTTTACACCGTATGACGTTCACAGAAAAATCATACGGTGCAAAAAAATCATTTTTTATTTAATTAAATTATCATACGCCCATATCGTCATCATCAAAATTGTCTTCCGTAAAATCAACTATATCTTCATCAGTAACTTTTTCTTCACCATCATCCGTACTGAATACTATCTTTTCTCCGCACTTGTTGCAGAAAACGGAATCCTTTGAATTATAAGCTCCGCAAGCCGAACATTTTATTCTGCTCTTGTTATTGGCTATCATTTCATTGACGGAATCAAGCTCTGCTTTAAGATTTATTATCTTTGCCACTATATCGGCTATGCTCTTGCTGTAATCCTTGCCTGTTGTCTGAGCCTCAAACGAAACTCTGCCAAGCATCTCATACTTTTTGGACAATTCTGATTTTATATCGGCTGCCGAAAGCGTCAGCTTTGACATATCTATTACTTTGCCTGCTTTTTTGCCGACCGTATCCACTGCTGCTCTTGCATTGAGAAGTACATCTTCAAAAATTCCCATAACTGTCTGTCCTTTCCAAATAAAAATTATTTAACGCTATTATAACACTAATTCCCCGATTCTTCAATAGTTTTTGCAAAAAACATCTCAATAAATATACTTTCCGCCGCCTATAAACTCTCTCATAAGAGAATTTTCGGGAATGATATCACTTTCTATGCTCTCAAATCCCGAAAGGGATTTTATGAGGTGCTGTGCCATCTCATAGCAGTGACTTTCCTTGCCCACCTGTCCGAGTAATTTTATTGCAGGCTCTTTCATTATACACGGTTCATAGATGTGTATCGAGTTTACCGTAAAATCACTTGTATATCTGTACGGACGGATATATTTTTTCTCTCCGTCAACTATTTCTCCCCACATATCGAGCAATTTTTCGGGCGGTGCTTCCCTGAAACTGTTATCTCTCACCACTCGCCTTATACATCTTATTTCCCTGTTTGTAAGAACATAATCTTCATTATTTTTTATACCCTGCTTTACACTTACATATATCCTGCTGATATTTCCGTCTGCCATTCCGTCATCGAATATCGGATTAAGAGCGTGTATCCCTTCGATTATTATAACAGCGTTTGATGACAATTCCAGATGCTGTACTATATCTGTACGGCAGCTGTTCCTGAAATCATACTTCGGTATATCACATTCACCAGTTTCCGAAAGCCGTCTTATGCTCTGCTTTATCAGCGGTATATCAAGTGCATCTACCGATTCAAAATCGGGCTTGCCGTTTTGCAGAGTTTTTATATACTTTATGCCAAGGTAAAAATCATCCATTGAGATATGCTGTACTTCACAGCCTTTTGCCCTGAATTCATCAGCCAATTTCTGTGCGGTAGTGGTCTTGCCGCTGCTTGACGGTCCCGACAGCAGTATTATATGTCTTTTGACAGGCATTGTGAGTATCTGTTCGACTATAAGTTTCAAGTCACTTTTAAAAATATTTTCCGTCATTTCGACAAAACCCTTTGCATCAGACCTTGCCTGTTGGTTTATCCTGTTTATGTCACAAGCATATCTTCGATAGGTATTCAGCCATTTCATCATAAAATACTTTTACCTGCTCCTTTCGTTTCAGCATTTCTTCAAAGCCGTTTATATATTCATACGGATATTTGTAATTAAATATTCTTGATAATTCCTCTGACATAGGTTTTTTCAGCTTTGAAACAGCCCCTGCCCCACAGCCGAGTATAGTATGCGTTTCGTCCATTACAAAAACATTGTATATTCCGTCGTATCCCTCTTTCGACCAACCAACATTTTCTAAATTTCCTTCCATACGGGTCTGTCTGTAAAGATAATACGGGTGATAGCCTTCTTCGGACAGCTTTTTCTCACAGTATCTGAGCATTTTTGCCGCCGGTACTTCCTTATCGGTATCAAGAAAATTTCCCTCCTGTGTCAGCCTTGATGAACGCTTCATGGCAAGTGTATGCACCGTTATACTTTCGGGTGACAGTTCACATATCCTGTCAAGCGTATCCCTGAAACTCTCGACCGTATCTGTGGGTAAGCCTGCTATCAAGTCCATGTTTATATGCTCAAAGCCGACTTTTCTTGCAAGTTTATAAGCATTTATAGTTTGTTCGGAGCTGTGCTTTCTGCCTATCACTTCAAGAACCCTATCGTTCAACGTCTGAGGATTTATGCTTATCCTGTCTGCACCGCCCTTTAAGATTGCCGTCAGCTTTTCACTGTCGATAGTATCGGGTCTGCCTGCTTCGACCGTGAATTCTCTGCACGTTTTCATATCAAAGCTTCTGTTCACGGTATCTATGAGTTTTTCAAGCTGACCTGCATTGAGTGTCGTAGGCGTTCCTCCGCCTATATATACGCTTTCCAACTGCAATTCACATTGCCTTGCGATTTCCGCTGTATATTCTATTTCCCTGCAAAGCAGTTCAAGATACGGCTCTATCAGTTTCTGTGCTTTTTCTATCGACTGTGATACAAATGAACAATACGAACATCTTGAAGGACAAAACGGTATGGATATATATAAACTGAATGACCTTGGCTTGCTCAGTGCAAGTATCTTCTTTTCATAACCCTCGGTCACGGCACTTAAACTTGTTTTTTCCTCCGAAACCAAAAGCTCATTCAAAAAATAATCCCCTGCATAGTCTTTTCCTCCGCTTTCGGATAATCTTCTGAACAGCTTTATCGGACGTACTCCCGTAAGTATTCCCCAGGGCTGTTTTCTGCCCGTAACCCTGACAAGAACTTTATATAAGCATACCGCTGTTTTTCTCTCGACAGTCTTTGTATCTGTATCATCAAAATGACAGCTTTCGCTTGTTCCCGAAAACTCCGTATATATTTCACCGTCTTTCACTGAAGATATTATATCATTCTCCCCTTTATTTTCGGGTATGCCCTGAATGACCGTCAGCTTCTCATTAGGAAAGAACAGCCGTACAAGATTTTCCGTTTCATAATGAAATTCATGGTCTATATATATATTCATATAAAGTCTTTCCTTGTCATAAATATATTATTTTTCCTCTCATAGTCAAGCGTTGTATTCTTGTCATGTCCGCAGTATACATTGTAATTTCCGTCAAGTGAGGCAAGCCTTTTCACCGACTGCATCATTTCTTCCTTATCGCCTGTCGGAAAATCGGTTCTCCCTATACTTCCTCTGAAAAGAGTATCCCCCGTGAAAATATTATCTCTCAATATATAGCAAACTCCGCCCCTTGTGTGTCCGGGGGTGGAAATTACTTTTATCATTTCATTTCCAAACTTCAGTTCCGAACCCTCTCCAACAAGTATATCAGCGTCAAAATGTTCCTGCGTGAGCCCAAAATGCCACGCTAAATTGAAGTCATCCTGATTTGTGAAATGTGCATCATCTTTTCCGATAACTACTTTTACCCACGGCATTTTCTTTTTCATCTCTGCCACATATCCGATATGGTCAAAATGTCCGTGTGTCAATAAAATATATTTCACCTTGTCTGCACCGAACTGTTTTATTCTTTCCTCGAGTTTAAACGAATAATCCCCTGTATCGACCAAAAACGCTTCTTCCGCTTCATCATCGGTTACAAAAAAACAATTCGCCTGTATTTCCCCGACAGGAAAACATTCTACTTTTATCATGCCAAATCCCTCGAATCTATTATTATAGTAACAGGTCCGTCATTCAAGAGCAATACTTTCATATCTGCACCGAAAACGCCCTTTTCAACCTTTTTTATGCCGTTTTTAAGCATACATTCGCAAAAATATTCATACAGTTCATTTGCTCTGTCAGGCTTTTCGGCATTTATGAAATTGGGTCTTCTGCCCTTTCTGCAGTCAGCCGACAGTGTAAAATTGGAAACTGCAAGAACTTCACCGTCAATATCCTGCAATGACAGGTTCATTTTATCGTTTTCATCTGTAAATATTCTCAATACGGATATTTTTGCACTGAGTTTTTCGGCATCTTTTTTCGTGTCACCGTTCTCTACACCCAATAATATCAGAAATCCATGGGCTATACTGCCGACAGTTTCACTTCCGACAGTCACCTTACATTCTGTTACTCTTTGTATTACCGCTTTCATTAAAATTAATTCCTCTCTATCGACACTATACCCTGTATACCGCTCAGACGGCTTATTACCATTTTAAGATGATTTATTCCGTTTACAGTGATAGATACTTCGATATGTGCCATGCCGTTTTTGAATTCCCTTGAATTAAGGGCGTGTATGAACAGGTGCATCGCTGAAAGCTGATTGGTTATATCGGCTAAAAGACCTGTACGGTCAGCCGCCATTATCTGAAGTGTTGACTGGAATGTTTCATGTGATATATTATCCGCCCATTCGACTTTCACCCAACGCTCATGCTCGGGACAATTCTCTATATCTGCCGGAACATTCGTACAGTTTCTTTTGTGTATGGAAACACCGTAGCCCCTTGTTATGAATCCTACTATGTCATCTCCGGGAAGCGGATTACAGCACCTTGAATATTTCACAAGACAGTCATCCAAACCCGAAACATTGACACCGCTGCTGACTTTTTTCTTGACAGGCTCTGTTATAACGACCTGTGCAGGCTGTTCCTTTTCGGAATATTTCTTGAAATATTCTTCCTTCAGTTTAGGGAGTATTCTCCAGAGCTGTACTCCTCCATAGCCTATCGAGGCATAGAAATCTTCAAGATTATTGCAGTTCTGTCTGTGAATGGTATCGGCAAGAAATTCTTCAAGTTCCTTTTCGGGAACATTTATACCCAATCTTTTGAATTCGGTTTCAAGCTGAGACTTGCCTTCGGCAATATTTTCATCACGCTTTTCACGCTTGAACCAAAGACGAATTTTACTTCTCGCTTCACTTGTCCTGACTATATTCAGCCAATCCCTGCTCGGTCCCGCACCGTTTTCTTTTGTAGTCATTATTTCGACTATCTCACCGTTTTTGACTTTATAGTCTATCGGTACTATCCTTTTATCGACTTTTGCACCAATCATTCTGTGACCTACTTCACTGTGTATCGCATAGGCTACGTCTATTACGGTAGCACCGTTGGGAAGGCTTATTACATCACCCTTGGGGGTGAATATGAAAACATCTTCGGGCACCAAGTCCATTTTTATTGTTCTGACGATATCCGTTGAATCATTGTCACTCTGATTTTCAAGCATTTTTCTTATCCATGCAAGACGTTCATCAAGTGCATTTTTCTTTGTGATACCCTCTTTATATTTCCAATGTGCAGCTATACCGTATTCAGCCGTATAGTGCATTTCCCATGTCCTTATCTGTATTTCAAAGGGGATACCCTCTTTTCCGATAACAGTCGTATGAAGTGACTGATACATATTAGCCTTTGGCGTTGAGATATAGTCCTTGAATCTGTTAGGCAAGGGCTTGAACAGGTCGTGAACGACACCCAGTACATTGTAGCAGTCCGCTACCGTATCAACTATTACTCTGACAGCAAAGATATCATATATCTGATCCATTGTACGGCCTTTTACATAAGTTTTCTTGTAAATGCCGTGTATGCTTTTTACTCTGCCCTCTATATAGACATTGTTTATTTCATCTTTCAGTCTTTCATAAATAGTCTGCTTTATCTGAGCCACAAAATTTATCCTGTCCTTGCTTTTGGCTTCAAGCTGTCTTTCAATCTCGGCATAGCCTACGGGGTCAAGATATCTTATAGAGAGGTCTTCAAGTTCTTCCTTGAGTGCCCTGATACCCAATCTGTGTGCAATGGGAGCGTAAACTTCCATTACTTCAAGAGCCTTGTCCCTGCGGTGCTGTTCCTTCATGCAGTCTATTGTACGCATATTATGCAGCCTGTCCGCTAATTTTATTATTATCACTCTTATGTCATTTGACATTGCTATCAGCATTTTACGGATATTTTCAGCCTGCTGTTCTTCCCTTGACGAATACGGTATCTTGCCCAATTTCGTTACACCGTCAATCAAATTGGCTATTTCGCTGCCGAACATTTTGGTAACTTCTTCAAGCGTTACGGGAGTATCTTCGACAACATCGTGCATGAGTGCAGCCGCAAGGGATTCAGAATCCATACCGAGTTCCGCAAGTATACAGGCTACCGAAGTTGGATGGAGAATATAAGGTATTCCCGATGCCCTGCGTTGGTCTCCGTGCATCTTGTCCGCAAACCTGTACGCTCGTTCAACCAACTCAAAATCATAGCTGTGGTCGCTTTTTTTCATCAAATCTACTAACTCATGGTAATCCTGATAAAATTTATGTGTGCTTTCCGACATGGCTTATATCCTCCTTTAATTTTATATATATCGGCGACGCTTCAAGCGTCACTTTGACACCTATATCAAGTACAGATATCTTTAATCTGTCCATTTCCCTTTCGTAGTCTATAAGACCTCTTTCACAAAGTATCTCAAGCATGATAAGCAGTTTAAAGGCATCTATCGACTGCATATTCAGCTTATATAAAAGGGAATCTATGAAATAAAACTGTTTTTTGGTATTTCTCAGATAACGGTAAAGCTGTGCGAATTCATCTCTTGACGGGAGTTTATCGGCAATTTTCTCCGAGATGACTCCGCTTTTATAAGCATCATGATCCTGCAATGAATACATTGCCTTTTCATTGTCAAAACCTGATAATTTTATATCTCTTACATTGAATGACATATTCTCTCTGCCCTGATATACGTTCAGTTCAAGACATACGGCAAAATCAAGTATATCTCCCTCACTGTACGGGAATTCATTGACCGTTGTTGAAAACTTCATTATATTGAGTCTTGTATTGTCCTTTGATACGGCTAATTTCAAGTGTTTTCCCTCGGAAAGAGGTATTATCTTGTCCAATCTCATATTGCACAGTGCAAAGACAGGCTTTGAATTTCCGAAGCCGAAAGGCTCAAAATCCTGAAGCTGATGTACCATATCGGGAACGAGTTTTTCGGGATTCAGCTTGCAGTCAACTTTCAGTGACATCAAAGCCATTTTTTCCTCTTTATTCGCATAGTCGTTTATAGCTTTTCTGAAATCGGCAATGTTTTCTTTTTTTATGCTGAATCCTATCGCCATCGGATGACCGCCGAATTTATCAAGATATTCCGAGCAGGCAAAAAGAGCATCTACTATCGAAAATCCCGATACACTTCTTCCCGAACCCTTGCATATATCTCCGTCTTCCGAAATTATTATAGACGGCTTGCCGAACATTTCCGTCACTCTTGATGATACTATCCCTATAACTCCGGGATTCCATCCCTCTGAGGAAATGACAAGAACTCTGTCATAGGTAAGTTCGGGATTCAGTTTCAGCATTTCGCATATCTGATTGAATATATCCAACTCTATCGACTGTCTTTCAGAATTGAGTCTGTTCAGCAGTTCAGCTTTTTGAACTGCCTCGTCATAGTCCTCTGTCAGAAACATTCTCAGAGCATCATCAGCCGAGCCGAGTCTGCCGACAGCGTTTATTCTCGGTGCTATCCTGAAAGCTATATTTCCTGCATTTATATTATCTATATTGGAGATATCTATAAGACCTGTCAGACCCGCCCTTTCGGTGTTTGCCATATTTCTCAGACCTGTTTTTACGATAGTCCTGTTCTCTCCCGTAAGCGGCACAAGGTCGGCTATTGTACCGATAGCGGCTATTTCACCGTAATTTTCCATTACGGAGAACTGTTCTCCCTCCAATGCCATAACCAGCTTGAGGGCTATACCTGCTCCGCAGAAATCTTCATACGGCGAAGTATCATCCGTTCTGTGAGGATTCACAACAGCAACTGCACGGGGAATAATATCCTGTGTCTTATGGTGGTCTGTGACGACAACATCTATACCAAGTTCATTTGCATGGTCTATCTCATTGATTGCCGCTATGCCGTTATCCACTGTTATGATAAGCTGTACACCGTATCCTTTCAGCTTATCGACAGCTTTCATATTCATTCCGTAACCTTCCGATGTCCTGTCGGGGATATAATACATTACATCAGCGAATACCGATTCAAGATATGAATATAATATAGTCGTAGCCGTTACACCGTCACAGTCATAATCCCCGTATATGCATATTTTTTCGCCTGATGTAACAGCTTTTTTTATCCTTTCGACTGCCTTGTCCATATCCTTTATATTAAACGGGTCACTCAATGAACTGTCAGCCGAAAAAAATTTTTCTATATCCTCTTTTTCCGTTATGCCCCTGATGACAAGCAGTAACGCTGTGAATACAGGTATACCGTATTTTGCCGATATCATCTTTACCTTTTCCTTGTCAACCGCTGAGATCATCCATTTCTTCATTCCCTTGCACCGCTCCTTTTTCTGTATTTTATTATGATATCACGTTTTTTGCTTTAATTCAATATTTTCAAGTGCTTTTTAAATAAAAAAATCGTCTGCAAACACAAGATTTACAGACAGTTTTTTTATTATTTCATGGCAGAAGTGTGTTTTTCACGCAGGTAAGTCGATTCAAGGTCGGCAAGATGCAGCTTGACTGCAAGAGGATATTTTTCATACGCAAGGCTTATTGCAAAGCTGCCGCCCCTTGCCGCTTCATCAAAACCGCCCATGTGCCATCTTATGGCGACCGCTTCGGGAGTTTTCAATCTCATAAATCTTTCGATAAGAAAAACCGATTTTTCACCGTGACCGTATGGGAACGCATCTTCAACGGAATAATATGGCTTTTTCTCCCATTGTCCCGTTTCATCATTCTTGACATTCCTCGTTGATACTTTATAGAATTGTGCCTTGCACAGGTCATGAAGCAATGCACATATTGCAAAACTTTCCATACTGTCCGTTTCGGCATTGAAATGCTTTTCGACCATTGTATGATAAACGCTCAGGCTGTGCATTACAAGACCACATTCACAAGCTCCGTGGAATTTTGTGCTTGCAGGGGCTGTAAAAAAATCTGTTCTTTGAAGCCATTCCAAAAGCTCTGCCGAACCTTCCCTTTTTATATTTTCCTTGTATATTTCGATAAATTCCTCTTTGTAACCCATAATATCTCCTTTCAAAATGATTATTTCAATCTGTCATTATAGTGTGCCCTTTCACCGCCGATAAATTTCGGACGTGTACGGGCTGATGTGATATGTGCTTCGCCTATCTGTTTTATCGAAAGTGTCAGCGGAACGGCTACATCTTTGAGGTGCATACCGATAAGCACTCCGCCTATGTCAATGCCTGCATCAGCTTTGATATGCTCAACAACGGCAGGTTCTTTGAGAGTATTATAAGTTATAGTCGCAAATGAACCGCCTGCTTTGGGTTGCGGTACAACATTGACGGTTTCCCTGTTCTGTGCAAGGGCTGCGGCATTTTCGACTACTACCGCCCTGTTGAGATGTTCACAGCACTGAGCCGCTATATATATACCTCTTTTTTCAAGCTCGGGATATATCCCGTCAAATATTGCCTGAGCGATTTCCATGCTTGACGCTGTGCCGAAGGATTTTCCTGCGACCGTGCTTGATGAACAGCCTACCACAAAAACAGAATTTTTCTTTAAATCAGCTTTTTCCAATATTTCGATAACCGCTTGTTTTGCTGCGGCTGTTATTTCCTCGTACATAAATAAAACACCTCATCTTTTTTATAAACACTTTAAGGCACCTCTGTGGAGAGATGCCTTAAAGTCATATAGGAATTTCTAAAAAAATCAAGCTTCTTCTTCAGCAGGCTCATTTGCTGCTTTTATTGAAAGGCTTATTCTCTTTTTGTCAAAGTCTACTGCTGTTATTTTAGCATTGACTTTCTGACCTACTGTAAGAACATCCTGGGGTTTCTCGATTCTTTCATTGGATATCTGTGAAACATGGATAAGACCGTCAATATGGGGGAGTATTCTTGCGAATGCACCGAACTGTGTCAAGCCTACGATCTCAACTTCACAAACTGTGCCTACAGGATATTGATTCTTGAGTATCTCCCACGGATTATCCTCTGCTTTTTTGTAGCCGAGTGATATCTTGTTTTTCTCGGGGTCGAGAGCCTTTATGTAAACTTCAACGGTATCGCCTACATTTACGACCTCTGACGGATGCTTGATTCTGTTCCATGAAAGCTCGGAAATATGAACCATACCGTCAATACCGCCGATATCAACGAATGCACCATAGGATGTGAGTGACTTTACTGTACCTGTGTACTTTTTGCCTACTTCTGCTTCTGCCCAGAATGCTTCAGCCTTTTTCTTGTTTTCTTCTTTTTCAACGGCACGGATAGAACCTACTGCACGTCTTCTCTGATAAGTTGTTTCGATAACGTAGAATGAAACTTCCTGCTTGAGAAGTACGGAAAGATCTGCACCTTTCTTCAAGCCTGTAAGTGACTGTGGGATAAATATCTTTACACCGTTTGAGACTGCAACGACGCCGCCTTTTACAACTTCCGTCACAACACCTGTTACAACGGTCTTATCCTCACAAGCCTTGACTATCTCATCCCAGCCTCTCTGAGAATCTATGATTCTCTTTGAAAGAAGGATAGTACCTTCCTGATCGTTGGTTTTCATAATTTTGAGGTCAAGCTCATCACCTATTTTAACAAGTTCTTCTGTTTTTGCATTGGGGTCACTTGAAAGCTCTGACAAAGGAACTATACCGGTCTGTTTTCTGCCGACATCAACTCTTACCTCAGTAGGTGTAATGCCTACGACAATACCTTTTACCCTTCCGTCTGTATTATAAGTTTTGAGTGACTCCTCGAGAAGCTCCTTGAAGTTTTCTTCGCCTTCCTCAACCTTTTTCATTTCTTCTTTGATTTCTTCTGACATGGTTTGTAAAACCTCCTTAATAATGCTTGCCGGAGTTGATGCACCGGCTGTAACGCCTATAAAACAGGACTTTTTGATTGCTGACATCGGCAATTCGTCAGCGGTTTCGATAAGATACGTTTCCATACATCTGCTTTTGCATATATTGAAAAGCTTATTTGTATTGGAGCTGTGTTTTCCGCCTATCACAAGCATAAGGTCAGACTGCGATGCCAATATTTCTGCCTCAGACTGTCTTACAGATGTTGCATTACATATTGTATCATAAATTTTTGCATTTGTACAGAGTTTTTGAACTTTCGACAAACATTTTTTCCATTCCGACATATCAAAAGTGGTCTGAGCAACGACACACACACTTTTTTCTTTTATATACGGAAACTTTTCCAACAGTTCATCTAATCCGTCACTATTTGAGAATGTATGACATTCCGAACTGCAATGACCTATAATTCCTTGTACTTCGGGGTGATTTTTATCGCCTGCAATCAGTATTATATCACAAATTTTTGAATGTTGCAACACTATATTATGAATTTTTATTACAAAAGGACAAGTTGCATTTCTGTATTTCAAGCCGAGAGACTTTATTTTTTCTTCTGTTTGTGACGGAATACCATGTGCTCTTATTACAAGCACTGCATTTCTGTCTGCTTCTTCGGGAGTTTCCGCTGTTTTTACTCCTCTTTCCTCAAATTCACGCACTTTTTGGGGATTATGGATTATAGGGCCGAGGGTACATACTTTTTCTCCGCTGTCAAGAAGTTCCTCGACTATATTTACCGCACGGCTGACTCCGAAACAATATCCTGCCGATTTTGCTACCGTTACTTTCATTTCAAATCATTTTCCCTTAATTTTTTTATTTCCGCCATTATTTTTCTGCTTGAATTTCTGTATTCTTCGGGAGTTCCATTTTCAAGACCGAGTTCCTGAGGTGTCATTGGCTTTCCTATGGATATTTTCACCTGTTGGAATGGTTTTATTTTTTTATTCTTGGGGGTTATACATACAGGTATTACGGGGACATTCATCTGATGTGCTATGATTGACGCTCCCGATTTCGGTCTTAAAAATTCACCTGTTTTTGAACGTGTACCCTCAATGAATATACCGAGAAGTTTGCCGTCTTTGACTATATTTTCGGCTTCGTTTATAGCCTTTCCGTCACCGGCACCACGATTTACGGGAAATGCTCCGAGATGCCTTATTACCCAGCCTGCTATCGGATTTTTGAATAACTCTGCCTTAGCCATATAAAATATCTGTCTTTTCATTGCGATTCCCAGAAGTACAGGGTCATTATTGGATAAGTGGTTTGAACAGACTATATATGCTCCGTCATCGGGAACATTTTCCCTTCCGTTTATCTTATACCAAAACAACAGCTTATAAAACGGCATCAATAATCCTCTGCCAAAAGTATAAAAAGGACTCATCTTCATTATTCCATATTCTCCTTTATTATATCAGCGATTTTCCTGACAGATTCTTCAAGAGTTATCTCTGATGTATCAACTATAAATGCACTGTCGGCAGGTTTAAGCGGAGCTATTTCCCTGTGTGAATCGTTGTAGTCACGCTTGACTATATCCTCCAGAACAGTATCATAATCTGCACTTTCGCCTTTTTCGGCAAGCTGAGCAACTCTCCTCTTTGCCCTTACCTCCGGGGAAGCCGTCAGAAATATTTTTACCTGTGCATTGGGCAATACCACTGTACCTATATCCCTGCCGTCCATGATAACATTATCTGCCTTTGCAAAATTCCTCTGCAAGTCCAACAAAAATTCTCTGACTTCGGGTATAGCCGACACCGTTGAAGCTGCCATTGAAACAGTTTCGGTACGAATTTCTCCCGAAATGTCCTCGTCATTCAATAATATATGCTGTTCACCGTTAAAGAAGATTATTCTTATATCAATATCTTTCAGAAGTTTGTTAACAGCCTTACTGTCGCCCTCATCTATGCCTTTTTTTATGCACGCAAGACCTACCGCCCTGTATATCGCCCCTGTATCGACATATATGAAACCGAGTTCAGCCGATACTTTTTTAGCGATAGTGCTTTTGCCTGCCCCTGCCGGACCGTCTATTGCTACTGCTATCATAAATTCTTCCTCCAATAACTGCATATTATACAATCATTATATCATATTTTCCAAAAATTACAACACAAAACTTTCATAAAAACAAAATACGGAAATACAAAAAAATCTGCATCTCCGTTTGTTTGCAGTCAAAGACCTATAATCTCATATATAAACAAGAACTCATCTTGAAAAATTCAATTTTTTAATATCCTTTGTCACTTCGGGACAATATTCAATAATATCCTGAACATTACATTCAAGTTCTTTACAGATTGCTGCAAGAACATACAAATCTACCCTGCTGATATCTCCGATGTAATATCCCTGTACTGTTTCAAAACGAAGTCCGCACTTTACACACAGTTTATTTTTTGAATATCCTTTTTCTGCCATAATTTTATCAAGTTTAAATACAATTCCCGAATAATTGGAATTTGGCCTTTTTTTCATATAAGATCACCCCATAAAAAGAATAACAAAGAATTTTATACTTGACATTCTCCATTAGAATGTAGTATAATCAATACAGTGATTCTACATTCTGATAGAGAACCAAAAATTCCCTGTCGGAATTATCAGTTACAATAAAGTTAAAAACTGAAAGGTGTTGATCAAATAATGTTTGATGTGGAAAGAGAGTTCAAGAAAGCAGAGTTACGAGAAATCCTGATGTCCATTCCTCTCAAAGCAATAATATCGGGATTAATGGTATATTTTACAATGTCATCATCAGATATAAATATATTCGAGAAAATTTTCTTCTTTATAATTGTATACTCCATGATGTCGGTATATGTATTCATTTCAAAAAGGGTAGGCAATTGGATAATCGGTCTTATTGTTATGATAGGTTTGCTTGTCGCAACGGCATTTATTGATATTCCGGATATCGTTTCGACTATTTTTGGTTTGGCATTTATATTGGGAGGCTTTACCCTTGATATAACACGTATAGTCAGATACATACGCCTTTGCAAGAAACCAAAAGATGAAACAATCGAAATTGATGTGTTACAATCACCGACAGATGATACAGATGATATTTGATAATGTATGACAACAGAAAAATTGTAACTGATACAGGGTCTGTTATACAAGAATAAAGAGTGCAGATAAAAAGGCACTCTTTATTTTTTACATATAATAAACTAAAAAATACGGAAATGCAAAAAATCTGCATCTCCGTTAATCTGCTCACTGTATTATACAATCTGTCTTTATGTATCTTTATAATTTCATTATCAAAACGGCAAATCTTCCTCACTATTCTGTAAGTAATCATTTTCAAGCGATTTTTCAGCTGTCGAATCATTCGTTTCATCAGTTTCCCGACTTACTTGTTCGCTTGTTTCATTACTTACTTCTTCGGAGGCTTCATCATATTCATCATAATCTTCATCATAATCTTCATCGTAATCTTCGTCATAATCATCATCTTCATAATCATCATAGTAATCGTCATCGTCATAATGATTACGATAATTCGTGTAATACATGCCGTCATCATCCGGTATTCTGTCATCATACGCTTCCTGTATATGCTCGCTGTCGTATTCGCCTTCGTCTATGTCCAAGTAGAATTCCCAATCAATACCCATAGTTTGATATCTCCTTTTCTTTTTGATGTTCAAATTATAACACTTGCCCAAGAGAAAAACATTAAACTTGCAGTTTAAACCTGCATATTCTGTAAATATAAAAATACATTTTTCAAAGGAGTGCTTTTTCAATGAAACAATCCCCTCTGCTGCCGCTTGACAGCCTCAATGTCGGTGAAAGCGGATTTGTCTGCACTTTACCGGATAATATTGATATCCGTCACAGGCTGATGTCACTCGGTCTTATTATAGGTACAAAGATAACCGTCATAAATCAGACAGTCACCGGTGACCCGAAAGCATATTTTTTCAGAAGTTCCGTAATAGCTTTAAAACATAATGATGCAAAATCTGTTTTGGTAAAAAAAATCGCTGAATGAACAGATAAACTGAAACCTTATTCAGATATCAGGAGTTTTTCATGTGTCCTATAAACATGGCATCACCAAAGCTGAAAAATCTGTATCTTTCATTTACGGCTGTTTTATAGGCGTTCATTACATTGTCAAACCCTGCAAAGGCTGATACAAGCATTATAAGCGTACTTTCGGGAAGATGAAAATTCGTTATCAGCCCGTCAAGCACCTCAAATTTAAATCCCGGATATATGAATATATCCGTCCAGCCCTCACTCGCTTTTATACAGCCCTCTTTTTTGGCGACCGTTTCAAGAGTACGGCAGCTTGTCGTTCCGACTGATATCACACGACCTCCGTTTTTTTTCGTTTCATTTATAAGCCTTGCTGTTTCTTCGGGAAGCTCATAATGTTCCGAGTGCATTTTATGGTTTGTCACATCATCAACTTTAACGGGTCTGAAAGTTCCAAGACCAACATGAAGTGTAACAAAGCCTATTTTTACACCTTTATCCTTTGCTTTCTGCAAAAGCTCTTTGGTGAAATGAAGTCCTGCCGTTGGTGCGGCAGCCGAACCCAATTCACGGCTGTACACTGTCTGATAACGCTCTTTATCCTGTAATTTTTCGTGTATATAAGGCGGAAGCGGCATTTGTCCGAGTTTATCGAGATTTTCAAAAAAACTTCCCTCACACTCAAATTCAACGACTCTGTTACCGTCATCTTTTACTTCAATGACAGTTGCCGTCATAAGACCGTCACCGAATGTGAATCTTGCACCCTCTCTTGCTTTTTTGCCCGGCTTGACAAGAGTTTCCCATTTTTTATTCTCTATCTGCTTTAGAAGAAGAAACTCCACATTTGCACCTGTTCCGACTTTTTCACCGAATATCCTTGCAGGCAGTACCCTTGAATCATTCAGTATCAGGCAATCTCCCTCGTTCAGGTAATCCAATATATCATAAAAATGTTTATGTTCAAGTTCTCCCGTTGTCCTGTCCATGACTAATAATCTTGAACTGTCACGGGGTTCTATCGGAGTCTGAGCAATAAGCTCCTCGGGCAAATCATAATAAAAATCGCTTGTTTTCATAAAAAACCCTTTCTTTAAACAAAAATCAGCAATCAGCAATAATTGCACATTGCTAATTGCTAATTGCTAATTGTTTTAAGTATTTTTGTCTACCTGATGAAATGTTTTGAGATTTCCTGTTTTCTGACTGCGTTTTGCAAGTTCGTTCATTACATCATCAACGCTTATGCCCTGTTCTGCCATCATTACGAACAAGTGATATATAAGGTCTGATATTTCAAGGACTGTTTCTTTATTATCACCGTTCTTTGCCGCTATGATGGTCTCAGAACATTCTTCACCGACTTTTTTCAGTATCTTGTCAATACCCTTTTCAAAAAGATAGCAGGTATATGAACCCTCCTGTTTATTCTCTTTTCTGTCGAGTATCGTCTGATACAGATTATACAATTCATTATCCATTTTTATTATCCGTTACTGAAAACTTATAAAAAGTTATAAAAAGCAACTTTTATGTTTCATTCCTTGTTCAACGTGTCCATTTTTGATATAAATCTACTCATGTTTGGTATGACACTCCAAAGGCGTAAATTCCCCGCTAACGAACGGGTACATATACACAAATCAGAGAAGTTGATTTTGTGCATTTTAATATTACTTTTGAGGAACTGTGTCCTGTGCTACCACACTTGTACCGAACGGACCGGTTACCGCCCTGACAGCGAATGGCTACGCTGTACCCGGAGGGGTGTTCCTCCCCTTATCATAGAGGAATGATTACCTCTAATCCATTCTCCTTTCGTAATATTTACTCTGCCATCATCGCTTGGCTGTCGCATAGGCTTCGTATCTTCTCTGATTTTAACATAAAAGTTTACTTTTGTCAATTCGACAAACTATAAAAGTCAACATATTATCATAACTTTTTATAAAATCGTCTTAACTGTTAAAAGCCTCCCAAAGTTCATTGAAAAAACATGAATGACTGCCCGTATGACAAGCCGCACCCGTCTGTTCAACGATAACAAGCAATGTATCCTTGTCACAGTCACCTTTGATATCAACTACTTTCTGCAGGTGACCGCTCGTTGCACCTTTATTCCAGAGTTCCTGTCTTGAACGGCTGTAAAACCATGTATAGCCTGTTTCAAAGGTCTTACGCATAGATTCCCTGTTCATATAGGCAAGCATAAGGACTTCGCCAGTATCTTTTTCCTGTATTATTGCAGGCAACAAGTCTGCTTTTTTAAAATAATCCTCTATAAACTCGTACACCCGAAAAACTCCTTATCATTTCTTTTTTGAAGCAGCCTTTGCGACTTCAACAGCCCTCTTTAAATCAAGATTTCCAGTATAGATAGCCTTTCCGCTTATTGCACCGTATATATCAAGTGCCGCAAGATTGATTATATCCTTTAAGCTCGACACTCCGCCTGATGCTATTATATTGCATTTTACAGAGGTTTTCAATTCATCAAGCATTACGAGATTTGGTCCCGAAAGCATACCGTCCTTTGAGATATCAGTAAATATCAGGTATTTTACTCCGATATCCTCCATACGCTTTGCAAGCTCGATATAATTTATCTCGGAGGTATCTGTCCAGCCGTCTGCCGATACCATACCGTCAAGTGCATCTATGCTTACAGCTATCTGTGAAGAATATTTCTTGACAGCTTCTTTGACAAATTCGGGGTCTCTTATAGCCGCTGAACCAAGTATAACTCTGTCAATGCCGTTTTCAAGATAGAACTCTACCGACTCCATATCCCTTATACCGCCACCAACTTCTATTTTAAGGTTACAATTCTTTCTTACATCAAGTATAAGTCCTGAATTTATCCTTTTTCCGTCTTTTGCACCGTCAAGGTCTACCATGTGCATGAATTCCGCACCGGCTTTTTCAAATTCCTTTGCAGTTTCGACTGCACTTTCTGCTACTTTATGTACGGTAGAATAATCTCCTCTGTATAATCTTACGCAGTTTCCGTCTTTTATATCTATAGCAGGTAATACTAACATATATATCCAACCTTTCAAATTATATTATTATCACAATACACCCTTTGTTGAAAGAGGTTTGTTGTTTCCTGTTGTTTGAACAGCCTCTTTCAAGGCATGAGCCAATGCTTTATACAAAGCCTCGGTAATATGATGGGAATTTTTGCCGTAGCATGACTTCAAATGGAGTGTTATCCCCGAATTGTAAGCAAATGCCCTCATGAATTCCTCTGTCATACAACTGTCATAAGTGCCTATTCTCTCCTCCGGAAACTCCGCATCAAACACAAGAAACGGTCTTCCGCTTATGTCAAGTGAACAGAATGCAAGGGCTTCATCCATCGGAACATAGAAAGAACCGAATCTTTTTATACCGCCCTTATTCTCCAGAGCCATTCCAAAAGCCTTGCCGAGCACAATACCTGTATCTTCAACAGTATGGTGACAGTCAACATACAGGTCACCGACGGTCTTTACGGTAAGCCCGAAACCGCCATGCACCGAAAATGCTGTCAGCATATGGTCAAAGAATCCTATCCCCGTTGAAACATTCGTTTCTCCTCCGTCAAGGTCTAATTCCACATGAATATCGGTTTCTTTGGTTTTCCTGTCAATAATTGCTGTACGCATTGTTTTTATGCCACCTTTTTATTTATTGCGAATATAGTATAACTTATTTTTTTTGATTTGTAAACAGAAAAAATGCCATTATCCCTTAATTTGCCAAAATTTTAACAAATTTGTCCAAAAAGTTATATGTTCATATAAACATATTTTTCCAAAATGTACTTTTCAATGTATCTCATCAATTCACTGTTTTCACTTTCAGAACCTGCTGTTATCCTTAAAGCATTCGGTTTGAAGTACCTTACAGCGATACCGTTATCCAAAAGATACTCATACAGGCTCTTTGCAAAGTCCATTTTCATAAAAACAAAATTCGTGCAGGGCTTGAATATCTCAACAGGCATATCATACTGTTCCTTTATCTTAACGAGCGATTCATATAATTCCTTTGTATTTTTGACTATCTCCGAACATCTCTCATTCAGAAGTTCCTTATGCTTATAAATAACAGTGCCTATTTCCTGTGAGAGTGAATTTACATTGTACGGGGATTTTACTGCCTGCAATGCTCTTGTAATTTTCCTGTCGGCAACTGCAAAGCCCAATCTCAAAGCTGCCGAACCGACTGCCTTTGAAGCCGTTTTAAGTACGATAAGATTATCATATTCAGCCGCCTCTTTCAATAAGCCCTCATTCCAGAAATCCATGTAAGCTTCATCAAGTACAACGAGTGCCTTTACACTTGTAACTAATTTCCTTGCACTTTCGGCTGAAATCCCCTGACCTGTCGGATTGCACGGATTCGAGAATATCACCATATCGGCATTATTTTCATTGACCGTCTTTATCAGTTCATCAACATCTATCTGCAAATCCTCTGACTTCTGATATGGAATAACAATATTTTCCGAAAGAAATGAATAAAATTTATACATTGAGAAATCAGGCTCGACAACTACAACTACACTGTTTCTTTCAAGCATTGCCGACGCAAGAAGATACAGCATTTCATCGGAACCGTTTGTTGCTGTGACATTTTCGGGAGATATTCCGTAAAATTCCGCAAATGCCTTGACTAATTTTTCCGCAGTTGAATCGGGATAACGGTTGAACGGCATTACATCTATTATATTTTTTATTTCCTCTTTTATCTCCTCGGGCATATTGTAAAAACTCTCATTTGCATCAAGTCTTATCCTGTAATTGCCCTTGATAGGCTCGTAAGACTCTAAATCCCTTACTTTTCCGCATAATTCGTACATAATTCAATTAGCAATTAGCAATTAGCAATGTGCAATAAATGCTAACTGTAATTGCTTTTCCTTTCTTAATATTTCATGCAATTTGCAAATTCAATCATCAATGACTTTCTGTCAGAAAATAAACTCTCCGCATACTTTCATTGCTATTTGCTAATTGCTAATTTATTCAAATCTTACTTCAATAGAATTTGCGTGAGCTGTCAGTCCCTCGGTTCTGGCAAAGCGGATTATATCATCTTTATCTTTTTCAAGAGCATTTTCCGTATAGTAAATGAAGCTGGATTTTTTTACAAAACTGTCAACGGACAACGGTGAGAAAAATCTCGCTGTACCGCTTGTAGGTAAAACGTGATTAGGTCCCGCAAAGTAATCGCCCAACGGTTCGGGTGAATAATTACCCAAGAATACCGAGCCTGCATTGTCCAATTTACCGATATATTCAAGCGGATTATTACAGCAAACTTCAAGGTGTTCGGGGGCAAGTTCATTAGCCATTTCAACAGCCTTGTCCATTGTATCGCATACTATTATGACACCGTAATTTGTCAGTGATTCCTCTATGATATCCTTTCTTGAAAGCATTTGTACCTGTCTTTCAATCTGTGAAACGGTCTCCTCGGCAAGTTTTCCGGAAGTCGTTACCATAATAGCGGAAGCAAGTCTGTCATGTTCAGCCTGTGACATAAGGTCAGCCGCAAGGAATTTCGGGTTTGCACTCTCGTCTGCAAGAACAAGGATTTCACTCGGTCCTGCTATCATATCTATATCGACATTTCCGTAAAGTAATTTTTTAGCCGTTGCGACAAAGATATTTCCCGGTCCCACTATTTTGTCAACTTTCGGTACACTTTCAGTACCGTAAGCAAGTGCGGCTATTGCCTGTGCTCCGCCCATAAGGAAAACCCTGTCTACTCCGGCAACTGCCGCAGCCGCCATTATATCGGGATTAGGCTTGCCGTCTTTCATAGGCGGTGTTACCATGATGATTTCCTTTACGCCTGCTATTTTTGCCGGAATAGCGTTCATCAGTACAGATGACGGATACGCTGCTGTACCGCCCGGTACATACAAGCCTACTCTTGCAAGTCCTCTGATACGCTGTCCCATAATAACTCCGTTATCCTTTGTCGTAAGCCAGCTCTGCTGTTTCTGACGCTCGTGGAAATCTCTTATATTTTCAGCGGCTTTTTTAAGCGTTTCTATAAATTTCGGGTCACACTGTGCGATAGATGAATCTATCTCATCTTTTGATACTTCAAAACATTCGGGGGCTTTGCCGTCAAATTTAATTGTGTATTCCCTGACAGCCTTGTCACCGTTTTGTCTGACATTATCAATAATTTCAGTGACAACTGCAGTTACATCATTGTTTGTACTTCTGTTTCTTTCCTCCAATTTTGCAAGAAATTCTACCTCTGTTTTGCCGTCTGCTCTGATAATATTTATCATTGTAATTTCTTCCTTTCTTCGTCCATTTTATATGCAAGAGTTTCTATTTCTTTTTTACGCAGTTTAAGACTTGCATTATTTGCTATGAGCCTTGCGGAAATTGGTGCAACATTATCCTCAATTATAACAAGTCCGTTTTCTTTGAGTGTAGAGCCTGTTTCAACTATATCAACGATAGCGTCCGATAATCCCAAAAGCGGTGCAAGTTCAACAGAACCCTCTATTTTTATTATTCTTATATCCATTCCCTTACCCTCAAAGAAATTTCGGGTAACATTCGGATATTTTGTTGCAATGGTCTTTTCATTGTAGCCCGCAAAAAAATCTTTGCCTGCTTTGCCTGCAAGTGCAAAACGGCATTTACCGAAGCCTAAATCAAGTATTTCATAAAAACTTCTGCCGTTTTCCATGATAGTATCCTTGCCTACAACGCCCAAATCACATACACCATTTTCTACATAGGTTATAACATCAGCGGCTTTTGCAAGGACTACTTCTATTTCACCGTTTCCGATAGGCAATATAAGCCTTCTGCCCTTTTCTCTGACGGCTGTACAGTCATATCCCGCACTTTCAAGCAATTTTACTGTATCTTTTTCAAGTCTGCCTTTGGTCAAGGCTATTCTCAATGGTTTCATACGTTTATACTCCTTATTTCTTCCCCGACTATGACAAGTTTCTTAATGCCCCTTGACTTCGCATATTCAAGAGCCTGTTCCTCAGTTTCAAAAACGCTGTTTTCTCCGAGTATATGAGCCTGTGCAAGATTTGACGTATACTTGATAGCCTCGACTTCATAGCCCTTTTCGCTGTGAACGAGGATATCGGGGTTATTATTTGCCGGAACATTTCCTCTTTTTAACATGACTCTTGCAAGTGCATCTACATTTATCCCGAAACCGATAGCCGGTGACGATGCATCAAAGTTATCAAGAAGATTATCATATCTTCCTCCGATAAGTACAGGTTCTCCCGAACCCATTACATATCCGCTGAAAACGATATTGCTGTAATAGTCATTTCTCTGAACAAGTCCGAGGTCTATGATAAGCCTGTCACCGAGATTATACAGTGAAAGGTCATTATATATCTCTCTTACATATTCAAGGGTTGCAAGTGCTTCTTTGTCGTCGCATAAACTATATGCTTCATCAAGGACATCTATTCCTCCGAAAAGTGCAGGCAGTTTTCTTATGATGTTTACATACTGTGTCTGTTCGAGCTTATCAAGCACTGTATTGAGTGCAGAATAATTCTTCGACTCAATGAAAAATCTTATTTCCTCTCTCTCGTCATCACTGACAGGCAGTTTCTTTGCAAGAGCCTTGAAAAACTCGGCATGACCTATCTCTATCCTGAAATCGGGAACGCATTTTGAAAGAGCTTCAACAGCCGTTGTGATAACTTCAAGGTCAGCCCTTTTTCCCTTTGCTCCGATAAGTTCAACGCCTGTTTCCATGACTTCATTGCTTCTGCCCGTCAAGCCCAGATTATTCCTGTAAACTCTCTGATTATAATATAATCTTATCGGTTGCGGCATATTTTTGAGTCTTGTTGATACCATTCGGGCAATAGGCAAAGTCGAATCGGGTCGCATTACCATAAGCCTGCCCTTGGAATCGCTCATCTTGAACATATTTTCCATAGGTATGCCCGACAGTTCCTCCGAAAAGACATCATAAAATTCAACGCATGGAGTGAGGACTTCATGGAAACCTCTGTGCGAGAACACCTTTCCAAGTATACTTGAAACAGTCCTGTTTGCAAGACATTCCTCAAAAAGCAGGTCTTTTGTACCCTCGGGTGTGATTTTTGAATAATTTTTCATAAATTCCGTTTTCATTCCTTCCAAATCCGCTTTATTGTAGTAAAGTAGTAATATGATAACATATCATCATACCATTTGTCAATATATATTTCACTCAAAAAATTATACTATTTAACAAAATATTTGTCAATCAAATTCAAGGGGGCTATTGACATTTAATATATATTATTGTAAAATGAAAATGCTTTTCAAATTCAGCAAAGGGAGATTTATAAAAAATGTCAAACGGATATAAGACAAAACAAAAAGATGCCGTTCTTAAATATCTTATTGAACACAGGGATTCTCATGTCACGGTCAATCAGATAAGCGACTGCTTCGCTCGGAACGGTACTCCTGTCGGTGTCACGACTATTTACAGGCATCTCGAAAAACTCCTTGAAGAAGGATTTATCAGAAAATATACCGTTGACGGTGCTACAAGTGCCTGTTTTCAGTATAACGACAATCAGAAATGCAGAGAGCATTTTCATCTGATGTGCGAAAAATGCGGTTGTCTTATACATCTTGAATGTTCTCATCTGACGGAACTTTCGGAGCATATATTTTCCGAACACGGCTTTGAGATAAACCCTTTCAGGACAGTTTTTTACGGGAAATGCAAAAACTGTATAAGTGAAGATAAAAACAAGGAGTGAAAATTTCTATGAAAAAGTTTATTTGTACTATACTTTGTATGGTTGTTATCGTATCGGTATTTTGTGCCTGCGGTAAGAACGATACAAAAAAAGATGACGGAAAACTTAATATCGTTTCAACGATATTTCCGCCTTATGATTTTACACGAGAAATAGGCGGTGACAGGGTAAATGTTTCAATGCTTCTCAAGCCCGGCATGGAAAGCCACAGCTATGACCCCACTCCTCAGGATATCATAAAAATTCAGGAAAGCGATATATTCATATATGTAGGCGGTGAATCCGATGAATGGGTCAATGATATACTTGAATCGGGCGACAGGAAACCGAAAAAAATAATCTCCCTCATGGATATTGTCGATAAAGTCCGTGAAGAAATAGTTGAAGGCATGGAAAAAGATGAAGATGACAGTGATGAAACAGAATATGACGAACACGTCTGGACTTCTCCTGTCAATGCCTCTCTCATTACAAGAAAAATATCTGAAACTCTCTGTGAACTTGATACAAAAAATGCAGATTTCTTCAAAAACAAAACTTCCGAATATTGTCAGAGGCTCTCAGCACTTGATAATGAATTTCACAAAATCACTGACAATGCAAAGAGAAAAACTATCGTATTCGGTGACAGATTCCCTTTCAGATACCTTGCAGATGAATACGGTCTGAAATACTATGCCGCATTTCCGGGCTGTTCATCCGAAACCGAACCGAGTGCCGCTACAATATCATTCCTCATAGACAAAGTTAAGGAAGAAAAAATACCTGTTGTATTTTCGATAGAATTTTCCTCGGGAAAGGTCGCTGATACTATATGCGAAAGTACCGGGGCTGAAAAACTAACTTTACATTCCTGTCACAATATCACTCAAAAAGAATTTGACAGCGGTATAAGCTATTATTCGCTTATGCTCGATAACATCAATGCTCTGAGGGAGGCTTTGCAATAATGTCTTTTATCACCTGCGAAAACGTTTCTTTTTCATACGAAAATACAAGCGTTATCAAAAATCTGAATTTCTCTGTTAATCAGGGAGATTATCTCTGCATAGTCGGTGAAAACGGCTCGGGCAAAAGCACTCTCATCAAAGGAATACTCGGTCTGAAATCTCCCGCTGACGGTAAAATAACTCGTGGTGACGGTCTTAAACCAAATGAAACAGGCTATCTCCCTCAGCAGACTCCTGCACAAAAGGACTTTCCTGCAAGCGTCTATGAAGTAGTATTATCGGGCAGACTCAACAGCCGTGGACTGAAACCGTTTTACTCAAAAAAAGACAAACAAATTGCCATTGACAACATAAAGCGTCTTAAAATAGAACATCTCCTGAAAAGAAGCTACCGTGACTTGTCGGGCGGTCAGCAACAGAGAGTTCTTCTTGCAAGGGCTTTGTGTGCAAGCAAGAAAATACTTCTGCTTGATGAACCCGTTACAGGTCTTGACCCTATTGTTACCGAGGATATGTACAAGCTCATTGAAGAACTCAATAAAAACGAGCATATCACCGTAATAATGGTATCTCATGATATAAAATCTTCCGTCAGATATGCCACACATATACTTCATCTTGATGGTGACAGGACTTTTTTCGGAACAACTGATGAATATATCAAAAGCCCCATAGGAAAATATTTCTTTTCGGAGGATACTCAAAATGTTTGATGAAATAATAAAAATGTTCTCGTATGAATTTTTCGTCAGAGCCGTCATAGGAGGCTCACTTATATCCCTTTGTGCGGCACTTCTGGGAGTCAGTCTTGTTCTTAAACGATATTCAATGATAGGTGACGGCTTATCCCATGTGGGCTTCGGTGCATTGGCTATTGCTGCAGCGGTAAATGCTGCCGCACCTCTGGAATTTGCTGTTCCCATAGTTATGATAGCTGCCTTTTTTCTTCTGAGAATAAGTCAGAACGGAAAAATAAAAGGTGACTCCGCAATTGCAATAATCTCAACAGCTTCTCTTGCAGTCGGTATAATGGTCGCTACCATGACAACAGGCATGAATACCGATATAAACAGCTATCTTTTCGGAAGTATCATTGCAATGTCACAAAAAGATATCATTATATGTATAATACTATCGATTATTGTTATAATAATGTTTGTATTTTTCTATAATAAAATATTCGCTGTGACCTTTGATGAAAGCTTTGCAAAGGCAACCGGCACAAAAGCCGGTATATATAATATGATAATCGCCTTTCTTACGGCACTTACCATAACCGTCGGAATGAAAATGATGGGTTCTCTGCTGATATCAAGTCTGATAATCTTCCCTGCAATAACCTCCATGCGTATATGCAAGCGATTCAAGACAGTAGTGATATGTTCCGCTGTCATTTCCGTACTTTGCAGTATCTCGGGATTGATAATCTCCTATCAGTACAATACTCCCACAGGTGCAAGCATTGTCATAACAAATGTTTGTTTACTTATAATTTCAGGTATAATCGGTTCCATATCTGACAAAATAAATACAAAGAAATATGCAAAATAACAAATTCACAAATCTTTTAAAAATTTCACAAAGTATTTTTGCAAATAGTTCTTGTTTTTGCAGTTATTTTGTGGTAATATGTAATAAAGCTATGCGGTAATATTTTGGACTTACTGCATATTTATGCCTCATATTTTGTGAAAGGCATATTTAATCTTTTCTATATATTATAAGGGGGTATTTATTATGTTCTGGGAAAGATTCTACAATCTTTGTTTACGAAACGGCAAAAGACCCAATCCCGTAGGCAAAGAAATCGGGCTCTCATCCGGAATCATAAGCAAGTGGAAGAACGGTGGTATTCCTAACGGCGAAACTCTCATGAAATTAGCCAGATACTTTGACGTTTCCACTGACTATCTGCTCGGTTTAAGTCCTTACATCCAGATAAACGGCGAATTGGTCGAGATGGAGTATACAGACCTTGAACTCAAAAAGCAGATAGAAGCAAACATCGCATTGTTGAATAACAAGGGTATCAAAAAAGTTGCTGAATACTCGAAAGACCTCGTATGCTCGGCAAACTATCCAAAAGAGGAAGAAAATACAAATACTGAAAATTAATTGTTATTGTTATTACTTTTTCTCTTGATTATTTGACAAAACAAAAGCTGACCTTGTTTTATCCGCAAGGTCAGCTTTTTATTTAATTATGAATCACAAATGACACATTTCTCATTGTTTATCAGGTAGATTTGAGGTCGATATATTTCTTTGCTATCGTTCCGCTTGCATCCTTTACTTTTATGCACACTCTGTAATCCGCAACTTTTGCCGTCGTGAATACTACGCTCGCATTTGTACTGAAATTCTGTTTTATAGTCCAATTGTTATCAGTCGTCTTTTTAACATACACCGCATAAGTATACGGTGCTTTACCGCCCGTTGCAGAACATTTCGCTGTAATTTTACCGCCCTTTTTGACAGTAGTCGCTGAAAGTGATGATGTATTCTTCAAAGCAGTATCTTTGACAGTAAGGTCGATATATTTCTTTACTATCGTTCCGCTTGCATCTTTTACTTTTATGCAGACTCTATAATCAACTGCTTTCTGAGGTGTGAATACAACATTCGCATTAGTACCGAAATTCTGTTTTATAGTCCATTTTTCATCAGTTGTCTTTTTGACATATACTGCATAAGTATATGGTGCTTTGCCGCCTGTTGCCGCACATTTTGCCGTGACTTTATCACCAAGATTTACGGTAGTTGCAGAAATAGTTGAGTTATTGACAAGTACGCTTGAAGATGTTACCGTAACTTTTGTAACTGCCGTTATATCGGATTTGCTGTCAACACCATTTACAGCTATTGTATAAGTGCCTGTTTTTGTGGGTGTCCATGTGAATGTATTTGAAGTTGAAGCCGCTTTTGTTTTTCCGTCGGAAGTCGTAAAGGCGTATTTAACAGTACCTGTATTTGAAGTTGCTTTTGCAGTGAAAGTCACTGTCTGATTTACTCCTACTGTTTTAGCAGAAGGTGTAAGAGTCAATGTAAGCTGATTTGTCGATTCGGGGAGTGCTCCGAGAGTGCTGTTTGAAAACAGCTTTTTATCCGTTGACTTCATCGAAAGTCCCGAACCTGTCGGATACTGAACACCGCTGTTATTATTGAAAATAACTCTTACATCTCCCGTGAACTTGTCAGGGAATTCATAAGTCCAGAAATCTCCACCCTCGTCTGTCATCTGTACACCGGGCCAGCTTGCATTATTTACGACACTGCTTCCGCTCTCATCGTAAACATAACAGTATACTTTGCCCCAGTTATATGTTGAGTTATCGAATACTACTCCGCCCTTGTTCAAAGTGGGATAGCCTGAACGGGGAGCTTTCTTTGAATAGATATAGCTCTTTGTCTTTGAAGTGCCGTCATCAGCCGTTGCCGTTACCGTCAATGTAACATCACTGCCTGTTGCTGTCAGTGCACCTATTGAAACAGTCTTTGTTGTACCCGTGAATGTACCTGTAACACCTTCGGATGTTGTATATTTAACGCTCTTTGCACCCTCTGCCGTTATCGTTACATTTGTTGTATTTGTCATAAATGCGTTCTTTTCATCAGCCGTCTTTGCATTTATTCTGAGAACTTTCGGCTGTTCGGGATTTACTGTACCGTAATCCACAGTAGGATTATAAACGACTGCAATACCGTCTTTATTCTTTACGGTACCCTTGACAACACCGCCCGATACGGTGAATTTTTCGCCTGTCACCTGGTCATAATATGTTCCGTCTGTCATGCCGACACTGAGTGAAACCGCTCCGGGACCTTCTCCACGAACTATCACAATACCCGTCTTTCCACGCATATTGTATGCAGTCTGTCCCGAGCTTCCGAGCTTTTCGCTCTGTCCGACAAAGAAGTTTCTGAATCTGTTGGCTGCTACAACAGCGGGGTCTGCCCATGTAAGCGTTCCGACATCACCCAATTGTGTCTGTTCACCGCCAACGTTTTCTAGGATAGTCGCATAGGACTGTCTTGCCTTTGAAACGTCATTTGCAAGGATATCCTTTGAGTAATACGGTCTTGCAAAGAACAAGCCTGTTGAATCCTTTCTTGATGCAAGGATAGCCCAAGTTTTCTTTATATCGGAGTCATTTGCATCATAAGATGAACCGCCGCCCATATATGTATCATGAGATTCCGCCCACATTACAGCATGGTCTGCTTTTCCGTGGATATATCCGCAGTAGCCTGATGTTGCAAGAGCATTTACGGAACCATGTACAACGCTGTTTCTCAGATTATCACTCGTGGAGTTATCCGTAAGTGACATCTTGCTCAGATAATAATTCTCTGCATTCGTATCGTCAAGTCTGTTGAGGACTTCACCGTAGAAATATATTCCGTCATAGCCGTTTTTCTGCTTGTAATAAGCCCTTGCACCGTCAAGGACAACATCCCAGAAATTACTTGCAAATGCCGAATTATCCTTTGGAGTTTCGATATGCTTTGCGGCATCGAATCTGAAACCGTCTGCACCGCAGTCGATACATTCCTTGAGAAGTCCGAGTACCATCTGCTGAACCTTTGAATCACCCGTATTCAAATCGGGCATACCCATATTTCCCTGAGTAACGTCAAATCTTCCGTCACTCGAATGAGTCCATGAAGTGCTGATATGCCAATAAGACGGGTCTGTCAGCATATCCTTTTTCCAGAATTCTCCTACCTGAGGTGAAATATCCGCCATGACAGCTTTCTGCTGTTCTGCAAGGCTCGCACTCTTATCGGCTATCTTATAGCCCTGTATATTTCCCATGTGATTTGCTACAATGTCAACGATGACCTTGACACCATACTTTTCAGCCTCGGCACACATCTCCTTGAATTCCTGCTTATTGCCGTACCATGTATATCCGTTGTTGCATATCGAGAATGTTACAGGCTGATAAGCCTTCCACCAGTTACCCTCATAGCCGCCTGTACCGTCAGGTATACCTACATTTCCATAAGCAACACCCTCCCAATAATAATCCTTTGGCTGCTGTACAGGAGAAGTCTGAACAGATGTATAGCCTGCTGCCGCAATATCCTTCATGTACTTCTTGATATTCTTATACGACCAGTTCCAGCAGTGGAGTATAACGCCCTGCTGAGAAGTCTGAGCAAGACCGTAATCCGTTCTTTCAGCCGCATTTACATTCAAGGAAAGTACATTCATTCCCGAAAATGCTGTTCCGAGCATAGCTCCGAGCATAGCTCCCGCCATTGCCACAGCAAGCATTTTCTTCAAAAACTTTGACTTCAATTTTACCACTCACTTTCAAAAATATTCTATAATAATTGTACATTAACTTTCCCGTTTTGTAAATATTTTAAATAAAAAAATTGCTTCGGCATATTGAAAATACACCGAAGCATTATGATTCAATTCTTGACTTCTTTTTTAACGGATATAAGCCAGCTTAATCCCATGAATACTATAAAATATATTGCGGCTGCGACTAAATGCCATACATAAACATCGGGTTTCATTTCAATATTAAAGCCTTCCATAGTCAACGAATATATCCAGTAT